>NZ_JBFAIC010000003.1:0-320018 GCF_040654515.1 Dactylosporangium sp. NPDC050688
GTGGCCGCCCGCGTTGAACGGAATGACCTGCAGCCGCACGTTGGGCAGGGTGTTGGCCTCCAGGAGGGCGTCGACCTGGCCGCGCACCCCGAGGCGGGCTGGACCCCCAGCGGCCAGCGCCGCGGGCGGGGCGGGGCGGGGCGGGGCGGGGCGGGCACTACCCGGTTGCCTACTGTTCCCCTGACCACAGGGATCCACCGGGTACCAGGGATCCACCGGGTAGGTGACCCCCCGGCGTGTCGCGGGGACCGCGTGTCGCGGGGACCGCGCAGTGCGGCCGTCGCGCGGAGTATGCCGCGGTGCTGTGTCCGTCGCGGCGCTGCCGGTGGCCCGCACAGCCGCGACTGGACCCGTATCAGCACAGATTCGATGGAATCCCGGGCATTCTGCGATCAGAGGGCGTTTCGGGCGTCCGCAGCTTCTCGGCGGGTCCGCCGGCCTTTCGCCTTCCCGGCGGCGGGCTGGACCTTGGCGGCCAGCCCTCAATGGGTTTCCAGCGTGCCGCCCGAGCCGGAGCACGTGAACCGCGCAGGCAGCAGGCCCTGTTGCGAGACGCTGGGATGTACCGCGGCCTGGCGTTCGGCCTGGCGTTCGGCCTGGCTCTGCTTGGCCCGGGCAAGGGGCGGAGGCCGCGGGCCGGGGGCAGAGCCGTGGGCCGGGGGCAGAGCCGTGGGCCGGGGGCAGAGCCGCGCCGCGGCAGGGCCGGGGCGAGCACTACCCGGTTGCCTACTGTTCCCCTGACCACAGGGATCCACCGGGTACCAGGGATCCACCGGGTAGGTGACCCCGGCCGGTCACCGAATACTGCCCGTCACGGGAGATCGCGGGTCACCGAAGACCGCGCAGCACGGCCGTCGCGCGGAGACTGCCGCGGCACCGTGTCCGGCGCGGCGCTGCCGGTGGTCCGTGCTGCCGGTGGTCCGCGCGGCCGCGACCGGACCCGTGCCGGCCACCCAGTGCCACGCCGGGCCATACAGACACAGCCGATCCATACAGACACAGCCGATCCATACAGGCAGTGCCCGGTGGACCGGAGGGCAGGGCGTCCAGGACCTCCGTGCGACACCGCTTCTCGTACGGTACTCCAGGCTTCCAAATCGCCGTACGAAGTCGTCACCCGGCGTCATCCAAGCCGGGCGGCGACGCAGCCGGGCGGCGACGCAGCCGGGCGGCGACGCAGCCGGTCAGAACGGGCCGGTCGGGGTTTCCATGCGGACCGACAGGCGGGTCGTGCCGATGACGATCTCGTCGCCGGGGTTGATGGTGGCCGAGGTGACCTTCTGGCCGTTGACGCGGGAGCCGTTGGCCGAGCCGAGGTCGGTGAGGGTGAGCCGGGTGCCGTCGAAGTCGAGGCGGGCGTGCTGGCGGGACGCGCCCGTGTCGGCGAGGCGCAGGTCGGCCTGCTCGCCGCGGCCGATGACGGTGGAGCCGCGCTGGACCGCGTGAGCGTAGCCGTCGTCGGTGACGAGGCGCACGCCGCTGTCGGGGCCGCGGCGGGTGCGTTGGTCGGCGCCGGTGTAGACCTGGGCGTCGACGCGGAACAGGCCGGTCTCCAGGGTCTCGCCGCGGGCGACCTCGACCAGGATGTCGCCGTAGACGGCCCAGCCCTGCTCGCCGATGTACTCGGCCTGGGACTGGGCGAGTTCCTTGGCGAGGGCGGCGGCGTACGGGGCGAGCCGGTCGTGGTCGGCGGGAGAGAGCACGATCACGTAGCGGTTCGGCACGAGGATGCGGCCGCCGGGCAGGCTCGTCTTGCCGGCGTTGGCCTCGCCCTGCATCGCGTTGAGGATCTCCACCGGGTGGACGACACCCTTGAACACCTTGGCGAACGCGCCTTCGACCAGGCCCTCGAGCCGCTTCTCGAACCGCTGCAACCCACTCACGGGGTCAACGGTAGCGCCCATGAACGTTTCATCGGCGTCGTGGTGCCGACAGCCGCGGCGCAGGGGTGGTGAGCTGGGCAAAGGGCCAGGTCGGGGGTGTCCCGGGACAGGGCTTGTGCTGGCGTCACGAAAAAAGGGCGTCCAGGATCGCCGGTCATGAAGGTCTTGCACAGACGTGGTCTGCTCGCGGTGGGCGCCGCCTCCGCCCTCGCGGTCACCGGTATCGTCGTCCTGCCCGCCGTCAACGCGTCCGCGGCGAGCGGCTGCCGGGTCGCGTACACGGCGAACACCTGGCCGGGCGGGTTCACCGGCAACATCACCATCACCAACCTCGGCGACGCCGTGAACGGTTGGACGCTCGGCTTCACGTTCCCCGACGCGGGGCAGCGGGTCGGGCAGGGCTGGTCGGCGACCTACAGCCAGAGCGGCAGCGCCGTCACCGCCCGCAGCCTCGACTACAACGGCGCGCTCGCCACCGGCGCGTCCACCAGCATCGGGTTCAACGGCACGTGGACCGGCAGCAACCCGTCGCCGGCGACGTTCACGCTCAACGGCGTGACGTGCACGGGGACGGTCACGAACAGCCCGACGCCGAGCAGGACGCCGTCCCAGTCGCCCAGCGCCTCCACGAGCCCGTCCACGCCGACGGGCGGCACGCCCCTGGCCGCGAACGGGCAGCTGCACGTGTGCGGTGTCAACCTCTGCAACCAGAACAACAAGGCGATCCAGCTGCGGGGCATGAGCACCCACGGCATCCAGTGGTTCTCCTCGTGCGTCAACACCGCCTCGGTGGCCGCACTCGCCGACGACTGGAAGTCCGATCTGCTGCGGATCGCGATGTACGTCCAGGAGCAGGGCTACGAGACCAACCCGTCCGCGTTCACCAACCAGGTGAACCAGTACGTGGACCTGGCCGAGGCCAAGGGCATGTACGCGATCATCGACTTCCACACCCTGACGCCGGGCGACCCGAACTACAACCTCGACCGGGCCAAGACGTTCTTCGCCGCCGTGTCGGCGCGCAACGCGAACAAGAAGAACGTCATCTACGAGATCGCCAACGAGCCCAACGGCGTCACGTGGCAGCAGATCAAGAACTACGCGGACCAGGTCATCCCGGTGATCCGAGCGAACGACCCGGACGCGGTCGTCATCGTCGGCACCCGCGGCTGGTCGTCGCTGGGCGTGTCCAACGGCGCCGACGAGAACGAGATCGTCGCGAGCCCGGTGAACGCCACGAACATCATGTACGCGTTCCACTTCTACGCCGCGTCGCACAAGGACAACTACCGCACGGTGGTGTCCCGGGCGGCGGGCCGGCTGCCGCTGTTCGTGTCCGAGTTCGGCACGGTCAGCGCCACCGGCGGCGGCGCCGTCGACCTGGCCAGCAGCGCCGCCTGGCTGGACCTGCTCGACTCGAAGAAGATCAGCTACGCGAACTGGACCTACTCGGACGCGGACGAGAGCAGCGCCGCGTTCCGGCCGGGCACCTGCGCGGCGGGCAGCTACACCAACCCGTCGTCGCTGAGCGAGTCCGGCGCCTGGGTCCGCGGCCGCATCCGTACCGCCGACAGTTTCTGAACCAGCACCAAGGCCCACCACGGAAATCCGCCACGAAGGGGGGGCGGGGCCGGTCGTCCGGTCCCGCCCCCGCGGTGTCACACCAGGCGGCCGTCGCGCTTCACCACGTGGCCGTCGACGAGCACGGTCCGCACGTTCGTGGCCGTCAGGCACGACACGACCGCCCCGGCGCGCTCGCCGGTCAGGTGCCCGAGCCCGTCGAGCAGCAGCAGGTCCGCGCGTCTGCCGGCCTCGACGGTACCGACGACGCCGCCGAGACCTACGGCCCGCGCACCGTCGGCGGTGGCGGCCCGCAGCAGGTCCGCGGCCGGCGGCAGTGCCGCGGACCCGCTCGCCAGCCGGCCGGTGCGCAGCGTGTCGCGCAGCGGCTCGAACAGGTCCGGCGGGTTGTTGATGACGACGTCGACGCCGAACGCGGGCCGGGCGCCGGCGTCGGTGAGCCGCCCGTACGCCGACGCGCCGTGCCCCATGACCGCCTCGACCGTCGGCGTGACCACCACGGCGGTGCCGGTCTCCGCGAGCAGCTTCGCGTCGCCGGCGGTGACCGCGTTGAGGTGCACCAGCTGCAGGTCCGGGCCGAGCAGGCGCTCGTCGTGCAGGCGGCGCACGCTGGCGCCGCCGGCGTGCGCGGACACGGTCAGCCCGAGCTCGCGGCCGAACGCGAGCTGCGCGACGGTCTCGTCCCAGTCGCCGTATTCGGGGCCGGGGTCGACAGGGCGCCGGTGACCCGGCCGGTGCGGGCCGCGAGCCGCCGCACGTCCGCGGTCGCCGCCGGGTCGCCGTGGCCGACGACGGCGCGGATGCCGGCGGCCTCGAACGCCTCGACGACGGCGTCGGTGTGCTCGGGGGAGCGGGTCGCGTTGCTGTAGTCGAAGACCGTGATGATCCCGGCGTCGAGCGCGAGCGCCGCGCCGAGCCTGGTCGCCGCGGCCGCGTCGGCGGGGGTCATGGCGTGCAGGGCGGTGCCGAGGACCTCGGTGAGGTAGCGGGGCATCGCCATGTCGGCGCCGGTGCCGCGCAGCGGCGCCTGCTACACGTGGCGGTCCGCGTCGACGAACCCCGCGGTCATGGTCAGCCCGGTCGCGTCGATGACCTCGCAGCCGGGCGCGGCCCGGGCGCCGAGGCCGGGGGCGACGGCGGTGCTGACGCCGTCGGTGCAGAGCACGTCGGTGCCCGGCAGCTCGGGACCGCTGCCGGGCACGACGTGGGCGTTACGGACAAGAACCTGGCGTTGCACGTACACCTCCGAAAAAAGCTTTTAGAAAAGCTATCTCGAAAGTGAAGTGCCGGCAAGTCAGCTGGCGGTGCAGCTCACCGCCGGGGCCGAGTTGGTGCCGGTCCAGGCGCCGTTGAAGCCGAAGCTCGTGGACGCCCCGGCGCCGAGCTTGCCGTTGTAGTTGACGTTCGTGGCGGTCGAGACGCCTCCGGCCGAGGTGATCGTGGCGTTCCAGTACGACGTGATCGTCTGGCCGTTCGCCCAGGTCAGCTTGACGGTCCAGCCGTTGATCGGGCCGGCGCCGGCGGTGACGGTGATGTTGGCGCCGAAGCCGCCCGCCCACTCGTTGGTCTTGGCGTACGACGCCGCGCAGCCGCCGGGCGGCACGCTGGTGTTGCCGCTCGGGCTCGCGCTCGGGCTGGTGCTGCGGCTCGGCGACGGGCTGGTGTTCGGGGTGGAGGGGCTGTCGGTCGGGCCGTTCCCGCCGGTGAAGATCACGTCGCTGCACAGGTAGTACGGCTGGTCCAGGTGGCTGGCCTGCCAGATCGTGTACACGACGTGCCGGCCGGTGCGGGAACCGGCGTTGACCTGCGCCTGGTACTGCGGCGCCGGCGCGTACCGCCCGGTGGTGTTGACCAGTTCCAGGCTGCCCCACGTCAGCGGCTGCGTGGTCGGGTCGAAGCCCTGCTTGGTGATGTAGATGCGCAGGTAGTCGGCGCCGTGCTGGGCAGCGTCGGTGAGCGTCAGCGTGAAGTTGTTCGGCTTCGTCGCGGCCACCCAGTTGCCGATGGCGTCCAGGGACGCGTACCGGCCGTTCTGCGTGCGACCGCCGCTGCAGAGCTGGCCGTCGGGGATGACGGCCTGGTGGTTGCCGCCGACGCCCTCACGGTAGAGGCCGTTCCAGTTCCACATGGTGTCCGGGTTGGCCTGCCAGGCCTGGGCGCACATGGGGTCGGTCTGGGCCATGTTCGGGTTCAGGTGGTCGGTGCCCCACCTGGCCCAGCAGCCGTAGTTGCGCGACGGCGGGTCGGTGACCGAGCCGTGCGCGGCGGCGGGACTCTGGGCGACGACGACTGCGGCCACGGCGGCGGTCAGGACGGCGGCGGCGCCGATGGTGAGGCGTTTGCCGAGGGCTGAAAGTTGCACAGGGAACTCCGTCACGTCGATGCGAAATGCGTGCATGGCGACGCCTGCGGTGCAGCTCAGAGGCTGTCCGCGGCGCTGTGCGGCTCCCGCGTCCATGATACCCGCGACATGGATCACCGTGAATGATGCAGGGCTCGGCGCGGTGGCGGGGGCGTGGACCGCTGCCCGCGCCGCGGCCACCGCTGGGCGCGAAACACGGTGCCCGATCGTCACCGGCGACCCTGACGGGTGGCTCTGCTCCACCCGGCCGGGCGAACCGTGGAAACGCGAAACTTTCAGGCGGGGCGGCGGGCGACGGCGATCACGGACTGGCCGAACGGCGGGGTGACGAACCGCTCGGCGAGGCGGGTCATCGGCGCGACCGTCGAGTCGTAGAACTTCACCATCAGGCCCGGGCCCGGCTTCTGCCGCAGCAGGCACGTCGAGACGTAGTAGCCGATCAGGCCGAGGGAGTTGGCGTAGTGCAGCCGCTCGATCTGCAGGTCGGCGGCGAGCAGGACCTCCCGCATGGACCTGCGGGTGTACCGGCGCACGTGCCCGGTGGCGATGTCGGCCGGGCCCATCGCGAACGGGAACGCCGGCACCACGATGACCACGTAGCCGCCCGGGCGCACCAGGGACCGCATGGTGCGCAGCGCGCCCAGGTCGTCCTCGATGTGCTCCAGGACGTTGTAGGACACCGCGGCGCTGTGCTCGGCGCTGATGTCGCTGGGCAGCATCAGCTCGCGGATGGCGACCTCGCGGTTGCTGGAGAAGCGCTCCTTGAGCGCGAGCAGCCGGTCCGGGTCGGCCTCGGTGACCGTCATCCGGGGCGCGTGCTCCAGCCATTCCGCCGCGTAGTCGCCCAGGCCGGCGCTCACCTCGATCGGGTCGTCGCCGAGGTAGGGTGTGGCGAACGAGACGAACCATTTCCGGTGGTTCTTCGCCATCGCGAGGCCCTCCAGGACCTCCGACTGGATCAACTGGTCACCGAGGATCTCCGCACGACGATCCCGATCGCCTCCAGGCGGCACGGCGTTCTCCTCGGTAGCTCGGCGGTCCCACGATCTGATCATGTTATCCGGAATTGGCGTAGTTTATCGACGTCGATGCTCCGAGGCCAGTACGTGCGCCGCGGGCGTGGGTGCGGCTATGGTCTCATCCGTGAAAATCGGCGGAAAGAACGCGCTTGTCGTCCTGAGCTACGTGATCTTCTCCGTCGTGCTCTTCCACCAGCTGTGGGCGGCGCCGCAGCAGCGGATGCTCGCCGACAACAACCAGGACCAGGTGTTCTTCGAGTGGGTGCTGACGCACGCCGCGCGCCTGTTCACCCATGGTGACTCCCCGATCTTCACCGACCAGCTCAACGCCCCGCTGGGCGTGAACCTGATGGCCAACACGTCGATCCTCGGGCTCGCCCTGCCGCTCGCCCCGGTGACCCTGCTGTTCGGCGCGCCGGTCACGTTCGCGATCATCAGCACCATCGCCCCCGCCGGCACGGCGATCTCCTGGTTCTTCATGCTGCTGCGCTGCGAGGTCGTACGGTCCCGCACGGCAGCCTACCTGGGCGCACTGTTCTGCGGCTTCGCCCCGG
The DNA here is from genome assembly GCF_040654515.1 of Dactylosporangium sp. NPDC050688. NCBI lineage: Bacteria > Bacillati > Actinomycetota > Actinomycetes > Micromonosporales > Micromonosporaceae > Dactylosporangium > Dactylosporangium sp. NPDC050688. Next base: position 7,400 of record NZ_JBFAIC010000003.1, read on the forward strand.
CGATGGTGTCGCAGACGACCGGGCACCCCAACATCGCCGGCCAGTTCATGATCCCGCTGATCCTGTGGGCGGTGTTCCGGATGCGCGAGCCCGGCGACACCGTGCGCAAGGGCCTCGTGCTCGCCGCCCTGGTGGTGTACCAGTGCTTCATCAACGAGGAGGTCCTGTTCCTCGCGGCGTTCGCGTTGCTGGTGTTCCTGCTGGTGTACCTGCGCCCCCGCGAGATCCTGCCGGCGGCGCGGGCGGCCCTGCCGGCGCTCGGCGTCACCGCACTGGTCGCGGGGGCCGTCATGGCGTACCCGCTGTGGCACCAGTTCGCCGGCCCGCAGGCGTACCACGGGCTGCCCGACTTCGTGCACGGCTTCAGCGCCGACTTCGCCTCGTTCTCGAACTTCAGCCGCCGCTCGATCCTCGGCGACGCCACCCGCATCGACAAGCTCGGCGGCCCGACCGAGGAGAACACGTTCTTCGGCTGGCCGCTGCTGCTGCTCCTGCCGGCCGCCGCGGCCGCCCTGTGGCGGCACCGGGGCGCCCGGGCGCTGTTCGTCACCGCCGTCGTGTTCGCGCTGCTGTCGCTGGGCCCCGTTGTGAAGTACCAGGGCGAGGACACCACCTGGCACGGCCCGTGGCGGTTCCTGGTCGACCTGCCGCTGTTCGACTCGGTGGTGCCGACCCGGGTCGCGCTCGTCGTCACCCCGCTCGTCGGGGTGCTCCTGGCCATCCTGGTCGACCGGTTCATCGTCGCGCCGCAGGCCGCCGGGGTGGCGGCCACCCCCGCGCCCGAGAAGGCCGAGCAGGAGACCGAGGCCCTCGGCGAGGGCTCGTTCGCCTCCGAACCGCCCGTGGAGCGCGACGACGAGCCGCTGCCGGTCGCGGGCCGCTGGCTGTGGGCGGCCGCGCTCGCGATGGCGCTGCTGCCGCTCATCCCGACGCCGCAGCCGGCGAACGACCGTCCCCTCCCGCCCGTCTTCTTCAGCAGCGGGGTGTGGCGCCAGCACGTCCCGGAGCAGGCGACCGTGGTCGTGATCCCCGGCGGCTGGTGGGAGGGGCTCGACGCGATGCGCTGGGCCACCGACGCCCGCCTCGACTTCAAGATCGCCGGTGGGTACTTCCTCGCCCCGGACCCGAACGACCCGGAGCGCAAAGCCATGTTCGGCCCCGCGTCCCCGCCCACCTGGAACCTGCTGGGGCAGGTCGGCAACGACGGGGTGGTGCCGGTGCTCGCCCCGGAGCAGATCGCGCAGGCGCGCACCGACCTGGCGTACTGGAAGGCGGACCGGGTCATCCTCGCCGACAGCCACGGCAACAGCGACGCCATCCGGCAGACCGCCGACCAGCTGTTCGGCCCCGGCGAGCACGTCGCCGACGTCTGGGTGTGGAAAGTCTGACCAAGGTCTGACCGGAGGCACCTCAGCCGGCGGCCCGCACGACGAGGTCCTCGATCGTGTACAAGAACGTCTCCATGTCGGCGCGGGGCATGAGCGCGCTGTCGGCGGTCATCGCGAGCTCCAGCGCGCCCGGCGCGTCCTGCGCGTCGAGGGCGAACGACACCCCCCGGCGCGGCTCGTGCTCCACCGGCCACGTCAGCCGGGTACGGGCCAGCGCCTCCCGCAGCGGCGCCGGGGCCGGCGCGGCGAAGTTCAGCGCCGGCATCAGCCCTCGCTGGTCGTTGACGAAACACGAGTGGTCGGCGGGGTGCTCCAGCGCCGCCACCGCACGGTCCAGGGCGAGCTTGTCGTAGTACGCGTGCCGCTGCGCCGACAGCGCGGCGCCGAACGTGCGCCGGACCAGGTCCGGGAAGTCGCCGCCGCCGGTCTGCGTGAGGTGGAACAGCCCCTCCTGGGCGATCGTGGTGACCCCGCCGGCCATGCCGGGCAGGAACCGGTTGTTGACCACGACCTGGAAGACGGCCTCGCCGACGCCGGTGAGGCGGGCGGCGGACGCGGCCGCCGCGGCGAGCACGACCGCGGCCGGGCTGACCGACAGGGTCGCCGCGGCCCGGTCCAGGGCCAGGCCCAGCGCGGGGGAGTTGAGCACCGCGTTGGGGAACGTCGCGGCCGGCGGGCGGCCCGCCCGCGCCGGGAACAGGCTCGCCGGGCCCCGGCCGAGCTTGTCCAGCCACGAGCGGCGGGCGGCGGCGTCGCGGCGGCGGCCCCGCTCCGACGTCTGGAACGCGGCCTCCTCCAGCGGCTGCAGCAGGTCCCGGGCCGGCAACGGGCCACGCAGCAGCGCGGCGAAGTCGGCGAGGAGGTTGCGCAGCCCCCAGCCGTCGGAGGCGGTGTGGGACAGGAAGAACACGACGTAGCGCACGCCGCCGCCGGCGTGCACGATCCCGACCCGCAGCGGCCACTGCCGTTCGGCGTCGAACGGCACCGCGAGCAGCTCGTCGCGCAGCGCGTACGCCGCCGCGGTCACCGTGTCCGGCTCCGCCGGGCGGGTCACCACCGGGATGCCACCGGCGGTGTGCACCACCTGCTCGACCCGGCCGTCGTCGCCGGTGCGCAGCCGGGTGCGCAGCGACTCGTGCAGCAGCACCAGGTCCCGCACCGCGGCCTCGACCCGGTCCACGGGCACCGGCGCCGGCAGCGGCATCCCGCCGGAGACGTTGTACCTGGCCGCGTCGGTGCCGAGGTTGCGCACCACGTCCCAGATCGCCTGCTGCCCCCACGTCGCCGGCCCGGACCCGGACCTGCCGCCGCTGAACGCGACCTCCGACCACCGGTCCGTCGGCGCCTGCGCCACCACCATGCCCGCTCCCGCCTCGCTCGCCCGCCAGCTCGCCCGCCCCGAGTCTCGTGCACCGCCGCACGTCTGTCGACGGCGCCGCGAAGCTGTATATGCAGTGCTCCGTACGGTCCTCAGGCCCTGCCGCCGCCGCCCGGCTGCACACGGAAAAGCGTTCGATCCATCGAATTTCCCGGTGCGACAGTGACGGCAACCACGCCCGGGGGAGGGAAGACCATGACCGTGCCGTTCGCGCGCCATCTCCAGCACCACGCCACCGAGCTGCGGGTGCCGAGGGCCGGTGCCCTCGTCTGGGACGACGAGGCCGTGCACGCCCGGGCGTACGCCGCCGACCCGCAGCACTACGCGCTGAGCGCGCTCACCCCCGGGGTGCCCGCGACCCAGCGGGCCCGGGTGCTGCTGCAGCTGCTGCTCGCCTCCCGCGCCGGGCTCGGCGACCCCGCCCGTGACACCCTGGCCCGCGTCACCCGGGTCCTCGCGCTCGGCCTGGCACCGGCGGACGTGCTGACGGTGCTGCTCGCCGTCCGCCGGCGCCGCGCCAACCACCGGCACGTCACCCGGACCGTGCTCACCGTCCTGCTGGAGCACCCGCACGCCGCGCAGATCGCGCGGGCCCGCCGCGGCGTCGCCCAGGACTGCCTCGAGCACGCCCTCGGCCGGGCCACCGCCCGAGCCTGCGCCGACGCGCTGCGCCGCGGCGACCGCCCGCACCCGGGCCGGCTGCGGTCCGCGCTGCGGCCCGGGACCATGCAGCTGGTGGCGGACCTGTACCGGCGCAACGACGGCACCGCGCACGTGGCGCTCCCACCGGCCGGCGGCGACCTCGACCTGACCGGGCCGCGCCCGGCGACGGTCACCGCGACCAACCGGGGCGACCTCGCCGCGACCCTCGTGCACCTGCTGCGCGGCGGGCCCACCGCCGAGCTGCTGCCGGCGGTCGAGCGGTACACCGGCACCGCCGTCGCCGGGCTGCCCCGCTACGACGGCACGGTCGCGCTGGTGCTGGACGACTCCGCGTCGATGCGTGGCTACGGCGAGCGCGAGTGGGCGGTCGCGTCGCAGGTCGCCGCGCTGCGGCGGGTCCTGGACCGGGTCTGCGCGCGGCTGGTCGTGGTGCGCGCCGGCGGCGGCCAGGTCGGTGGCACAGGCCGGCCCGGCGGCGCCACCGACCTGGCCACCGCCGTCCTCGACGCGCTGTCGGGGCCGGTCACGCCGGACGTCGTCGCGGTCGTTTCCGACGGCTACGAGAACGTCCACCCGGGCGACCTGGCGCGGGTCACCGCGGCCCTGCCCGGCGCCGGGGTGCCCACCCCGGTCGTGTTCTGCCAGGCCACGTTCGGCCACGCCGACGACCTGACGCTGCGCCGGCCCGCGCCGGCGCTGCCGCGGCGCACGTTCTGGCACACCGACGACCTGGCGCCGCTCGTGCTGTGGATGCTGTCGCATGTGGACGGTCCCGCCGCGCACGCGTGGATCGGCGCCGAGCTGCGCCGCCGGCTCACCGCCGCCGAGCACGCCCTCACACTGCCGACCCGGACCTCGGAAGGGGGACCGCGATGAACCTGCCACTGCCGGCCGGGGTGGACACCACCGGCTACCGGCTCGGACCGCCGCAGCGCGCCGGCGCGCTCACCATGGTGCCCGTCTTCGGACGGGCGTACCCGGGGATCGCGCCGCCGCGCAGCGGGCTCAAGCTCAGCCGGGTCGTCACCTACGGCCAGGTCGAGCTCACCAACCCGGCCACCTCGGGCGTGGCGATCGTGCCGCTGCACGTCGGCTACATCCAGGACGCCGCGCAGAACCACGCCCTGTGCCGTTCGGCGTTCATCGCCGCTGGGCAGACGCTGCGCTTCGACGACGCGTGCTGCGTCCAGGAGAGCCAGGGCGGCTACCTCGCCGAGCGGGACCAGTGGTTCTTCATCCTGCCGGTCGAGCTGCGCGCGGCGGCGCTGCGGCTGCGCGGCACCAGCCAGTACAGCAAGCTGTGGGGCGACATCGCCGCCTTCAACGCCCGGCACGGGCTGCCGGCCCGCGGGCACCTGGAGCAGGTGCTGACCCGCAAGCGGGCGGTGCTCACCCAGTACCAGAGCCGGCTGGAGCTGCTCGACGGGCAGCTCGGCGCGCTGTTCTTCATCGGCGATCGGCTCGCCGGGGTGGAGATCGCGCCGGACCCCGTCTACTTCGCCGAGGTGTGGATGGCGCTGGTCTGCTTCGCGTACGGCCCGGCGGCCTGGTTTGCCGCGCCCGGGCCGGACGTCGCCGACCCGGACGACACCTTCACGGCCGGCACGCTCGACGGGGTACGGGCCGCGCTGGAGCGTCGCCGCCGCCGCGTCGCCGAGGAGGTCGGCGAGTGGCTGGCCCGCGCCGCCTGGCGGCTCGGTTCGCCTGGTGGGCCCGGTTCGCCTGGTGGGCCTGGTCCGACTGGTGAGCCCGGTTCGCTCGGTGAGCTCGTCGAGTTCGTGGAGGAGGAGCGGTACCTGGACCTGCGGCTGTCCACCGTGACCGGTGCGGCGGCCGGCGGCCAGGTGGTCACGGACGGCTCGCGCCTGGTGTACGCGTCGCTGTTCGCGGCGGCGTAAACCGGTTGCCGGCACCCGGCGGATCCGGTTGACTCACAGGCATCGCGGGACTGCGTCAGGCCCGGCCGGCAGGCCCCCCGATTCCAGATCGGGGCACAGCCGCACAGCAGCGGCCTTTTATGCCGGCGGGGCGCTGACCACCCGGCCCGCGATCGCCACGAAGGCGCCACCCCGGCGGGGGTGGCGCCTTCCGCGCTTCTCAGCGAGGTGGTGCGTTCCGCGCTCGGGGCGGGGTGGTGCCTTGCGCGCACTCGGCGCTTCCGCGCGGTGCGGTTCTCCAGCGCCGCCGCACGTGGCGGCTCGGCTCGCCGGACTCGTTGCCGATGCGCACCCAGCGGTTCCGGGCCGCAGGCGTCGGCGACGCCGAACCACGGGTCGGACCGCACGACCCCGCGCATCGCGGCGGTGCAGCGGTGGCGTGATGCCGAGATGCTGCGGTGCCGAGATGCTGCGGTGCCGTGCGGTCCGCGCGCCGTTGTTCAGCGGTGCCGTCGTGCCGTGGCACTGCGCGCCGTGGCTCAGCGTGGTGTGGCTCAGCGGTGGGCGTCGTGCTGCGGTGGCGTGGCTCAGCGGTGGCGTGGCTCAGCGGTTGGCGTTGGCGTTCGCGTCGCGCTGGGCGGGGATGGTGGGCTCCGAGGAGTGGCGGGCGAAGCCGTTGCCGAGGCCGCCGTTGCCGGTGGCCGGGCGGTCGTCGTCGGACCCGTGGGCGGGCGTGCGCGGCTCGAACAGGCTGCGCGGTGCCGCCTCGCCCCGGCGGTCGTGCTCGGCGGCGAGCGGGGCGTGCTCACCGGAGCGGCTGTCCGCGGCCGGCTCCTGCTCGTCACGGCCCTCGTCGTCGCGGTCGTCCTCGGCGGCCCTGTCAGCGGCCCTGTCGTCGCCGGTCACCGGCTGGCCGGCGCCCGGGCGGGCCGACAGCGGCTGCCCCGTGAGCGGGTTGATCGCGACCGGCTGCCCCGTGAGCGGGTTGATCGCGACGGGGCGGCCCGCGACCGGCTGGCCGGCGATGGGCTGGCCCGGCAGCCCGTGACCCGGCTGCGCCTGACCGGCCTGCGGCTGGCCCGGCTGCTCCTGCTCCGCCAGGCGCTGCTGGTCGGCGAGGCGCTGCTGCTCGGCGGCGCGCTCCGCCGGGGTGCGCACCGGGATCTTGGCGTATTCGCCGGTCTCGCCGCCCGCGGCGGCCGCCATGACGGCGGCGGCGGCGAGGTCCGCGACGCGCTTCGCCTCGCGCTGCACGCGGGCGCGGACCTCCTTGGCGTGCCGCTCCGAGGACTCGGCGGCGGAGCGGGCCTCCTCGAGGCGGGCCATCTCCTCGGCCAGGTCCTGGCGGGTCTCCTTGAGCCGCTGCTGGAACTGCACGACCTCGCGCTCGGCGGTCGCGCCCTCGCGCCGGGTCTGCGCCAGGCGCTGCTGGGTGCTGTCCAGCTCGGCCTGCAGCTGGGTCAGCGCCTGCCGGCGGGACTGGATCTCCCGCTGCACGGAGGCCAGCTGGTGCTGGGCGGCCGCGTTCTGCTCGTCGGCGCGCCGGCGCAGGTCGGCTGCGTGCTGCTCGGCCTCGGACCGCAGCGCCGCGCACTCCTCGTCGACGGTGGCCCGCTGGCGGGTCAGCTCCTCCTCGACCGCCTCGCGGTGCGCGGTGGCCTCCTGTTCGGCGGCCGCCTTCGCCGCGGCGATCTCCTGCTCGGCGGCGGCCTTCACCTGGGCCGTCTCCTGCTGGGTCTGGTTGCGGGCCGCCTCGATCTCCTGCTGGATCTTGAGGTGGGCCGCCTCGAGCAGCGCCTTCGCCTGCGCCTGGGTGTGCTTGATCTGCGCGGCGCTCTGCTCGTTGATGCGGGCGGCCTCCTGCTCGGCGCGCTGCTGGGCGGCCTCACTGTTGGCCCGCAGCCGCTCCGCCAGCTCCCGGATCTCGGCGAGCTCGGCCTGCGCCGCGGCCCGTCGCTCCTCGTATGCCTGCTGCTCCTCGGCGCGGCGCTTGGCCAGCTCGTCCTCGAGGTCCTGCAGCGTCTTGGCGGCCTGCTCCCGCGCCTCGGCGAGGACCTTCTCCGCCTCGGCCTGGTGCTTGGCGGCCCGCTCCTGGGTGGTGCTGGTGATCTGGTTGGCCTGCTTCTCGGCGAGCGCGAGGATGTCGTCGACCATCGGCCCGAGGTGCCGGAACGAGGCCTTGTCGACCCGCGCCGGCCGGTCCCGGACCTCGGCCAGCTCCTGCTGCAGCTGCTGGCGCTGCGCCTGCATCGAGCGCAGCCGGGTGTCGAGGTCCTGCAGGTCGGCCTCGGCGCGCTTGCGCTCCGCGGCCAGCTGGGCGAGCTCCCGGTCGCGCTTGGCGAGATACTGGTCGACCTGTCCCTGGTCGTAGCCGCGCAGCGCGACCTTGAAGCTCGGTCGCGAGCCTGAATCGTCGCGAGCCGTCAACAGCTCTCCGCCCTGGGACATGTGCCACCCTCCATACCATCGCGCGCGCGATCTGGCGCAACGCTACCGTCGCGTGCCGCCGGGCCAACACCCCGCCCGGCGTGTCAGTTTCGCACCACGTCGGCCGAGGGTGGATCGTCCGGAAGGCCCTCGATCCGGCGGGCATGCTCGATCATGCCGTGGATCGCCTCGAGGCTGGGGCCGGACAGCCCGGCGGCGCGCAGCGCCATGGTCCGCACCGCGTTGTCCCGCAGCGCCGCGAGGAGCTCCAACTGCTCGTCGACGCGGCGGGCGGCCTCGTCGTCGAGGAAGTACGCGGCATTCACCCCGAAGAATTCCGCCAGTGCCTCGAGATGCCGTTTGGTCGGATTGTCCCGGGCACCCTTGCGCAGCTGCCAGATGTACGTATGGGAGATCATCACCCCCCGCGCGCGGATGGCGGCCGCGACCTCCTCGTAGCTGTACTCGCCGCGGCCCGGTGGGTGCACCGTGGCGAACAGCCGGTCGAGCTTCTCCGCGAGGGTCACCAGGCCTCCTGCAACGTGCCGACGCTTGACAATCGCACCCCCACGATGGAAATCTCCATCATAAGCTCAGATTTATGGACGATATCGCCCCATAAACTGAAGTTGACGTCATCCATCCGGGTGAGATGGATCGTTGTGGCCGGTGAGACCAACGGGGGTGGCCACGACATCCCGCACGGCCGCGTCGCGGAACCGCCGCGCGAGGCCGAGCAGCGCCCGGACCTCGGCGTCGACGTCGGGCCCGCCGGCCGACTGGGAGGCGCCCGGCGGGCCACTCGCCCCATGCGCCGCCGCACCGGAAGCCGCAGTGCCGGAAGCCGCAGTACCGGGAGTCGCAGTGCCGGAAGCCGCACCGGAAGCCGCAGTACCGGGAGTCGCACCGGAAGCCGCACTGGGAGCCGCGCCGGAAACCGCCCTGCCCGCCGCTGCCGCGTCCGCTGCCGACGAGGACGCCGTGGACGCCGGCGCCGGCGACGCCGTGGCGAAATGCGCAGCCCGACCCGGCCCCGAAGCGACGCGAAAACCGCCGTCGGAGCCGGCACGAGCATCAGCGGGGGAGCCGTGGCGCCGGGCCAGGACCGCCGCCCGCAGCGCCGCCGCGTCGTCGGCGCCCTCACCGGCCCGCCCGGCGAGCAGCCACTGCGCGTCGCGGATCTCGATGACCCGGCGGTACAGGCGCAGCTCCACGCTCCGCAGCGCGAACAGCTCACCGAGGCGCCCCGGCGGGTCGCCGAGCACCACGCCCGGCGCGGCCGCGGACAGCTGCGCCCACAGTGGCCGCAGTCGCTGCAGCGCCACGTAGCGTGACGTCCAGCGGCGCAGCCCGCCGAGCGCGGGCAGCGCGCCGCCCGCGGCGAAGAGCAGCAGCATCATCGCCAGCAGCGCGCGGGAGACGTTCTGCGCGGCCGTGCCGTCCAGGGCCGTGCTGCCGGCGGCGTGGCTGATCTGGTACACGACCCGGTTCGCCATGAAGAGCAGCCCGACCACGGCGGCGGCGCTCAGCAGCCACATCCCCGTGCGCAGCGGCCTGGGCGCGACCGCCCGCCCGGCGGGGCGGAAGAGCACCAGCGCGCAGATCAGCCCGACGGTGAGCCCGAGCTGGGTGAGCACGGCGTACGCGGTGACCAGGGGCTCACCGGCGTGCTCGTACACGAAGTCGTAGCGGGCCGGGCGGCGCGGCACCAGCAGGAACAGCACGCACATCGCCGCGGCCGTGACGCTCAGCAGCGCGTACGCCCCGCGCCGTAGCCACGCCCACCGTGCCGGGTCGGGCGACAGCAGCCCGACGAGGTGGACCATGCCGGCGGACGCGGCGACCGTCGCCAGGTTCTTCAACGGCACCGAGATGTCCGGTACGTGCAGCACGGTGTCCGTCGCGTACGAGATCTCCCGCCGGTTGAACGTGAACGACAGCGTCGCCAGCAGCACCACGAGCCGGATCGCCTTGCCGCGCGGGGTCTGCGGCGTCGCGAACCGCCAGATCGTGAACGCCCAGAACGCGACCAGGACCACGATCTCCAGGACGTCAACGACCACGGCGCTCGACCAGGAACGGCTCGGCGAGGGCGTCGTACAGGTTGCCCAGGGCCGGGTCGGCGGGCGGCCGGGCCGCGGCGCTGGCGGCCCGCTCGTTGAGCATCGTGGCGAACATCTCGGCGACCTGCTCCTGCGGCGCGCTGTAGGACGAGCGGCGCAGCACCCGCGCGACCGTCGCCGGGTCCAGGTCCGGCAGCAGCAGGGCGGTCACGTCGCCGGGCCCGGGCGGCGGCGCGACGTGGTCGCACACGATGTGCCCGATCTCGTGCAGGATGATGTGCTGCTGGTGCAGCCAGCCGGCGCCGGCGGCGTAGAAGACGTGGTCGGCCTTGTCGGTGGCGAGCCACAGCCCGCACGCGGTGCCGTCGGCCCCGGCCTGCGGCAGCTGGTGCAGGTGCAGGTCACGCCCGCGGCCGGCGGCGACGGAGGCGCAGAACGCCCGCAGGTCGAACGGGTCGGGGATCTCCAGCCCGGCGAGGATCCCCCTGGTCTGTCGCTCCAGCTCTCGCAGCCGCATCAACGCTCCAGCCGACCCTCGGGGCACACCGGCTCCACGATAGGCCCCGACCACCCACCGCAAGAAACCGCCGCAGCGGCGCCCACCGGCGTGAAGCTTTCACGCCGGGACCGCCCGGGACCAGCGCCGGGTGTCCCGGGCATTGAACAGCGTCGAACGCCGTTGCTCTACTGCCCGGATGCGGACCCTCCTCGCGCTCCTCACCGCCGCCGTCGTCGGCGCGGCCCTGCTCCTCACGCTGCCGGCCGGCCCCGCCGCCGCGGCGGCGGTGCGCATCATGCCCCTCGGCGACTCGATCACCGGCAACCCGGGCTGCTGGCGGGCGCTGCTGTGGAACGACCTGCAGAACACCGGTCACACCAACATCGACTTCGTCGGCACCCAGCCGCCGCAGGGCTGCGGCGTGCCGTACGACGGCGACGGCGAAGGCCACGGCGGCGCGCTCGTCACCGCCGTCGCCGACCAGAACCAGCTGCCCGCCTGGCTGTCCGCGAGCCGCCCCGACGTCGTGCTCATGCACTTCGGCACCAACGACGTGTGGAGCAACCGGTCCGTCGACACGATCCTCGCCGCGTACAGCAAGCTCGTCGACCAGATGCGCGCCAGCAACCCGGCGATGCGGATCCTGGTCGCGCAGATCATCCCCATGAACCCGTCCAGCTGCACCGAGTGCGCCCAGCGGGTCGTCGCCCTCAACGCCGCGATCCCGGGCTGGGCCGCCGCCCGCACGACCGCCGCCTCCCCGGTGACCGTCGTGGATCAGTGGACCGGCTTCAGCACCGCCACCGACACCGGCGACGGCGTGCACCCCAACGCCTCCGGCGACCGCAAGATGGCCGACCGCTGGCTGCCGGCCGTCGTCCGCGTCCTCGACGGCACGCTGCCGTCCGCGTCGCCCTCCGCGTCGCGCTCGGTGTCGCCGTCGGCCTCCGTGTCGCCGTCCCGGTCCGTGTCCCCGTCGCCGTCCCGGTCGGTGCCGCCCTCCGACAGCGTGCCGCCCGTGCCCGGCTGCGCCGCCACGTACACGGTCGTCGGCCAGTGGCCCGGCGGCTTCCAGGGCGAGGTCACCGTCCGCAACACGGGCTCCGCCCCGACCACCGGCTGGACGGCGCGCTGGACGTACACCGCCGGCGAACGCATCACCCAGTCCTGGGGCGCCACCGTCACCCAGTCCGGCGCCGCGGTGACCGCGGACAACGTCAGCTGGAACGGCACCCTCGCCCCCGGCGCCACCGCCACGTACGGCTTCCTCGGCACCGGCACCCCGGCGACCCCGGCGATCATCTGCACCACCCGCTGACCCCGTCCCCGGCCGGCGGTGCTGTTCGAGCACCGCCGGCCGGCCCGGTCTGCGCGGACTCCGCGAAACCTGCCGATAACCCGGCGGGGCTACCGTGAGCTGCACGGAGGTGGCGGATGGCCGGACCACGCCGCCGGTCGGTGCTGATCTCACGCCTGGCCGGCAAGCCGCTGGGCAGCTCGCAGGGGGTGATCCTGGACGAGCTGCGCGCCTGCATCCTGGACGGGGAGGTGCCGCCCGGCTCGCCGATCCCCGTCGACGGGGTCGCCGCCGCGTTCGGGGTGAGCCGGATCCCGGTGCGGGAGGCGCTCATGACCCTCATCGGCGAGGGCCTGGTCGATCACCGGCCGCATCTGGGGTACCAGGTGGCGCGGATGACGGCGCAGGAGTTCGGCGAGATCTACCTGGTCCGGGAGGCCTGGAGACCGCCGCGATGCGGCTACGTCGCCCGGGCCGCCCTCGCCCGCGACGGCGCCGACGTGGTCGTGCTGGGCTGCGCGGGCATGGCCGACCTGGCCGCCGAGGTGTCCCGGCGCGTCGGGGTGCCCGTCGTCGACGGGGTGGCGGCGGCGACGCTGCTCGTGCAGTCGCTCGTCACGCTCGGGCTGGGCACGTCCAAGCACGGCGAGTTCGCGCCGCCGATCCCCAAGCCGTACACGGGTGTCCTCGCGCCGTTCGGGCCGGCGTGAGGCCGTGCTCCCGGGTGTCCTACTGGCCGCTGCCGCCGGAGCCGCTGCGGAGGCGGACCTCGGCGCCGTTCTGCTCGTAGCTCTGCTGGGACACCTGCACGAGGACCGCGTCGCGGTGGAACGCCGGCACGGTCACCGCGCCGCAGCTGACCATCGTGGCGCGCAACTTCGCCACGGTGCGGGCGATGTTCGGGTACAGGCTGCCCGCGTACGGCACGTACCCGTCGACGCCCTCCTCGAACGGCATCTCCGTCTCGCCCTGGTCGTACCGGGCCACGTTGCGGGCCCGCTGCGACCCCTCGCCCCAGTACTCCTTGTACAGCTGCCCGTCGAGGTTGACGAGGTTGGACGGGCTCTCGTCGAAGCGGGCGAAGTACCGGCCGAGCATGATGAAGTCCGCGCCGAGCGCCAGGGCGATCGCCATGTGGTAGTCGGCGAGCAGGCCGCCGTCGCAGCAGATCGGCACGTACACACCGGTCTCCTGGGCGTACCGGTCCCGCTCGGCGACCACGTCGATCAGCGCCGACGCCTGCCCGCGGCCGATCCCTTTCTGGTCGCGGGTGATGCAGATCGACCCGCCGCCGATGCCGACCTTGACGAACGCCGCGCCGGCCTCCGCGAGGTACCGGAACCCGCGGCCGTCCACGACGTTGCCCGCGCCGACCGGGACGGCACCGCCGAGCTCGCCGACCGCGTACTGCAGCGTGTTGCGCTGCCAGACCGAGTAGCCGTCGGACGAGTCGATGCACAGCACGTCCGCGCCCGCCTCGACCAGCGCCGGGATCCGGTCGCGGTAGTCGCGGGTGTTGATCCCGGCGCCGACCCGGAACCGCTTGTCGTCGTCGATCGACTCGTTGCGGAACTGCTTGTGCAGCTCGTAGTCGCGGCGCAGCACGATCGAGGCGAGGTGCCCGCCGTCGGTGACGACCGGCAGCAGGTCCAGCCGGTGGTCCCAGATGAGCGTGTTCGCGTCCGACAGCGAGATCGTCGTCGGCGCAGTGACGAGGCCCGCCGCCGGCCGCATCCGCGACTCGACGGTGTCGTTGAGGTCGTGCCGGTGCGGGTGGAAGTCCGCGGTGGAGATCAGCCCGACGAACCGCCCGCCGGGGCTGCCGTCGTCGGTGACCACGGCGATGTCCCGCTCGGCGGCCCGCAGCAGCCGGCTCACCTCCCCGAGCGTCGCCGACGGCTTGGTGTTGATGTCCGAGTGCCGGAACCCCGCCTTGTGCCGCTTCACCGCGCTCACCGACTCGGCCTGCTCGGCGATGCGCTGGTTCTGGTGGATGAAGCTCAGCCCACCGGTCTGCGCCAGCGCGATCGCCAGCCGCGGCGACGACACCGCCTGCATGATCGCGCTCACCAGCGGCACCGCGATCCGCAGCGGCGACTCCCCACCCACCGGGTGCCGCACGATCGGCGTCGACAGGTCCACGTTGTCCGGGGTGCACTCCTCGGTGGTGAGGTTCGGCACCAGCAGGTACTCGTTGAGGGTCCGGGACACCTCGGGGAGGATCACGACCACGTGCCCGCTCCTAAACACTCCACCGCCGCGCCTGACCGGCTGACCTCGTGGCGGGAATCTGGCTGGAATGCAGCAACACGCTACCAGCGGCGGTTTAGCTTCGAGGACATGACCACCACGAAGATCATGCTGGACGAGGGTGAACTGCCCCGTCGCTGGTACAACCTGATGGCCGACCTCCCCGCGCCGCCGCCGCCCGTGCTGCATCCGGGGACCCTCGAACCGGTGGGGCCGCAGGACCTGGCGCCGCTGTTCCCGATGGCGCTGATCGAGCAGGAGGTCACCCAGGAGCGGTATGTCGACATCCCCGACGAGGTGCTCGAGGTGTACCGGCTGTGGCGGCCGTCGCCGCTGTACCGGGCGCACCGGCTGGAGAAGGCGCTCGGCACGCCGGCGAGGATCTTCTACAAGTACGAGGGGGTGTCGCCGGCGGGGTCGCACAAGCCGAACACGGCGGTGCCGCAGGCGTACTACAACGCGGCCGCCGGGGTCCGCCGGCTCACCACCGAAACGGGGGCCGGGCAGTGGGGCACGGCGCTGGCCTTCGCCGGGGCGCAGTTCGGGCTGGACGTGGAGATCTGGCAGGTGCGGGCGTCCTACGACCAGAAGCCGTACCGCAAGATGATGATCGAGACGTTCGGCGGGACGATCCACCCGTCGCCGTCGGACCGGACGGAGGCGGGCCGGCGGGTGCTCGCCGCGGACCCGGACAGCCCCGGGTCGCTCGGGATCGCGATCAGTGAGGCCGTCGAGGTCGCCGCGGGGCGGGCGGACACGAACTACGCGCTGGGCAGCGTGCTCAACCACGTGCTGCTGCACCAGACGATCATCGGGGAGGAGGCGCTGCTGCAGCTGGCGAAGGCCGGTCTCACGCCGGACCTCATCGTCGGGTGTACCGGCGGCGGCTCGAACTTCGCCGGCCTGGCGTTCCCGTTCCTGCGTGAGAAGCTGGCCGGGACGATGGCGCCGGTGGTCCGGGCGGTCGAGCCGGCCGCGTGCCCGTCGCTGACGAAGGGCGTGTACGCGTACGACTTCGGCGACACCGCCGGCATGACGCCGCTGATGAAGATGCACACGCTCGGCCACGACTTCATCCCGGACCCGATCCACGCCGGCGGGCTGCGGTACCACGGGATGGCGCCGCTGATCTCGCACGTGTACGAGCTCGGCCTGATCGAGGCGGTCGCCAAGACGCAGCAGGAGTGCTTCGAGGCGGGGGTGCGCTTCGCCCGGACCGAGGGCATCATCCCGGCGCCGGAGCCGACGCACGCCCTCGCCGCCTGCATCGAGGAGGCGCTGCGCTGCAAGGAGACCGGCGAGCCGAAGGTCATCCTGACCGCGCTGTGCGGCCACGGCCACCTCGACCTGCCCGCGTACGGGCGGTTCCTGGCGGGGGAGATGCAGGACCGCGAGCTGTCCGCCGAGGCCCTCGCCGCGGCCACCGCCACCCTGCCGAGGGTCCCCGCCTGACGGCGGTCCTGGAAGTGGCCCCTGGCGGGCGGGACCGGGCTGCGACAATGCTGCGATGGTGACGACCCTGACGGTCGACTGCGGGGGCGGCGGGCTCAAGGCCGCCGTGGTCGACGACACCGACACGCTGTGCTGCGAGCCGGTGCGGGTGCCGACACCGTACCCGCTGCCGCCGGCGAGGCTCGTCGAGGTGCTGCTCGGCATCGCGGCGGGGCTGCCGGCCGCCGACCGGGTCACGGTGGGGCTGCCGGGGATGATCCGGCACGGGGTGGTGGTCGCGACCCCGCACTACGTGAACGAGGCCGGGCCGCACACGCCGGTCGACCCGGAGCTGTTCGCGCTGTGGAAGGGCTTCGACGCGCGCGCCGAGCTGGAGCGCGCGTTCGCCCGGCCGGTGCTGGTCCTGAACGACGCCGAGGTGCACGGCGCGGCCCTCGTCGAGGGGCGGGGCCTGGAGCTGGTGCTGACGCTCGGCACCGGCCTGGGCAGCGCCCTGTTCGACGAGGGCCGGCTCGCCCCGCACCTGGAGCTGTCGCACGCGCCGTACTCGAAGGGCCGCACCTACGACAAGGTCATCGGCGAGCTGGAGCGGCAGCGGCTCGGCGACCGGCGCTGGTCGCGGCGGGTGCTGCGGATCGTCGACGGGCTGCGGCCGGTGTTCCGCTGGGACCGGCTGTACCTGGGCGGCGGCAACGCCGAGCGCCTCGCCGTGGCCATGCCCGACGACGTGCGCCTGGTCGCCAACCAGGCCGGGGTCCGCGGCGGCTCCCGGGCCTGGACGCTCATCGGCGTGTAACGTCCGTTTTGCCGGGATGTCGCCGTATCGTGAGGCGGTGACCACGGTATGTGACGACGTCCTGGAGACCGCGCGGGGTGCCGTGGCGGCGCTGCGCGCGTCGCCGCCACCGGCCGCGGACACCGGTATTCCCGTCGTGCTGTGCCCGGGCCTCATCGGCTCGAAGGAGGACTACCTGCCGCTGCTGCCCGCGCTGGCCGACGTCGCCGCGACCCTGACTGGGCTCGCGGGGCTTCCAGAGCTTCCGGGACTGACGGGCCGGGCCAGGCCTGGCATGGTGGACGCATGTGCAGGAACATCCGGGTACTGAACAACTTCGAGCCGCCGGCGACCGAGGACGAGATCGAGGCCGCCGCCGTGCAGTACGTGCGCAAGGTCAGCGGCATGACCCGCCCCTCGCAGGCCAACCAGGCCGCCTTCGACGCCGCCGTGGCCGCGGTCGCCGCCGCCACCCGTGAGCTGCTCGGCACGCTCGTCACCTCGGCGCCGCCGCGCGACCGCGAGGTCGAGGCAGCCAAGGCAAAGGCCCGCGCCGCCGAACGCTACGGTCGCTAGCCCTCTGCCCCGTCGGTGCGCCACTGCCCGGCACCGGGTGCCGCGCGGTGAATCGCGGCGGCTGCCCCTAATCCCGTGCCGGTCACGGCCGGCTTCCCGATGATCGTGCCCGGTTCACAGATCGAAGTCGCGTGGTGGTCGTCCTGATGGCCGGGACGCGACTTGGATCATCACGAGGTCCGGCCGGCGGGCGGGTCCGCGGGACGGCTGGCGGGATGGTGCGCACTGGGTGCTGCGCGCGGCGGTCACCGTCACGTTTGACCCGGCGAGCGGCAACACCGCGACCCTGTCGTTCCCGGCGGTGACCGTGCGGTACCTGCGGGTCACCGTCACGGCGAACAGCGGCTGGCCCGCCGGTCAGCTGTCCGAACTCGAGGCGTACAGCCTATAGGCGTTGCTCTGCACGGTGTTATGCCTGGTCCGGGGGCCCTTCGACCCCGGACTTTCGGGTGATCGAACCACACTTTGGGTTGTGATATAAGTCGTCCGTGCGTCTCGGGTCATCACCCGGTTGACGCTGGACAACGATCCGGACGTTCATCACCAAACGACTTCCGTGAGCACTAGGTTCACTCGACAACATGAGTGTGCCGCGCCAGATGGATTCGCCCGCCAGCGGGGCCACGGGAGGTTCGACGTGTGGAAGGGCCGTCTGGCCATCATTGCGCTGCTGGCTGTGTCGCTGCTGTCGGGACTGTCGATGTTCACCGTCGGCGGCGACAGCGACAACCAGCTCGAGGTCTACTCGTGGTGGACCGGCCCCGGCGAGGAGGAGGGCCTGGCCGCGATGGCCGAGGCCTTCGAGGCGGCGAACCCGGGCATCCGGTTCGTCAACGCCGCCGTGTCCGGCGGCGCCGGCTCCAACGCCAAGGCGATCCTGGCCAGCCGGCTGCTGGCCAACGACCCGCCGGACTCCTACCAGCGGCACGCCGGCCTGGAGCTGCTCGACGACGTGCGCTCCGGCAAGGTGCAGGATCTCACCGAGCTCTACGACCAGCAGGGCTGGCGCAAGGTCTTCCCGAAGGGCCTGCTGGACAACCTGACCATCGACGGCAAGATCTACGCCGTCCCGGTCAACATCCACCGCGCCAACCTCATCTGGTTCAACCCGAAGACCCTGCGTGAGCTCGGCCTGTCCGGCCCGCCGAAGACCTGGTCGGACTTCCTCGCCCAGGCCGCGGCCATCCAGGCCAAGGGCAAGGTGCCGCTCGCCGTCGGTCCCGAGTGGACGCAGAAGCACCTCATGGAGACCGTCCTGCTCGGCGAGCTCGGCGCCGACAGCTACGAGCGGCTCTTCGCCGGTGACCTCATGTGGACCTCACCGGAGGTCACGGCGGCGCTGGACATGTTCAGCAAGGTCCTGGCCGTCTCCGACGTGAAGTCCGCGGCCGGGGAGTGGCAGCCGCAGCTGGACCGGGTCGTCGAGGGTTCCGCCGTGTACGCCGTGATGGGCGACTGGAGCTCCTCCTACCTCGAACAGGCCAAGAAGCTGCGGTGGCGCGTGGGCTACGACGTGGCCACGTCACCGGGCACCGAGGGCGTCTACGACTTCCTCTCCGACTCCTTCACGCTGCCGACCGGCACGCGCAGCCCCGACCTGTCCCGCAAGTGGCTCATCGAGTGCGGCTCCGCGGCCGGGCAGAACCTGTTCAACCCGCTCAAGGGTTCCATCCCCGCCCGCACCGACGCGGAGGCCAACCTGTACCAGGGCTACCTCGGTTGGACGCTGCAGCAGTGGCGCGACCCGAACACCCGCATCGTCGGCTCCCTCGCGCACGGCGTGGTGGCCAACAACGCCTACAACGCCGAGATCGACTCGGCGCTCGGCCTGTTCGTCCAGCACGGCGACCTGGGCAAGTTCGCCGGCACCGTGCAGCGGCAGTTCGAGGAGACCCGATGAGCGGCCAGCGGAGCGTCTCGGGCCGCTCGTCGTGTGGCGGTTGTGGCTCGGGGCGGCGCCGGAGCGCAGCGGAGGTGACGGCATGAGCGCCTCCGTGCACGTACCCCGGCACTCCAACGCCCCGCCGCCGGTGCCCTTCACGCCGCCGCCCGTGCGCCGCCGCAAGCACCGCGGCCCTGCCTGGCTGGCCGGGCTGCTGCTCGTGTCGCCGTCGCTGATCCTCATCGGCGTCTTCGTCTACGGCTTCCTCGGCTGGAACGTCCGCGTCTCCTTCACCAACTGGCGGGGGCTGTCGCCGTCGTACCAGTTCGTGGGCCTGGACAACTACGAGCGCCTGCTGCGCGACGAACGCTGGCACGCCGACGTGCGCAACCTCGTCGTCTTCACCGCCGTCTTCGTCGCCGGCGCCCTGATCCTCGGCTTCCTCATGGCCATGCTGCTCGACAAGGGCGTCCGCGGCGAAGGCTTCCTGCGCGGCGTCTTCCTCTTCCCGATGGCGATCTCCTTCATCGCCACCGCCATCGTGTGGCGCTGGCTGCTGGACAACGGCTCCGGCGCCGACACTGCCGGGCTCAACAAGCTCTTCGCCGTGCTCGGCCTGGACTTCCTGCGCAGCGACTGGCACAAGTCCGACTCCGTCTGGGCCATCGCCGCCGTGGCGCTGCCCGCCGGCTGGGCGCTGTCCGGCTACGTCATGGCCCTGTTCCTCGCCGGCATGCGCGGCGTCCCGGAGGCCCTGCGCGAGTCCGCCCGCCTCGACGGCGCCAGCGAGACCCAGGTCTTCTGGCACGTCGTGCGCCCCGCCCTGCGCCCCGTCACCTTCAGCGCCATGCTCATCATGATCCATATCTCGCTGAAGACGTTCGACCTGCTGTACGCCCTCGACCAGGGCAACCTGCGCATCGACACGCCTTCGCTGTACATGTGGTTCACCACCTTCGACGGCGGCTTCTACGACCGCGGCGCCACCATCGCCACGGTGCTGCTGCTCGGGGTGGCCCTGGTCGTCGGCCCCTATGTCTGGTACGCGCTGCGCACGGAACGGCGGTAGACGCATGGTGATCTGTTCCGCCCGGGCCGCTTCGCGCGGCCGCGTGCCGGGTGGTCTCGCGTCGCGCGGCGGTGCGCCGCAGGGTCCCGCCTCGCTGCCGGGACGGGGGTAGTCGCATGGTGCGCGCCACCGCCACGGTGCCCCGGCACGTGGCCTCCGACCCGATCCCGCCCGCCGCGTCGAAGGCAGCCGGCGGCGCCCGCAGCGTCGTGCGGTACGTCGTCCTGTGGGCCCTCGCCTGCTTCTTCCTCCTGCCGGTCTACGTCCTGGTGGTCACCTCCTTCAAGGACCCCGTCGACGTGTCGGTGACCAGGATCTGGGAACTGCCGACGAGCTTCTCGCTGGACAACTTCGGCCTCGTCTGGCCCAAGCTCTCCTCCGGCTTCCGCAACAGCCTGTCGCTGGCGA
Source organism: Dactylosporangium sp. NPDC050688 (assembly GCF_040654515.1). NCBI lineage: Bacteria > Bacillati > Actinomycetota > Actinomycetes > Micromonosporales > Micromonosporaceae > Dactylosporangium > Dactylosporangium sp. NPDC050688. Next base: position 27,404 of record NZ_JBFAIC010000003.1, read on the forward strand.
TCCCGGCCAGCTTCCTGTCCGCGCTGCTCGGCTGCGCCAACGGGTTCGTCCTGTCGAAGATCCGCTTCCCGTTCTCCAACGTGGTCTTCCCGCTGATCCTGTTCGGCATCTTCGTGCCGTACCAGGCCGTCATCATCCCGGTCTCGCAGACCATGACGGCGGTCGGCCTGCGCGGCGGCAACGACCCGACCGGCGGCCTCGCCGGCCTGATGCTCATCCACATCATCTACGGCCTGCCGATCACCACCCTCATCTTCCGCAACCACTTCGTCGCCATGTCCAACACGCTGCTCGAGTCCGCCCGCCTCGACGGCGCCGGCATCCTGCGCAGCTTCGTCGACATCGCGGTGCCCCTGGCCAAGCCCGCGTTCGCCGTCGCCATCATCTGGCAGTTCACCTCCTCCTGGAACGACTTCATGTTCGGCGCGATGATGACCAGCCGCGACTCGTGGCCGGTGACGATCGCCCTGAACAACATCGCCGGCGGCCAGTCCGTCCCCTTCGGCCAGGCCATGGCCGGCGCCCTCCTGGTGAGCCTGCCCACCCTCGCCCTCTACATCATGCTGGGCCGCTTCTTCATGCGGGGCCTGCTCGCCGGCACCCTGCAGGACTGAGCTGGGTCCCGCCGCGGCGGGACCGGCCGGCACGGCGGAATTCTGATGCACGACAGGGCCTCCTGCCGCGATGCTCCTCCTTGCGATCGATGCACCGACCAAGGAGGTCCTGTCATGAACGGCATCACCCGCGCCTGGGCCGGCCCAAGCATCACCGGCCCTGGATGACGCCCCGGCCCTCGTCCTCGCCCCGGGTGTGCGGCCGGCCCCGTGCCGCCGGTCTCAGGTGAGCTGCCGGGGCTGCGCCGCATACCCGCACTCGCACCGGAACCCGTAGATCGTCCCGCCGACCCCGCCGAACTCCCCGGTCCGCAGCTGCCCGACGTACCACATCGGCCGCCCGCAGCAGCCCGGCCACTGCGGCTCCGCCTGCGACCACTCGGGTCGCCCGCCGAGCCGCCCGACGTCGTCCCATCGCCGCTCACCGGCCGGGGCCAGCCGCAGCCGCAGGCGCTGCGGCCCGGCGTCCGGCGGGTGGCCGGGACACGACTCGTCGCGCTCCTCGTCGAACCTGCCCGACCGCCAGCCGTAGTCGCCGCGCAGGTCCTCGTCGGCGTCGCACTCGGAGCAGAGGCTCAGCACGAACGGATGCCCGCCGCCCCGTACCGCCGGCGGCAGCAGCGCGTCGGCCACCAGCAGCGGCACCGCGAGCGGCAGCGCACACCCCAGCCCGCGCGGGTCGGCGAACACCGTGCCCGGCTCGACGGACGTCGCCAGCCGCGGGTCGCCCGTCCGCGCCGTCACGATCGTCCGCGGCTGCGGCACGTACCGCCGCCGGGCCGGACCGTCACGGGGCACCCACACGCCGCGCGCCCCGCACATGCCGGCGACCGCGGGCGACCCGTGCGCCAGCCGCGTCAGGTGGGTGAGGGCGCGGTCGGTGTCGACGCCGAGCAGCAGCTCGACGCGGGCCGAGTCGAGGTCGGGTGGTGTCCCGTGCCGCCGGGCCCCGGCGGGCGGCGACGCGGCGACCCGCTCGGCGAGCCGGTCCACGAGCTCGTCCGGGGCGTCCTGCGACGTCCGCCAGAACCCGGCCCGGTCGGCGTCGATGAGCCGGGCCACGGCGGCGTCGGTGAAGTCCTCCAGCACCGCGCCGCGGTAACGGCGGGGCATGGCTGGCGGGCGCATCGTGGGTCCTCTCGCTCGGGCGCTGCCGAACGTAGCCGCGCCACGGCCGCCGCGCTCGCCCGCGCACTCGCCGCAGCGCTCCCGTCACGCTGAGCGGCCGACGTCGCTGCCGAGGCTGGACCGCTGCGAGACGGGGTTCCGGCGGCGCAGTGGTGCGCGGCGCCCGCGAGGGAGGAGGGGACCCCGCGAGCGCCGCGCACCGGTGGAGGAACGTCAGGGGCGCGCGGCCCAGCGCTGGGCGCCGGTGCCGTTGCAGGTCCAGAGCTGGACCTTGGTGCCGTTGGCGGTGCCGGAGGCGTTCACGTCGACGCACTTGCCGGAGCCGGTGCCGGTGATGGAGCCGTTGGCGTTGAACGTGAACTTCTGCGCGGTGGTGCCGTTGCAGTCCCAAATCTGGATCTTCGTGCCGTCGGCGGTGCCGTTGCCGTTGACGTCGAGGCAGCGGTTGCCGTACACGCGCAGCTCGCCGGCGGCGGTCCTGGTCCACCGCTGGTTGGTGCCGCCGTGGCAGTCCCAGATGTGCACCTGCGCGCCGGGGGTGGTGCTGGCGCCGTTGACGTCGAGGCAGCGGTTGGACTGCGGGTTGACCAGCGACACGGCGGTGCCGACCGGCGGGACGGCGGAGGTGAGGCTGCCGGGCACGGACTGCAGCGCGCTGAACCAGCGGGCCGCCATCTTGTCGTAGCCGGTGGCGTTCGGGTGTACGCCGTCAGCCAGATCGGCGGTCGTGATCGCCGAGTGCATGTCGACGAGGTGGGTGAGCGGCCCCTTGCCGGCGACGATGCCCGGCAGGGCCGCGTTGTACGCCTGCACCCGCGCCTCCTGGGTCGCGTTGGTCTCCGGGGTGATCTGCGCGACGAACAGCTCCACCAGGGGGGCGGTCGCCCGGATCTTGTCGATGAGGGCCGACAGGCGCGCGGGGGCGTTGGCGACGTCGTAATTCTGGTTCATGTCGTTGGTGCCGATGTGCAGCAGGATGGTCCGCGGCGTGTACGCCTGCAGCCAGCCGACGATGTTGGCGTCGAGCTGGTCGATCCGCCAGCCGGAGTGCCCCTCGTGGTCGTGGTCGCCGAGGGACGCGGGGCCGTTGAACCCGGACCCGACGAAGTCCACGGTGTACCCGCCGCCGGCGAGCCGCTGCCACAGGTTGATCCGGTAGCCGCCGGGCACGTTGAACCCGTCGGTGATCGAGTCGCCGAGCGGCATGACCCGGACGCCGCCGTTGGACTCGGCCTGCGCCGGCCCCGCGGTGGCGAGGGTGAGCCCCGCGGCGAGGGCGAGGCCGAACCCGGCGGCGGCGAGCCGGCTCAGAGTGCGTCGCATGTGCTGGTTCCCTTCGTCTGCGCCGTCCGAGGGCGGTCCGGGGCCGCGGCGGAGGACCGCTGCCGCCCCGGCGGGGACGGTCGCATCGAGTTTTGGCGATGTATGGCGCGGCCCGGGAGCCCAGCGGCGCGCCGGACCGGTCGAACGCCGCCGACGCTGCGCCGAGCGGTCACCGCCGGCCGAACCGAGCGGTCACCGCCGGGCCGAGCCGTGCCCGCCGGGCTGAGCCGTCACCATCGGGCTGGGCCCGTGCCCGCCGGGCGCGCTCGGGGGTTGCCGCCGGCCGCCGTGCAGGGGACTCTTCCAGGGAATCCACCGCGCAGCGTCGGCGAGCGTCAACGCTTTGCAAGAACGCGTTCGAATCCAGCAAAGACGAGTCTGGATATTGCGTCATGCTGTCGCCGGGGTTACGGTCCCAGTTGCACCGCCGCCAACCGGTGTCCCCGTACCCACCCCCGCCGTTCGAACGTCACCGCCAGCGCCGACCAGCCCGGCACCGCCAGCTCGCGGCCGGCCGGCCGATGCCTCGGACGAGCTCTGCCACGTCGAAAGCGAGCAGCACATGTTCCGGTCCACTCGAGGTGCCAGGAGGAGGGGGCGTCTCGTCGCCCTGACCGCGGGCACCACCCTCGCTGCCGCGGGCGCCGTCGTCGGGTTGACGATGTCGCCGGCGTCGGCGTCGGCGGCCGCGACCGGCGGCGTCGGTGCGACGCTGCCCTATGTCGAGGTGCAGGCGGAGAACGCCGCCACCAACGGCACCGTCATCGGCCCCAGCGCCACCTACAACACGCTCGCCGGTGAGGCGTCCTACCGCAAGGCCGTCACGCTGCAGGGCAGCGGCAAGTACGTCGAGTTCACCACGCCGGTGGCGACGAACTCGATGGTCTTCCGGTACAGCATCCCGGACACCGGCAACGGTTCGGTGTACACGGCGCCGATCTCGCTGTACATCAACGGAACCCGGTCGAACAACTTCACGCTGACCAACGCGTACAGCCACTACTACGGCAGCTACCCGTTCACCAACCAGCCGGGCGGCAACCACCACCACTTCTACGACGAGGTCAACCGGCTCTTCCCGCAGGTCTACCCGGCGGGCACCAAGTTCCGCCTGCAGGTCGACGCGGACTCCACCGCGTCGTCGTACACCATCGACCTCGCGGACTTCGAGAACGTCGCGGGCCCGCTGAACCAGCCGGCCGGCTCGGTGTCGATCACGAGCAAGGGCGCCGACCCGTCCGGCGTGGCCGACTCGACCTCCGCGATGAACCAGGCGATCGCGGCCGCGGGCGCCGGCGGCACGGTGTGGATCCCGCAGGGCACGTTCAAGATCCAGGGCCACATCGCGGTCAACAACATCACGATCAAGGGTGCCGGCATGTGGCACTCGAAGACGACCGGGGACCGGATCGGCTTCTACGGCAACTCCGCGCCGACGCCGAGCACCAACGTGCACCTGTCGGACTTCTCGATCTTCGGCAACGTGCAGGAGCGCGTCGACGACGACCAGGTCAACGGCATCGGCGGGGCGATGTCGAACTCGACCGTCGACCGGGTCTGGATCGAGCACACCAAGGTCGGCGCCTGGATGGACGGGCCGTTCACGAACCTGGTGTTCAACCAGATGCGGCTGCGCAACTACACCGCGGACGCGGTCAACTTCCACAACGGCGTGACCAACTCGAAGGTCACCAACAGCCACGTGCGCAACGCCGGCGACGACGGCCTGGCGATGTGGGCCGAGCACAACGCCGACGTGAACAACTCCTTCGACCACAACACGGTCGAGCTGCCGATCCTCGCCAACGGCATCGCGATCTACGGCGGCCACGACAATTTCGTGACCGACAACCGGGTCATCGACGCGGGCCTGAGCCAGGGCGGCGGCATCCACGTCGCGCAGCGCTTCGCCTCGACCCCGATCGGCCGCACCGACGTGCTGCGCAACACGGTCATCCGGTCCGGCAACCTCGACCCGAACTGGCAGTTCGGCGTCGGCGCGCTGTGGTTCGACGCCCGTGACGGCGCCATGAACGGCCTCACCAACGTCGACAACATCCTGATCCAGCAGAGCCCGTACGAGGCGATCCAGTTCGTCTCGGGCTCGCAGGTCAACAACGTGAAGATCAACAACGCGACGATCCAGAACACCGGCACGTTCGTGGCGCAGCTGCAGGTCGCCGGCGCCGCGACGATCACCAACAGCACCGCCACCGGCACCCAGGGTCCCGCACCGATCTACAACTGCGGCGCCGGGTTCAACCTCACCGACGGCGGCGGCAACTCCGGCATCTTCGGCTCGACCGCCTGCACGATGCCCACGCCGACGTTCCCGCCGTACCTGCCCGACAACGGCTCGAACATCAGCGTCAGCCCGAACGCGCTCGGCTTCGGGTCGGTCGCGACCGGCGGTACCAGCGCCGCACAGGCCGTCACGGTCACCAACGGCGGATCCGCGGCCGCGGCCGTCGGCACCATCGCGGTGTCGGGCGACTTCGCCCAGACCAACACCTGCGGCAGCAGCATCGCCGCCGGCGCGTCCTGCACGGTCGGCGTCACGTTCCGGCCGACCGCCGCGGGCACCCGCACCGGCAACCTGTCGGTGACCGCGGCCGGCGTCACCAGCACCGTCCCGCTGTCGGGGACGGGGGTGGCACCCGGACCGGTCCTCAACGCGAGCCCTGGTTCGCTGTCGTTCGCCGGTACGGTCGTCGGCGCGTCCCCGGCGACCCAGAACGTGACCCTCACCAACTCCGGCACCAGCACCGCGACCGTCTCCGGGGTCAGCACCAGCGGCGACTTCAGCCAGACCAACACCTGCTCGTCGGTGGCCGCCGGCGCGTCGTGCACGGTCACGGTGAGGTTCACCCCGACCACGCCGGGTGCCCGCACCGGTACGCTCACCGTCGCCAGCAACGCGAACAACAGCCCGGTCACGGTCGCGCTGTCCGGCACCGGCATCGGCACGAACACCAACATCGCGCTCAACAAGCCGGCCACCGCCAGCAGCCAGGTCAACGGCACGCAGGCGGCGACCACGGCCACCGACGGCAACGCCGCCACCTACTGGGAGAGCGCCAACAACGCGTTCCCGCAGTGGGTGCAGGTCGACCTGGGCGCGACGAGCAGCATCGGCAGGGTCACGCTGATGCTCCCGCCGGACGCCGCGTGGGCGACCCGCCGGCAGACGCTGTCGGTCCTCGGCAGCACCGACGGCTCGAACTTCAGCACGATCGTCGGCTCCGCCGAGCGGGAGTTCAACCCGGCCACCGGCAACACGGTCAGCCTGACCTTCTCCGCGGCCAACGCCCGGTACGTCCGGGTCAACATCACCGCCAACACCGGCTGGCCCGCCGGCCAGGTCGCCGAGCTGGAGGTGTACCCGAGCGGCGGCACCACGCCGAACGTGGCGGTGCTCAGCGCCAACCCGACCGGCCTCACCTACGCCTCGCAGGCGCTGAACACCACCAGCGGCGCGCAGGCGGTCACGATCACCAACACCGGCACCGCGGCGGCCACCGTCTCCGGCGTCTCCGTCACCGGTGACTTCCAGCAGACCAACACCTGCACGTCGATCGCCGTCGGCGCGTCCTGCGTGGTCAACGTGACCTTCCGGCCCACCGCGACCGGCACCCGCACCGGCACGCTCACCGTCACCAGCAACGCGCAGAACAGCCCGGCCACGGTCTCGCTGACCGGCACGGGCGCGGGCGGCACCACCCCGGCGAACCTGGCCGCGGGCAAGCCGACCAGCGAGTCCAGCCACGTCCAGGTGTACGGCTCCGGCAACGTCACCGACGGCGACCAGAGCTCGTACTGGGAGAGCGCCAACAACGCCTTCCCGCAGTGGGTCCAGGTCGACCTCGGCTCGGCGCAGAGCATCAGCAAGGTGGTCCTGCAGCTGCCCACCTCGTGGGGCGCCCGCAACCAGACCATCGAGGTCGTGGGCAGCACCAACGGCTCGTCGTTCTCGACGTTGAAGGCGGGCGCGTCGTACGCCTTCACCGGCGGCGCCGGCAACACCGTCACGATCACGTTCACCGCGCAGACGCAGCGCTACGTCCGGCTGAACATCACGGCCAACACCGGCTGGCCGGCGGGGCAGATCTCGACCTTCCAGGTCTGGAACGTCTGACCCGTTCGCGCGGCGCGGGGTGCCGCCGGTCCTGCGGACCGGCGGCACCCTTCTTCGCCTGCTGCGATGCGGCGCTTCTTTGCTGGTGACAGTGGGGACTCGTCGCTGGTTACAGTTCGGGTATGAGGCTCGTCCCGGTCGTGGAGATGGCGACGTCCCAGCCCACGTACCTCAACCTGGACCACGCGACCCTGGTCGCGCCGGTGCACCTGGACACGAAGGCCCGAATGCTGCGCCGCGACCAGGAGACGTGGGCCGTCACGTTCGTGGTCACCGTCGGTGACACGGCGTCGGTGTACGCCACGCGCAGGTCGTTCGCTGCCGAACAGGACGCGCTGGCCTGGATCGCCGCCGTGACCGAGGTGGTGCGGTGACCGCCCGATCCTTGACCCGGCCGTGGCCCCGCCACTGCTGCTGAGTCGGCCTCCTCGGCGGACGCCGGCCTCCTCGGACGCGGTCAGGGTGGCGTGGCGGGCAGCCAGGTCGCCCCGGCCACGGTGGCGCGGCGGCGGCAGCCAGGTCGAGCCGGGGTGGCGCTGTCGGCAGCCGGGTCGCCCCGGCCACGGTGGCGCGGCGGCGGCAGCCGGGTCGCGTCACGGTGGCGCGGCCGGCAGCCAGGTCGCCTCGGCCACGGCGCGGGTCGCGGCGTCGGTGTACACCGCGGTGGCCAGCCACGCCTGGGCGAACGCGCTGCCGTCGTCGCCGGACAGCCGTCCGAACGTGTCCCGGGGCCGGGTGCACGCCGCCTCCGTCAACCGGTCCAGCAGTGCCGCACCGGTGTCGAGCCTGGCCCGCCGCAGGCGGGTGGCGTCCGACGGGCCCCTGCCCGCCGCGAAGGTGTGCACCGTCCTCCCGCCGGACACCGTCCGCTCCACCTGCGCCGCCAGCAGCCGCAGCACCGGGTCGCCGGCCACAGCGCCCCTGACCCGCGCCGCCGCCCCGGCGGCTTCCGCGACGGGTACGGTGGCGGTCGCGTCCGGTACGGCGAGCAGGCCGACCTGCGGCAGGTGGCTGCGGTGCAGCCGGTCGAACGCCAGGTCCACGTGCCCCGCCTGCGCCGCCGGCAGGTTCCAGCCGGCGCCGTCCACCGGCGCGACCGACAGCGGGAACACCGTCCCCGGCCGCGCAGGGTCGGGGCGCGCGACGACCAGCAGTTCCAGGCCGGTGGCCTGACCGAGCAGCCGCAGGTTGTCCCGGTACGCCAGCGCCGGCGCGTCGTCGGCGACCCCGAGCGTGAGCGGGATGTCCCCGATGGCGGTGGCGTGGACGGCGTCGTCGGCGGTGGACGTACCGTCGATGCGGACCGACAGAAAGACCAGGTCGTCGCCGGCGCGACGGTCCGGCACCGGCAGCGCCAGGGCCGCGAACGCCCGGTGCACCTGCTCGGCGAGCGGCACCGCCCACAGCCCGGCGAGGGGTTCCTCGTGCCAGCCGCAGCCGCCCGCCGTGACCGCCCGCACCGACCGCCCCGCGCCGAGCTGCCGGGTCGCGGACGCCGTCGCCCCCGACACGACGAGGCCCGCACGGGTCAGCGCCCGGTGGCTCAGCGCCGTCTCGCCGAGCGCGACGGTCGCGTTGCCCGCCGTCGCGGCCCGCCGGGCGTCGCCGGGCATCAGGTCCGCGATCATCCACAGGCCGCCGGTGCGGTCCGCGACGTACGTGACGACCCCCGCGTACCCGGAGTCGGCGAGCACCGCCGTCGTGCACAGGCCGTGCAGCCGGAGGCTGCCCTGCAGGTCGTACGCCCGCCGGGCCGAACCCAGCAGCCCCTGCGCCGGCCCGCCGCCGGCCGACCGGAGCCGTTGCAGGACCCCGATGAGCTCCTGCAGCGCGGCCGTCAGGTCCGCGAGCCGGAAGTCGGGGTCGCCGGTCCGTGCGGCCTGCAGCATCGCGGCGACGACCCGGGCCGCGGCGGCCGGACGGTACACCTTGCATGCCTGCCCCTCGTGCGCCGCCCGCAGCAGCGCGGCCCGCGCGACGGTCCCGGACCCGGTGACGCCCGCGGCGAGCACGTCGACAGCGGCCCGCCAGAGCTGCTCGACGGCGGCGCGTTGCTGTGCCGTCAGCGGCTCGGTGACCTCGGCCTCGGCCTCCTCCGGCAACGTCGCCACGCCGGTCGCGTCCCCGGCGGCTGCGGCGGCCGCCGTGGTTCCGGTGACGGGGTCGACGGCCGTGGCGTGACCGGCGACCGGGCCGGCGTCGTTGCCTGAGACGGCACCCGCCCCGCCGCCCGCCAGCTGCTCACCGCTGCCCGCTGCCTGCTCACCGCTGCGCGCTGGCTGCTCACTACTGCGGGCTGGGTCGAGCTCGACGCCGTCCGAGTCCGGCGCTGGCTCGCCCGCTTCCTCGGGCAGGCCGCCGGCGTGGGCCGGGGCGAGCGCGAGGACCGCCGCGCGGTGCAGGCAGTTCGGGGCGAGCAGGCACGTGCAGGTCGCGGCGTCGGGGGTGCGTACCACTCCCGAGGCCGTGACCAGCGTGACCGTGGTCGTGTCGTCGACCGCGACGGTGAACCGCCCGTCCGCCGCGGTCACCGGCAGCGCGGCGAAGCGGGTCACCGCCTCGTCGACCTTCTTGCGCAGCCGGGCCGGCAGGGCGTCGACGGCCGCCACGAGGACCGTGTCCGCCACCGGCGGCAGTGCGGCCCCGCTCACCGGGCCACCGCCCCGGGCCATCGCCGCGGGGGCACGACGCTCACTGGGTTGCTCATGCACGCACCTTCTCCCCGACCCAGCGGGCCAGCTCCAGGGGGCTCAACGCGGCGACCGGCATGCCGCAGGCGACGAGCTGCGAGGCCACCGACACCGAGTACCGGGGGCGGCCCCCGTCGTCGAGGCTCGCGCAACCCAGCACCGTCGCGCCCGACTCGACCAGCGACCGGGTCTCCGCGAGCAGGCCGCCGAGGGGGTACCCCTCCTCGAAGTCGCTGACGACGACGACCAGCGTGCGCGACGGTACCGTCACCAGCGACCGCGCATGCCGCAACCCTGCCGCGATGTGGGTGCCGCCGCCGACCTGGACCTCCAGCAGGAGGCTCAGCGGGTCGCTGACCCGGTCGGTGAGGTCGACGACCTCGGTCGAGAAGGCCACGAAGTGCGTCGTCAGCGCCGGTACCCCGGCAAGGATCGCCCCCGTCAGCGCCGACCAGATGACCGAGGCCTCCATGGACCCGGAGACGTCGACGACGAGCACGAGCCGCCAGTCGACGCCGCGGCGCGCCTTGGTCCGGAACACCGGCCGCTCCGGAATGACCCGCACCCGTCCGTCGTCGTCGCGGCGGGTCGTGGCGAGGTTGGCGCGCAACGTCCGCGGCAGGTCGAGGGGCCCGCCCGGCCGGCGGGTCGGCCGCGGCGTCGTGATCCCTGCCAGGGCCGGCCGCAGCCGGGCCGCCAGCTGCCGGGTGAGCTCCTCGACGATCCGCGCGACCAGCGGCCGCAGCCGCGCGACCGCCGACTCGGGCATGGCACCGGCGAGCGACAGCACCGTCTGCAGCAGCTCCACCGACGGGGTCACCGCGTCGGGGTCGAGCAGGAACGCGGCCTCCCGCCGCCCGGCCTCCGCGGCGCGGGCGAGGACCTCCTCGCGGATGCCCGGCCCGAACAGCGCCGACAGCTCCTCGGCCCACTCCCGCACCCCGGGGAACGGCGCCTCGCGCCCCGCCCGCCCGGCCGCGTCGGCCCGCGACCCTTCGCCGGTGCCGGCACCGTACAGCTCGTCGAGCGCGGTGGCGTACCGCGCCGCGCCCGGACCGAGCTCGTCGGACCGCCGGCCGAGCAGCAGCCGCCATCGGTCCACTGTGGACAGTGTGCGGTCGGCCGCGGGCGTGCCAGGCACGACGGTCCCGCCCGGCGGGGCCTCCTCGGTGGGCGCCACGGCCGCGCCCGGCGTGGCGTCCTCGTCGGCCGCATCAGTGCCCGTCACGGCCGCGCCCGGCGTGGCCTCCCCGTCGGCCTCCCCGTCGGCCGCCTCGGTGGGCGCCTCGGTGGGCGCCTCGGCGGGCGCCACGGCTGACGGCGCGGGCCCGGCGGGCGACGTCAGGCCGTACTCGGCGAGGGCCGCCGCGCCAGCCCGGTCGGCGAGGAGCCTGACGAGCAGCTCGTCAGGTGCCGCGCCGGCGATGTCGCGGGCCGACGCGGTGTCGCCGAGGCGCTGCTCGACGACCGCGAGCAGCCGGTCCCGGCCGGCGGGGCTGACCGCCTGGAAGCCGCCGCGCAGCGCCGGCAGCCGGGACAGGAAGTCGGCGTCAGGCAGGGTCTCGACCCTGTCGAGGAGACCGCCGAGGATGTCGTCGCCGGCCTGCAGCAGCGGCTCCGCGGCGGTGAGCAGCCCGCGGAGGCGGCCGAGCAGCCGCCGCCGGCCGTCGTCGGTGCGGGCCCCGTCGACCCACGACGCCAGCCGCGTGCCGAGCGCCGCCGGCTCGGTGAGGCCGAGGATCACCTGTACCGCACCCGCAGCCGCCGACATGACGGGGGTGCCCTCCCCGGCGAGCCGGTCGACCGCGGCGGAGAGCCAGAGCCCGACCCCGGCAGCGTCGGCGCGCTGGGCGAGGGCGACCAGCGCCCGTACGTCGTCGACGGACTCGGAGCCGGTCAGGCCGTCGACCTGCCGGACGGCGGCGGACTCCAGGGACTCGATCACCGGCGCCAGGTCGCCGAGCAGGCCGGCCGGCATGCCGGGCACGTGCCCGCGGTCCAGCCGGTCGACGAGGGCGAGCGCTGCCATCAGCTCCTCGAGGCTGGCCGCGGCGGGCACCTGGGCGGCGACCTCCGCGACCCGCTCCCGGGTCAGCGGGACCAGCCCGCACCCCGCGGCGACGGCGAGGCCGTCGATCAGCTGCGCCGAGGTCGGGCCGTTGTCGTCCTGCTCGAGCCGGCGGCGGTGCCGCAGCGTGCCCTCGGCCGCCTGGGCCAGGGTGACGCCGCGGATGCCGGCGAGCTCCAGCATCGCCTCCGTGCCGGGCACCCACTGCACCGTCCACCGCGTGGTGAGCGCGTCGGTGCCGCCGGCGCCTTCGACGGCGACGCGTTCGGCGTACGGCACCCGGCACACCTCCAGCTGCCGCAGCGTCACCTCCCGCCGCCGGTCGAGGTCCGAACGCAGCGAGTCCAGCCGCAGGTCGCGGGACTTCTCGCCGGGCCCGGGCAGGCGCAGCTCGCCGACGAGGGCCTCGACCGCGGGCCGCAGCCCCGAGCGGGGCGTGCCGGGCGCGAGGACCCCCCGCTCGTCACCGACGAGCACCTGCTCCATCGCGGTCGCGACGACCCGGCCCCGGCCGAGGACCTCGCCGTGCGCGACGACGCTCTGCAACGCCTCGACGATCTCGCCGCGGCCGGGTGCCGGCAGCGCCCGCAGCCGCGCCAGGTCGCTCGCGAGCCGGTACGCCTCCCGAGCCTCCGCCGGTCCCGCCGGATGCCCGGCCGCGCGGACCCGCGCGCACACGTCGACGATCGCGCCGAGCGCGGCCCGCTCCACGTCCGCGGGCCGCCCACCGGCGGCGACGACCGCCTGCTGCCAGCGGGGGTCACGGATCCCGGCCGGGTACCCGGACCGGGCGTCGAGGAGCGAGAACGCGTACGGCACCAGCGACGTGACGACCTCGCCCCCCTTCCCGGCCCGCCGCGTCGCCGCCGGCTTGTCGGTGGGCCGGTCCTCCTGCTTGTCGACGTCGAGCAGCGCCCACGCGTGGAACGAGCCGACGACCGCGGCCACCCGTCGCCCCTCCAGGGCCGCGAGGTGCCGGCGCATCCACGCCTCGCGGCGCAGGTCGAGGGCGGTGACGCCGTCGCCGGTGTCGTGCCGCATCGCCCAGCCGACGAGCAGTGCGGCCCGGCGTACCGCCTCCGGTGCCGCGCCGGGGGACCGGGCCTCGACGACCCGGTCCCACATGTCCTCGTCGGGCCGTCCCGTCGCGGCCCGCCGCAGGGCGTCGCCGAGCAGCCGCAACCCTTCGGGGGCGACCGTGGCGGGCACCTTCACGCCGCCCGGGTCCGGGGCGGTTGCGGCCGCCGGGGCGTCGTGGGCCGGTGCGGTCGCCGGTGCAGCGGCGGCCGGTGCGGTGGCCGGGGTGTCGTGGGTGGGTGCGGTGGCCGGTGCAGTGGCGGCCGGTGCGGTGGCCGGGGCGTCGTGGGTGGGTGCGGCGGCCGGGGTGTCCTCCGGGAGGTCCTCGTGCCAGGCGCGGTCGGCCAGAGGCAGGTCGCACGGGATCACCTCGACGCCGTTGCGGGCCGCCCAGCGCACCGCGACCAGCTCCGGGGAGAAGTCGGCGAACGGGTAGAACGCCGCGGTGCCGCGGGGGCCGGCGACGCCGGCGAGGGCGACCGGTGCCGTGGTGGCCGGGTCGGCCAGCCACGGCAGCCAGTCGGCGAACTCGGCCGGCAGCTCCAGCAGGAGCACCTCGGGCCGGGCCGCGTCGAGGAGGTCGTCCATGACCGCGGACAGCGCCGGCGAGTGGTGCCGCACCCCGATCAGGTACGGCGCCGTCGACTCCGCGAGCGCCCGCAACGCCCCGCCAGGCACCGCCCCAGCGAGCCCACCAGACCCGTCGAGCCCACCAGACCCGCCGGACCCGCCGGACCCGTCGAGCCCGCCGGACCCGGCAGGGCCGGCGGACGCAGCGGTGTCAGGACTTGAGGACATCGCGGAGCTCCCACAGCTGGGTCCACAGCCGGGACCCCTCCTCGGCGCGGCGGCGCACCGCGCCGTCCCAGTAGCCGAGCAGCTTCGCCCCGTCGGCCGGGTCGTCCTTGCACACGACGCCCTGCAGGTGGGCGGGCAGCAGCGACAGCACGTCGCGGTCGCCCGGGAAGTACGCGGCGGCCAGGCCCAGGGAGGTGGCGACGGCGACCGCCTCGGCGGTGCTCATGACCGTGGAGGGCCGGTCGACCTCCCAGCCCTCCACGGACCGCCCGGCCCGCAGGTCGCGGAACGCGGTCACCAGCGCCTCGAGGACCGCCTCGTCGACGGCGAACGGGGTGCGCACCCGGTCGAGCGCGGCCCGCGCCTGCCGGCCGACGAGCGCGGTCTCCTCCGCCAGGTCGGGGATGGGGCCGACGGTCTCGAAGTTGAACCGGCGTTTGAGCGCGGCCGACATCTCCGACACGCCGCGGTCGCGGAGGTTGGCGGTGGCGATGAGGGTGAAGCCGGGCGCGGCGTGGATCGTGGCGCCGGCGGTGCCGGACAGCTCCGGCACCGCGATGCGCCGGTCGGACAGGATGGACACCATCGCGTCCTGCACCTCGGGCAGGCAGCGGGTGATCTCCTCGACGCGGGCGACGGCGCCGGCCCGCATCGCGGTCAGCACCGGCGACGGCACGAGCGCCTCGGGGCTGGGGCCGCCGGCGAGCAGCAGCGCATAGTTCCACCCGTAGCGCAGCTGATCCTCGGTGGTGCCGGCGGTGCCCTGCACGACCAGCTCGCTGGTGCCGCAGACCGCCGCCGACAGCAGCTCCGACAGCATCGACTTGGCGGTGCCGGGCTCGCCGACGAGCAGCAGGCCGCGCTCGCCGGCGAGGGTGACGACGCAGCGCTCGACGAGCGCCCGGTCACCGACGAACTTGCGGCTGATCGCCAGCTTCGCGGGCAGCCCGGCGGCGCGGGCACCCTTGGGCAGGGTGAGCTCCTTACCGTCGCTGCCGACGATGAACGTCACCACGGCGCGCGGGGTGAGCCGCCAGCCGGGCGGGCGGGCGCCGTCGTCGTGGGCGGCCAGGAACGCCAGCTCGCCCGCGTGCGCGTGCTCGGCCGGGTCGACCTGCCGCACGGGGCTCGGGTCGAGCCCGGCCGCGGTCTCCAACGTGGTGCTCATCGACGCCCTCTCGTGGTGAGTTCTTCGAAGCGGGGGTGGTCGCCGCCGGTGACCCTGGCCCAGGCCACGGCGAACAGTGCCGGCGCGGGTGCGACGGGGATGACGGAGCCGAGGCCGGTCACGTCGTCGCCGTCGCGGATGAACAGTGGCAGCTTCCACCGCTCGAACGGCAGGTGCGGGCTGGACAGCGCGATCCAGCCGCCGGGCAGGAACAGGGTCCGCCCGGCCCGTGCCCGTTTCGCCTCCACGACCAGGTCGGTGGCGGCGAGCTCGGCGCGGGCCTTCTTCAGCCGGGCCGGTTTCCAGCCCGTCCAGGCCGCGACGTTGCGGTCGGTCGGGTCGGGCAGGGCGAGCAGCTGCAGGTAGAGCGTGGCCGCGTCGGCGCCGATGCCGTGCTTCGCGGTGACCTCGGCGACGAGGTCGGGCGCGGAGCGGGACGGGTCGTGGTCCTCCTCGGCGCCGGCCTCGGCGGCGGCCGCCGCGACCCAGTCGTCGAGCTGGCCGCCGAGGATCGCCCGCATCGCGGTGATGAACCGCGGGGAGGAGTCGAGCTCGGTGAGCAGTGCCGCCAGCCGCGGGTCGTCGGGGCCGGTGAGCCGGGCGGGGCGCAGCAGGATCGACGGCCAGTGCCGGTCGACCTCGGCCTTGTAGAGCCCGGCGTCGTGGGTGGTGCCGTCGACGGTGACGGGCAGCCCGATCTTGGCGATGAAGTCGGGCAGCTTGTCGCCATACAGCGCGCCGATCGGCAGCTCCAGCGCCGGGTCGGCGAGGCGCTGCCGGACCAGCTCCAGCACCCGGGGCAGCCCGGCGCGCAGGGCGTGCCCGGCCGGCAGCCGGCGCACCAGCCACGGCACGGTGCGGGTGACCGCCATGACCAGGTCGCCGACGCCCACCCCCTCGACGGGCCCGTGCAGCCAGCGGCACGTCTCCGGGTTGGCCAGGCCGTGCACGAACGCCGAGGCCCGGATGCCGGCGGTGATGCGGGCCTTGCGCACCTCGACGACGAGGTCGTCGGGCAGCGGGGTCCTCGCCCCGTAATACTGCACGTGCCAGGCGCCGGCGCCCTCGACGGACGGGCCGGTGGTCCACAGGCCGGCCGGGTCGTCGGGCAGCAGCGCCACGGCGAGGCTGTGGCGCTCGGGCCGGCCAAGCGCGTCGCGGTCGCCGACCGCGCCCTCGACCGCGGCGTCGGTGAGCGCCGGGTCGATCTGCCAGTCCTCCGGGCGCCGCTCCTGCCAGTCCTTGAAACCGACCGGGTCGGCGAGCAGGACCGCCGCGTCGGCAAGCGTGATGCCGGCCGCCGCCGACAGCGCCGGGACGAGCTCGGGGCGCCACGGCAGCGGCCCCCGCTCCCGGGCCGCGGCGATGAACGCGGTGAGCCGCCCGGTGTCCCATCCGTGCGGGTCCAGCACGTGGTGGTTGGTGATGGCGTGGCCGGCGACCGCGCCGAACGTGCCGTCGGGGGAGTACTCGACGGCGGTGACCTCACCGTCGGACGTGTCGACGCGCAGCACGACGAGCCGCCGCTGGCCGGCGGTGACGACGTCGCCGGGCTTGGGCAGCGCGGTGAGGTCGTCGGCCTTCAGCCACAGCCGGCGCAGCCGCCCGCCGGGCGTGAGCAGCCCCGACCCGGCGATGACCTCGAGCAGGCCGAGCAGGTTGGTGTGGTGCTCGGCGGAGATCAGCGGCGACACCGTGCGGTACGCCACGGCGGGCAGCGCCCCGACGACCTCGAACCAGTCGGCGTCGGCGGTGCCGGCGACCGGCGCGATCGGCCGCTCCGGCTCCCGGCCGAGCAGCGCCGCACCCACGTGCAGGAAGAGGTTGGCCGCGACGTGGCTGTAGTCGTAACAGCTCGGGATGAGCCCGGACAGCGCCGCGTTGAGCACCCGGTCGTGCGGCAGGTGGGCGTCGGGGTCGACCTGCGCGGTGCCGGCGGAGATCGCCGCCGTGGCCGTGGTCAGCGCCACGAGCCGGGCGGTGGAGCGGGCCGCCTGCTTCACCACGCCGCTGATCCCGGCGACGAGCGCCGGGGCGCCGACCTCGGGGAACGCCTCGCCGACGAGCTTGCGGGCGGTGTCGGCGTCGATCCCGGCCTCCGGGCCGACGAGGTCGGCGACGGCGGCGAGCAGCCGCGTCACCTGCTCGTCGGTGGCGGCCCGCAGCGCCGCCGAGCCGGCCTCGTCGCGGACCCGCAGGAAGTGCCAGTAGGTCACCGGGGGCAGCATGCGGGTGCCCTCCCGGAACGGGTCCTGCTTCAGGTTCGTCTTCAGTGTGGCGATCTCGGTGCCGTCGGCGGCGCACAGGATGATCCGGTTGTCCCGCCACGACTCCTGATACACCATGCCGTAGACGGTGTCGGAACCCGGGAACCGGATCGCACCGACCAGCCGGCCGTGCCGCCGGCGCCGGCCGGCCCGCCCGACCTGCTCCGGGACGGTGAACGTGCGGCCGTCGACGCCGGTGCCGGTCTGCCGGCCGGACTCCGACTCCCGCACCCGCCAGCCGACCAGCCCGTCGCGGTGGCCGAGCGGGCTGCCCGCCGCCTGCGCCGGAGCCGGCAGCAGCTGCGAGGCGTCGTGCTGCAGCGGCTCGCCGTCGACGGCGCCGGCCTCGAAGAACGCCGGCAGCGACGGCCGGCCGAGGGCGCCGGTGCGCACGTCATACTCGTGCCAGCGCCACGACTCGTCGGCGCCGGACTGCGCGAGCGTCCAGTAGTGCTGGCCGTCGCTGCACACCGGCCCGCGCTCCTGCGCCGACCGGTCGCCGGCGTGCAACGGCCGGCCGCCGGCGGTGCGGCCGCCGCCCGGCAGGGCGAGCGAGATGTGGCCGCTGGTGGTGAACGACTCGCCGGAGCTGGTGAACACGTCGTCGGCGGTGCCGCTCCAGTAGCCGGCGCGCTCCTCGCCGACGTCCCAGCTGACCAGCAGCTGCCCGTCGACGTAGCGCAGGACCGTGTTCCAGTCGTAGCGCCGCTGGCCGGTCGGGATGCGCAGCGTGTGCTCCAGCTCGACGCCGTCGGCGCCGACGACGGTGACCTGATCGCCGGCGCGCACCAGTAGCTGCGGCCACTGCCGCTGCAGCCGCACCTTCGCGTCGTAGGTGTCGTCGTCGGACTCGACGGCGGCCTCGCCGATGAGCGTGTCGACCGCGGCCTCCAGCGCCGGCCAGCCGTATTCGTCGAAGACCCCGGCGCGCAGCGTCGCGGCGAGGGCCGGGCCCAGGTCGTGCTCCGTGATGCGGCGCACCGCCTCCGGGTTGACCGCGAGCCCCTCCGGGCAGGCGATGAGCGCGAGCCGGTCGAGCTGCTCGTCGATGCCGGGCAGGCCCTGCCCGGTCACGCTGTCGGCGAGCCGGTCCATCCACCAGTGCAGCGCCGTGCGCAGGCCCGGCACGGCGACGACCGCGGCGACCTGCTCCGGCGACACGGTGGTGCGGTGCCAGCTGGGACGCAGGTGCCCCTCGATGCTGTCGGCGAGGCGCGGCAGCAGCCGCTCGTGCGCGGCGACGTGGGCGAGGTCGCGGCGGCCCGGCTTGTCGTCCTTGAGCCACTTCTCGACCGGGCAGCTCGCGTTGGCGGCGACCTCGCCGAGGGGCACGCCGAGCTCGAGGCACAGGTCGACGACGTCGAGGTCGACATAGCCGCTGGAGGAGCACAGGTCGGCCGGCACGCCGTCGGCGCGCAGCCGCGGCGCCATCCGGGCCACGAGCGCGCACTGCGCCGCCAGCCGCTCCCGCCGCCAGCCGGAACGGTGCTGGTGCAGGCGGGTCAGCCAGCCGGCGGGGCCGTCGGGCGACTCGGCCTCGGCGGGCACGGTGCCGGCCGGCTCGGTCAGCGCGGCGGTCGCCCCGGACTCATCGAGGATCTCCAGCCAGGTCTCGTCGGGGCAGTTGCCGGGGAACATCGCCAGCAGCTGGCCGCGCACCGCCGGGTCCTGCCGGGCGACGGACACCAGGACCGGCCGGTAGGCGGTCCAGAACCCGCCGGGCGCCCGCACGATCGACGGGGCGGTGAGCAGCACCCGCAGCAGCGCCTCCTCCTCGTCCTGGCCGAGCTTCGCCGCCTTCGCCAGCCGGCGCAGGTCGGTGTGCATCGACGCATACGGCGGCATCCCACCGAGGGTCCGCTCCACGCACAGCCGGCGGAACCGCTCATACGCCGTGGCCGCGTCGGCGCGGGCGGCGAGGTCACGCGCATACGCCGACAGGGCCTTCGCGGTCAGCGCGCCGGCGAGGGCGAACTCCAGGAAGACCGTGTGCTGCCGGTCCTCGTCGATCCGCAGCGCGAACGCGCGCTCGGCGTCGCGGGCCTTGCCGAACATCGACGCCGCATAGGTCGGGCTGTCGGCGGCGAGGAACGCCCGCGCGGCCTCCTCGTAGAACGTCGGCAGGAAGTGCGGCACGGAACGCGCCAGCCGGTCGCCGAGCTCGACGAACCCGTCGCGGGCCGGGCCGATGCGCGACTTGGCGATCCGCACGAGCCGCTCGATGTCCTTGACGAGCGCGAGGGCGTGGTGACCGTTGGCCGGGTCGTGCACCAGCGCCCACGCGGGGAACCCGAGCGCCTGCTGGCGCACGACCCCGACCTCGGCGACCGCCTCGGGCGCCTCGAAACCGAGGAACTCCATGGTGAGGTCCTCGGCGGGCCCGAGCGTGCCCGGCACGAGCCGTACGACGGTGCGGTCGCCGAGGACCGGGTGCCGGTAGGCCCGGGTGGTCAGCGTGTCGATCGTGTCCTGCGCCAGGCCGGCGCCGGACGGCAGCACCGCCCCGGCGTCGAGCAGAGCTTCTGAGACGCTTACTGGGACGGTCATGCCTCTTCCTCTTCCTTGCTCTCCTCGACGACCCGGCCCGCATAGAGCGCGGCGGCCATGCGCATGCCTTCGGACCAGGCGACCGGCCCGACCTCACCGAGCGGCAGCGACGTGCCGTCCTCCCGGACGAACACCAGGTCGCCGGTCTCGGTCTCGTAATAGGGGTCGTCGGAGCCGACCCAGCTGCGGGCCTCGACGGTGCGGCCGCCCTCGAACACGCGGCAGATCGCGGAACCGCCCTTCACCGGATAGCCCAGCGACGACGAGCGTGCCGTCAGGTGCCGCAGCTCGGCGAACTTGCCGCCGGCATAGTCGCTGACGCGGGTCGCGGTCGGCTCGACGTCGGCGCCGCGCGTCCACGTCTGGCGGAACAGCTGGTCGACGGACTGCTGCACGCTCAGGTCGGCGGCGAACTCCCGCAGGTCGTCGAGGTCGGCCAGCTGCACCGGGTGGGGGATCGCGACCCGCGCCGCCGGCAGGCGGACCGTCTCGCCGTCGAGGTTGACGATGCCGATCGTGCCGCCGCCGTCGCCGGACGCGTCGCGCAGGAACCCGACCTCGTCGGGGTCCCACCCGCCGTCGTCGTCGAGGACGGCGACGACCAGATCGGTCAGCGCGGCCCGCCACACCTCGTCGGCCCAGACCCGGGCGAGGACCTCGGCGGGCACAGGCAGTGACCGGACCATCCACCGGTCGACCTGCTCGCGCACCTGCGCCTGGTGCCGGCCCAGCCACTCCTGCAGCTGCTTGAGCCCGAACACGACGGCGTCGTCCTTCAACGCCGGCGGCACGGACTTGAGCAGCTTTCCCTTGGCGTTACGGCACGCTATGCGCCCGGCATCCAGGGTGACCTCATAGCCACCGCCGGCGGTCAGCCACGTCATGCGATCCCTGCCTCATCGGGTCTCGGACTACCTTGACCCCCGGCAGGTTAGTCACAGGGTGCGACATTTTTTGAAGCCGGCCGTCCGGGCGGTGGGCGGGATGACCGGGACGTCCGGATAGATGTGGGAAACATCCGCCACCCGTTACCGTGTCGGCATGGCGCTGGAGCCGTATCCGACCACCGACCCGCCCGCCCGGGACCGGCACGGCCGCGGCGGCGCGCTGTGGCTCTCCCTCGACGCCGCGGGACGACTTGCCGCGGCGATGGACCGGGGCGGCCCGGGCGGCGACCTGCGCGAGCGGCTGGCCCGCGCGGCCGGCGGCAGCACCCGCGACGGGCTGGTGCCGTGGTGCGTGCGTGCCGGGGTGCCGTTCGACGCGCGCCGGCATGACGGGCGCCGGACCACGTCCGTCCACCGTGGACATCCGATCCTGGTCACCGAGGAGGCCGGGCGCCGCAGGATCCTGCTGCTGGAGTTCTGGGACTCCATCTCGGACTCCTTCGGGTTCCGGTTCAGCGAGGTGTACGACCACCCGACGGCCGGTCGGCACACCTTCGACGTCGACACGGCCCGGCGGGCGATCGTCCTGTTCGGACGGTCCGGGGTGGACGGTCACGACGGCGAGGTGGCCGCCGTCGCGGCGTTCCGGGCCCGGGTCGCGGCCGGCGAGCTCGGCCCGCACCTGCCGCCCGGCGGCAACCGCGACCTCGTCGAGCGCTGGATCACCCCGTACACCTCCATCCGGCGGCTGAACGAGCTCCTCGGCGCGGCGCCGGGCGCAGACCCGCAGGCCCGGCTGGCGCGGGGCTTCCGTGACCTGGTCGAGCGGGGCGAGATCGGCGACGGGCTGCCGCTGCGGCAGGCGCGCGACCGGGTGCAGGCCCTGTTCGCCGAGGCGGGCGTGCCCGCCGAGCCCGCCGACTCCCACTGGATCAGCAGCGACTGACCGCGTGGCACCATGGGAGCAGCACGCGCGGCGAAGCGCCCATGTTCTGTCAAGTCCTGACAGATACCAACGCCGGATACCGGTTCGGGACGGATACTTTCAGTAAGTCCTTGACAGAACACGTCCGCGCCGTGAGGATCGCGCCGTGGCGGCCCAGCGCATCGAACCTCACACCCTCTGGCACCCCGACACCGGTGGTGCGGGCCGGCGGGTGGCCGAGACGCTGCGCCTGTACGGTCCCCGCACCCGTGCCGAGCTCGTGCACCTCAGCGGCCTGTCCCGCCCGACGGTGTCCTCGGCCCTCGCCGATCTCGGCGGCGCCGACCTCGTGAGCGAGCAGGTGGGTGCCGCCGCCAGACCCGTCGGCGGCCGCCCCGCGTCGGTGGTGCGGCTGACCCGCCGGGCCGGGATCGCCGTCGGCGTCGACGTCGGCCGCCGGCACGTGCGGGTCGCCCTCGCCGACCTCGGCCACGCGGTGCTCGCCGAGCGGCAGTCCCGCACCGACTTCGACATCGACGACCGGCCCCGCGAGGCGCTCGACCTCGGCACCACCCTCGTCGACGCGGCGCTGGGCGACATCGGCGCCACCCGCGCCGACGTCGTGGGCGTCGGGCTCGGGGTGCCCGCGCCGATCACCCGCGACTGGCGCATAGGGTCGCCGGGGATGCTGCCCGGCTGGGCCGACGTGCTGCCGGCCGACGAGCTCACCCAGCGGCTGGCGCTGCCGGTGCGGGTCGACAACGACGCCAACCTCGCCGCCCTCGGCGAATACGTGTGGGGCGCCGGCCGCGGCTGCGCCGACCTGGTGTACGTGAAGCTCGCCACCGGCATCGGCGCCGGGATCGTGCTCGACGGCAGGCTGTACCGGGGCGCCGCCGGCACCGCGGGCGAGCTGGGCCACGTCACCCTCGACGCGCGCGGCCCCGTCTGCAGGTGCGGCAACCGCGGCTGCGTCGAGCTGTCCGCCGGCGGGCGCGCCCTGCTCAGCCACGCCCGGGTGGCGCACCCGGAGCTCACCGACCTGGCCGGGCTCATCGCGCTCGCGCAGGCCGGTGACCCCGGCTGCCGCCGGCTGCTCGCCGATGCCGGCACGCAGCTCGGGTACGCCCTCGGCAACCTGGTCAACCTCATCAACCCGCAGCGGGTCCTGCTCGGCGACGAGCTCGGCGCGGCCACCGACATCCTGCGCGAGCCGCTGCAGCGGGGGCTCGCCGAGACGGCGTTCACGGCGGCCGCGGCGTCGGTCGAGGTCGTGCAGAGCGTGCTGTCGCTGCGCGCCGCCGCACTCGGTGGCGTGGCGCTCGCGCTGGGTGTCGACACGGTCCCGTTCGCGGCGGCGTCACCCGCGCTGTGAGCGCCGGCGATCACCCGGGACGCTGACCCCGCGCCGGCCGCCACCCGGGACGCTGACCCCGTGCCGGCCGCCACCCGGGACGCTGACCGTGCGCCGGCCGCCACCCGGGACGCTGCCCCCGCGCCCGGCGGTAGCGTCGCCCCGCCGCTCGCGGCGCCGCAGTCCCGCCGGGGGAGGCGCGAGCGCCGTGAGCCGGTTCACCGGTACCGACGTCATCTTTAGCGGTAAGGTAGCGACTCGTGGTAACGAGCGCCCCGCCCAGCACCCCTGTCAGCACCACCCGGGCGCCGGGCGCGACCAGGCTCCTCGTGCCGCTCGGCGCGATGTTCCTCTTCGTCGGCCTGTCCACCGCGGTCGTCGGCCCGTTCGTGTCGCTGTTCCTCAGCACCGCCGTCAAGGCCGACCCGGTGCACGTCGCCGCGTTCCTGGTCGCCGGGCCGGTGTCGATGGTGGTGTCCTCGACCCTGATCGGCCGGCTGTCGGACCGGCGGCCCGTCCGCCGGAAGATCCTCGCCGGCGCGGCCGCCGCCGGGGCGCTCAGCGCGACCGCCACCGCGTTCGTGCGCGACTACTGGGTGCTGCTGGCGCTGACGGTGACGGTCACCGCGATCAGCGGCTCGCTGTTCCCGCAGGCGTTCGCGTACGCCCGGGAGGTCCTGGAGCGGCACGGCTCGACCCGCGCCGCGATGACGATCAGCACGCTGCGGATGCTGTTCTCGATCGCGTGGGTGGCGGGGCCGCCCGTGGCCGCGTTCCTGCTGGACGCCGGTGGGTTCCGCGTGCTGTACCTGTCCGCCGCCACCATGTACGCGGTGGCCGTCCTCGTCGCCGTGTTCGTGCTGGAGGACGTCGAACCAGCGGCTCCGCAGCAGCGGGCGGAGGGCGGCCACGCGCCGTCCACGGTGCTGCGGGTCGTCGCCGCGCTCACCCTGCTGCAGGCGGCCGGGGTGCTGGGCGTGCAGGCCATGTCGCTGTTCCTCAGCCACGACCTGCGCGGTTCGGTGCGCGACGCCGGCCTGGTGCTCGGGCTGTGCGCCGCCCTGGAGATCCCGCTGATGCTCGGCTTCGGCGCGCTGTCCACGCGCTGGCCGCTGCGCCGGCTCGTCACCGCCGGCGCCGGGCTGGGCGTGCTCTACTACGTGCTCGTCGCCGCCTCCGCGCACACCTGGCAGGTCGCCGCCGCACAGCTGGTCAACGCCAGCTTCATCGCCGCCGTGCAGGGCCTCGGCATCTCCTACGTGCAGGAGATGCTGCCGGGCGAGCCGGGCCGCGCGGCCACCCTGGCCGGCAACGCGTACCCGGTCGCCGCGATCGTCGCCGGGCCGCTGTTCGGCCTCGCGCAGCACCTCGGCTACCGTTTCGCCTACGCCGCCGCCGCGCTGCTGTGCACCGCGGGGCTGGCCCTGCTGCTCACCTCGCACCGGAGGCGCCGGTGACCGCGCTGCGCTTCGACGGGTGGATCGCCGGCATCGGCACCGCCGGCGGCACCCGCCTCGTCCTCGGCCACTGGCCGCGCTCGCCGTTCGGGCCGGTCAGCGACGTCATGGTGGAGCGCCCCGACGGCCACCGCGTCCTGCTGGCCGGCACCGCGCAGCTCGCCGGGTTCGTGGCCGGCACCTACCGTTTCGACGAGGTCCAGGTCGTCCCGGTCGATGTCGTCGTCGACGGTACGACCTGGGCCGCCGCCGCCGGTCCGCTCCGCCTGGACTTCACGACGGGCCGCCGTGGGGCGCTGGGCG
This sequence comes from Dactylosporangium sp. NPDC050688, assembly GCF_040654515.1. Lineage (NCBI taxonomy): Bacteria > Bacillati > Actinomycetota > Actinomycetes > Micromonosporales > Micromonosporaceae > Dactylosporangium > Dactylosporangium sp. NPDC050688. The sequence goes on from NZ_JBFAIC010000003.1 coordinate 52,145, forward strand.
GGCTGCTGCGGTGCGTGCCGCCGCCCGTGGCCCGGCACCCGCGCTGGATCGCCGCCGTCGACGCCCCGGCCCGCCTGCTGCTGCCGGGGGTCCGCACGCACGGCAGCGCCGGCAACGACCGGCACGAGTGGTACGGCGTGCAGGACCTGCACCGCATCACCGCTGCCACCGCCACCTGGGACGGCGCTGATCTCGGCGACCTCGCCGACGTGGACCCGCCGGTGCGCTTCGGCTTCGGCTCCACCCCGCGGGCCCCGTCCCTCGCCCGGGTCACGACGACCGTCGGCCCAGCTTCGCCAGGTCGTAGCCGTCGGGGTAGGACTTCGTGACGATCCCGTCGGCGAACAGCGGAGTGGTCCGCGGTGCGGCGAGCCGCAGCAGCCGGGCCCGCGCCCGCAGCGCCAGGTCCAGCCCCACCCGCGCCCACGCCGGCGGGTCCGGCACCGCGCAGGCGCGCCGCAGCGGCGGGTCGTACAGGGCCGCGACGAGCGCGTCGGCCGCGCCGCGCAACGGCTTCGGGAAGCGGCCGCGCAGCAGCTCCCGGCTGACCCGCTCGATGCGCTCCGCCTCTGGGGTGTGCCGCAGGTGCGCCGCCTCGTACGCGTCGAACCACTCCTCGAACGCCCCGTAGCCGGCGGGGATGTCACGCACCCCCATGCGCAGCCCGACCTCGCGGTAGTAGCGTGCGGCCGCCTCGCGCTCCTGCTCGGCCGGCGGGCGCCACCCGTACCGCTGCAGCCACCGCATCGGCACGACCACCAGTGCCGCCAGGACGTGGACGCTGTCATCGTTGTCGGCGGTGACGTGCCGGTGCGCCTCGTTCAGCAGGCGCAGCGCCAGCCGGCCGCGGGGGTGCTCGAAGCCGTGCAGGAGGATCTCGTACATGATGATGCCGGTGTCGTCGGCGCGCCGGCGCGGCTCGCTCAGCACCCGCCCGGTGCGCACCAGCTCCCGGGCGACGCGGGGCAGCGCGAACGACCGGTTGAACGCCAGGTTGAACGCCATCCGCATGTCCCAGGGGAACTCCTCGCGCAGCGTCAGCTGATGGATCAGCAGGTAGTCGGCGCCGGCGTCGCTGCCTTCGATACGTCGCAGATTGTCATATCGACCCCTTCTGATCCCCCGCATGGCTGTGCAGTCTACGGATCCGGTGGCCCACGGTGAAATCGGTGCGATGATGATCGATCCCGCTGGTCGCCGGGGTCGTCAGCGCGCACCGGTGAGCCGGCCGAGCATGTCGGCGAGCACGTCCGGGCCGGTGGCGAAGTTGAGCCGGACGAAGTCCCCGGTGTCCACCGCGGTCCCTTCGGAGAACTCCGCGCCGGCGCTGAGCCGCACCTTCGCGGCGCGCTCCAGGTGCCCGGCCGGGTCGGTGCCGCCCCAGCGGATCCAGCTGAGGTAGGTCGCCTCCGGCGGGTGGTGCGGCAGCCGCGCGGCGACGGCGTCGCGGTTGGCGTGCAGCAGCGCCCGGGTCCGCGCCAGCCAGTCCTCCGACTCCCGCCACGCCGCGACGGTCGCGACCCGCCCGAGGATGCTCGGCGTGCCGTACAGGTCCAGGGGCTGCGCGTCCAGCACCGCGCGCACCCGCTGCGGCCCGACGTGCGCGACGGCGAGCCGCAGCGCCGCCAGGTTGAACGCCTTCGTCGCCGACGTCATGGTGACGGTCCGGGCGGCGACGCCGGGGTCCAGGGAGGCGAACGGGGTGTGCCGGTGCGGCCGGTACGTGAGATCCGCGTGCACCTCGTCGGCGAGCACCACCAGGTCCAGCCGCTCCGCGACCGTGGCGAGGGCCTCGAGCTCGGCGCGGTCGAACACCCGGCCGGTCGGGTTGTGCGGGTTGACCAGCACCAGCAGCCGGCAGCCGGCGAGGCGCCGCTCAAGCCCGGCGGTGTCGAACGTCCAGCGGGTGCCGTCGTCGAGCATCGGCAGCGGCACGATGCGCCGCCCGGCGCGCGCGATGCTGGCCAGGAACGGCGGATACGCCGGGACGTGGACCGCGACGCCGTCACCGGGTGCGGTGGTGTGCTCCACCATCACCTGCAGGATCTGCAGCAGGTCGGTGAAGATCCTGGTCCGGCCCGGCAGCGGGGCCCACCCGTGCCGCTGCCGCATCCAGTCCTCGAACGCCTCGACGACCGGGTCCTCGCCGCGCCAGAACGGGTAGCCGAAGTCCTCCCGGTGCACCACCTCCAGGAGCCGGTCGCGGATCGCGGGGGAGACGCCGAGGTCCATGTCGGCGACCCAGGCGCCGATCGTGTCCGGCGCCGTGGCGCCCCATTTGACGCCGTGCCCGGCACGCAGCCGGGCGGTCTCGTCGCCGCGGGCCGGCGCGATGCAGTCGCGCAGGATCTCCACCTGCCCGTGGTGCTGGGCGAGCTCCTCGAACACGTGCTGCAGGGCGGCGCCCTGGGTGGCGACCCGGTCGGGGCCCTGGAACCCGGCGGGCGGCGTGCCGCGCAGCGCCTCGTGCGGCTGGGCGGCGCGCACGTCCTCGGCGAACCGCGCCCGGACCTGCGCGACCCTGGCGACGAGGTCGCCGACCCGCCCCTCGGCGGTGAACTCGGCGTCCCGGTCGCGCTGCGACGGCCGGCCCGCCACGAGGGTGCCCGCCCAGTACTCGACCACCCCGAGGCAGTGCGTGAGCAGCGCGAACGGCGAGTTGCCCCCGGGCAGCGGCCGGCGCCTGGCGCGCTCGTCGCCGAGCTCGGTGACGATGCGGACCATGCCGTCCAGCGCGCGGTCGGTGTAGTAGAGGTACTCCTCGGCGCTGATCATGCCGTCTCCTTCGCGTCACCTGTCTGACCGGTGACGCACACCTTGCGCCGGGACCTCGTCACCTGTCAAGGTGGTGACGTGATGTTCGTGTTCGTCAGTGGTGACCTCGCGCTGGACTTCGCCGGCACGCTCAAGTGGCGCCGCAGCGCGCCGGAGGAGCTCCTCGCCACCCCGGCCGACGCGGCCCGCTGGGCGGTCGAGGCGGGCGTGCTGAGCGCCGCCCCGCCGGTGTCGGCGGTGGATTTCGAGGCGCTGCTGGCGTTGCGGGAGCAGGTGTACCGGCTCGCCGCCGCGACTGCCGAGGGGCGCTCGTGGCCGGCGCGGGACCTGCGGGCGTTGAACGCGGCCGCCGCCGGGCCGTTGCCGGTGCGCAGCCTCACCGTCGGCGGGATCCGGCGGACGGGCGGCGCCGCCGAGCTGGGCGCGGCGGTCGCGGTGGCGGCGGTCGAGCTGCTCGGCACCGCCGGCGCGGCCGGCATCGTCCGGGAGTGCGCGTTCAGCGAGTGCACGCGGCTGTTCGTGGACCGGTCCCGGGCGGGAAACCGCGCCTGGTGCGGCATGGAGGAGTGCGGCAACCGGGTGAAGGCGGCGGCGTACCGGGCCCGCCGGGCGGGTCGCGGTGCCGGCGCGGCCGCGGGTGCCTCGGCGGGTGTTTCGGCGGGTGTTTCGGCGGGTGCTCCGGCCGGTGTTTCGGATGGTGCTTCGGCCGGTGTTTCGGATGGTGCTTCGGCCGGTCAGGAGGCCGGATAGGGGCGGCCGACGCGGTCTGTCAGGCGGTGTTTGTCGAGCGTGATTTGCCGAGGGGCGCTCGCCGGGCGGGGCTCAGGTGCCGGCGGGCGGGATGGCGGTGTCGGCGTCGCGCCAGGCGATGCGGTCGTAGCCGAAGGCCAGGCAGGCGTCGCGGATGCGGCCGGGCACCGGCTGGGCCTCGGCGCGCAGGACCAGCTCGCCGTCGACGTTGTACAGCGACAGCAGCACCGTCGGGCCCGGCGGCGGGGGCTGCAGCGGCACCTCGATGCGGGCGTGCCCGTGGGTGCTGATGAGCAGCGTGCCGACCCAGTGCGGCCCGGGGTCGGCGGCCGGGACGCCGAACACGATGAGCCGCCGCAGGTGCCGGCCGTGCAGCAGGTCCAGGCGCAGCCGCTGGTGCCCGGCCCGCCGGTCCATGGTGAGCGGGCCGAACGTCTCGCCCGGACGCAGCACCGACGACCAGCCGCTGTCCATCTGGTACGCGCACCCGAGCACGAACCCCTCGTCCGGCGACCACGCGGCCTCGAACGTCAGCATGCCGATGCCGGACTGCAGCCGGTTCAGCTGCACCGACGGGTGCTGCGGGGTCAGCACGGTCGGCGCCGAGCCGAGCGTCCGCGGCGGCGTGAACGCCGGCTGCGCCGCCCGCGCGACCGGCGCCGGGGCCCTCGTCGGCTCGCCGGGCAGGTCGAGGCTGGTCCCGCCGTGCCGCGGCGGCGCGACCGGGCCGGGCGTGGGCAGGTCGAGCGAGGTCCCCCCGTGCGGTGGCGCGACGGATGGCCCCGGCCCGGACAGGTCCAGGGACGTCTCGCCGTGCGGAGGTGGCCCGGCCGGGCCGGGACCGGGCAGGTCGAGCGAGGTCGCGCCCTGCGGCGGCGGTGCGGCCGGACCGGGAGCGGACAGGTCCAGGGACGTCGAGCCGGGCGGCGGCATGGCCGGTCCGGGCGAGGACAGGTCCGGGGAGGTCGCGCCGTGCGACGGGGCGGGGCCGGACAGGTCCAGGGACGTGCTCCCGGCAGGTGCGGCCGGCGACAGGTCCAGAGAGGTCACCGGCGGCGGCACCACCGCCGGGGCTGCCGCCGGGGTCGACGTCGTGGCCGCCGGGGCCGGAGCGGCCGGGCGGCGCCGGTGCCGGATCCACGACAGGTCGTCATCGGCGGCGGTGCGGGCGGGGACGCGGCCGCGGTGCCGCAGCCAGGACAGGTCGTCCGTCCCGCTCACGCCGTCACCTCCGCTGCGCTCCGGCGCCGCCGTGAGCCAAGACTGCGCCCATGGTTCGCGGCTCCTCCGCTACGCTGCGGCCCGCTCACGCCGTCACCTCCGCTGCGCTCCGGCGCCGCCGTGAGCCAAGACTGAGCCCATGGTTCGCGGCTCCTCCGCTGCGCTGCGGCCCGCTCACGCCGTCACCTCCGCTGCGCTCCGGCGCCGCCGTGAGCCAACACTGAGCCCATGGTTCGCGGCTCCTCCGCTGCGCTCCGGACCGCTCACAACCGGATCCCGTAGTCCGCCGCGAGGGCGGTGACGCCGTTGGCGTACCCGTCGCCGAGGACCTTGAACTTCCAGCCGCCGCTGTGCCGGTACAGCTCGCCGAGGGCCAGGCCGGTCTCCAGGTTCAGCGCCGGGGCCAGGTTCTCCGACCTGATCAGCTCCGCGTTGCCGTCGAGGTTCAGGACCCGGATGACGCACGACTTCAACCGGCCGAGGGTGCGGCGGGCCGCGATGCCCTCGTTGACGTACATGACGATCACGATCCGGGTGACCTCGGCCGGCGCGGCGAGCAGGTCGACCTCGATCTGGTCCTGGTCCTCGCCCATGACGTCGCGCAGCTGCTGCACCGACAGGTCGGGGGAGGCGAGCTGGTTGAAGTACACGAAATGCCGGTCCGACAGCGCGTCACCGTCGCCGCGGCACAGGATGGCGGCGACCACGATGTTGTCGGCGAGCACCTGCTCCGGGCCCGCGTTGTACTGCACCCCCAGCACCACACCCCGCAGATCGGGGATCTCCCGGGTCAGGGTGACGTTCGCCCCCCGCTTCATCTCCTTCATGGCGCCACCTCCGCTGCGCTCCGGCGCCGCCCTGAAGTAGCCCTGAGCTGCTGATTCGCGGCTCCTCCGCTGCGCTGCGGCCCGCTCATGCCGTCACCTCCGCTGCGCTCCGGCGCTGGCCTGAGCTCCACCCTGAGCCGATGATTCGCAGCCCTCCGCTGCGCTGCGGGCTGCTCATGGCAGGTCCAGGTCGGAGCCGGAGAACTTGGTGCGCAGGAAGTTGCCCTGGGTGGCGAGGGCGTCACGGTCCTGGCCGCGCACCGCGACCAGGATGTTGGACGCGGCCTCCTGCAGCAGGTCGAGCTGGGCCAGCAGCTCGGGCACCGGGCCGGGACGGTCGCGCATCGACGCCTCCAGGTTGAGGTAGCTGCGAAGGGTGGTCGGCAGGAAGTCCTCGACCGTGTTGCGCACGAGCAGCACGGCGTGGATGTCCAGGGGACGGTTCGCCGAGGTGTCCAGGATCTCCCGGAGGGTGTCGGTCAGCCAGCGGGCCTTGACGACCGCGGCGGTCGGCAGCCTGGACGCCTGCTGGTTGACGAAGTGCTCGGCGTCCAGGATGCGCCGGCGGATCTGCTCGGGGTCGCCGACCGCCTCGCTGGTCCGGTCGGCCGCGGGCTCGGGGGCAGGCGCGGGCTCGTCGGCCTCCCCCCACCATCGCAACCAGCGCACGGGTGGCTCAGCCGGTCTGCTGGCCGCGCAGGGTGCGCTCGAGATACGGCTTGGCCCGCTCGATCTGCCCCTCCAGGGCGTGCACCGTCTGCGCCATCGACTCGACCGCCTGCGCCCTGAAGGTGTCGACGGCGTCCATGGTGGCGAACACGTTGTCGAACGCCGCCTGGAGCTTGTTGATGTCGATGGTGGCTGACGCGGCCTGCTGGTTGATCGCGGCGCCCTGCGTCTTGAGCTGCTGGGACGTGGCCTCGATGAGGTTCGAGGTGACCGTGTTGAGCTGGGTGATCTGGTCCAGGACGAGCTTCTGCCGGGCGAGGGCCTGCGACACGATCACCGCGATGCGCAGCGCGGCGATCGTGGTGGTCTGCGCCCGGTCGACGCCGCGGATGAGCTCCAGGTTGTTGCGGCGGACCAGGTCGAGGGCCATGTAGCCCTGCACGTTGACCGCCATCTGGGTCATGATGTCCTGCCGGCGCTGCCGGACCGGGAACAGCGCGTCGGAGCGCAGGGTCGCGGCGGCCTCGGTCTGGCCCGCGGCCTCCAGGGCGGAGACCTTCGCCTGGATCGCGTCGTCGAGGGCCGCGGCGAGCTCGTTGTACTCGGCGAGGCGGCCCATCGTGGTCCACATGTTGACCTTTTCGGTCTCGATGGCCGCGTTGTCCTTGCGAAGGTCGTTCTGACCCGACTCCAGCGCGACGATGATCGCGTTGAGGTGCGACTGCGCCGATTTGTACTTGGCGAAGTACCGGTCGATCTTGTCGCCGCCGGGCAGCCACTTCAGGACCTTCTGCACCCCGGTCAGGTCGGCCCGGTTGGGGTCCAGGTCGGTGATGGTGTTGCGCAGGTCGACGAGGGTGTTGGCGACCCTGACCTGGGCGTCGTCGGTGCCGCGGCCCCGGCTGCGGCCCATCGCGGCGGCGGGACGCTCCAACATGCGGTTGGACATCCCGGCCGCCGCGCGCATGTCCTGCTCGCCCATCGACGTGATCGACGCGACCTTCTGCTGGAAGGCCGGCGAGTTGGTGTCGATCGAGGCCAGCTCCTCGACGAAGGCGGCCGCCCTGCGGTGCAGCTCCTGCTGCTTCTCCGTCTGCACGGGCACGGCGCCGGCCGCCTGCTGCGGCTCGACGACCACGACCGGCGCGGGCGGGGTGAGCACGAGCGCGCCCTGCTGAGTGGGGTCGCCGCCAAGATCGAGTTCGGACATTCCTGGACCTTTCAGATCAGCCGACGTTGACGCCGAAGTCGCGGGCGATCCCGGCCAGCCCGGAGGCGTAGCCCTGGCCGACTGCGCGGAACTTCCACTCGCCGTTGTGCCGGTACAGCTCGCCGAAGATCATCGCCGTCTCCGACGACGCGTCCTCGGTCAGGTCGTAGCGGGTGAGCTCGGCGCCGCCGTCCTGGTTGACGACCCGGATGAAGGCGTTGCGGACCTGCCCGAAGGACTGGCCGCGCTGGGACGCCTCGTAGATCGACACCGGGAACACGATCTTGTGGCACTGGGCGGGGACCTGCTCCAGCTGCACCAGGATCTTCTCGTCGTCGCCGTCGCCGCCGCCGGTGAGGTTGTCGCCGGTGTGCTCGACCGACCCCTCGGGGCTCTTCAGGTTGTTGAAGAAGACGAAGTGCTGGTCGGACAGGATCTTGCCGTTCTCGCCGAGCATGAGCGCGCTCGCGTCGAGGTCGAACTCTGCGCCGGTCGTGGCCCGCTCGTCCCATCCGAGGCCGATCATCACCGCGCGAAGGTTCGGCGCCTGCTTGGTGAGCGAGACATTGCCGCCCTTGGTGAGGGTGACGGACATGGAACTCTCCTCGCGCTCTCGTTGTGGTCGTCAACCGTGTCCGATCGGGCTGTCGGATATATTCATCCGGCTGATCGACGACACCGGAGCTGCCTTCAAAGCTAACGCGCTTCCGGCTAGTGTCGAACATTGATCGAACAAGCCGGAGCCTACCCCAACGCCTCAAGCGCACGCGCTGCACGAACGGGGAACGCCGGCTCACCCTGGCGGCCGGACGCTACTCTCGGGCGGGCAACACCATGATCAGCCCGGGCGCCGCCTGACGCCGGGGCAAACAACAGGCAAACCATCGAATGACTGGAGATCGGTATGGGCATCAGCCTGACCAAAGGTGGCAACGTCTCACTGACCAAGCAGGCGGGTCCCGCCGGTCTGACGGCAGTGACCGTCGGCCTCGGTTGGGATGTCCGCACGACGACCGGCACGGAGTTCGACCTCGACGCCTCGGCGATCGCCACGGGCGCCGACGGCAAGGTCTTCTCCGACAAGCACTTCATCTTCTACGGCAACCTCGCCACCCCGGACGGCAACATCCAGCACACCGGCGACAGCCTCACCGGTGAGGGCGGCGGCGACGACGAGCAGATCAAGGTCAACCTGGCCGCGCTGCCCGCCGAGGTCGACAAGATCGTCTTCCCGGTGTCCATCTACGACGCCGACACCCGCTCGCAGTCCTTCGGGCAGGTCCGCAACGCCTTCATCCGGGTCTTCAACAGCGCCGACGGCGTCGAGCTCGCGCGGTACGATCTGAGCGAGGACGCCTCCACCGAGACCGCCATGGTGTTCGGCGAATTGTACCGCAATGGTGCCGAATGGAAGTTCCGTGCGGTCGGTCAGGGCTACGCATCCGGGCTGCGCGGCATTGCCCAGGACTTCGGCGTCAACGTCGGATAGTAAGGTCGGCGCACCGCAACTTCCCTGATGAGCCCGAAACGGTGTGACAGATGTTTCTGAAGACATTCGGCTGGTCGCTGGCTGTCACCGCGGCGACACTCGTCGGCGCCTTCTTCCTGGGCGGGCCGACCGCCTTCCTCATCGTCGCGATCCTGTGCGTGCTGGAGATCTCGGTGTCGTTCGACAACGCCGTGGTCAACGCGACGGTGCTGGGTCGGATGAACCCCTGGTGGCAGCGGCTGTTCCTCACCGTGGGCGTGCTCATCGCCGTCTTCGGCATGCGCCTGGTCTTCCCGCTGCTGCTGGTCGGCATCACCGCCCAGCTCAACCCGGTCGACGTCATCCGGCTCGCCCTTGAGGGCGGGTCGGTTGACGAGCCCGGCACCTACGCGGCGCTGCTGCACGAGGCGCACCCGAGCATCGCCGCCTTCGGCGGCATGTTCCTGCTCGTGCTCTTCCTCGACTTCATCTTCGAGACCCGCGAGCACACCTGGCTGACCTGGATCGAGAAGCCGCTCGCCAAGATCGGCAAGCTCGACCAGCTCTCGGTCGTGATCGCCCTCGCCGTGCTCGTCATCGCGGCCGAGACCCTCGCCAAGGACACCGGCACGGTCATGGTCTCCGGCGTGCTCGGCATCGGCGTCTACATCCTGGTCAACAGCCTCGGTGAGCTCTTCGAGAATGCCGGCGGCCTGGCCGACGACGAGGACGAGGACGAGAAGCCGGCCGGCATCCACGGCGACGCCGGCGACGTCGACAAGGGCGCGTCGAAGTCCGGCCCGAACGCCGTCGTCCAGGTGGCCGGCAAGGCCGCGTTCTTCCTGTTCCTGTACCTCGAGGTCCTCGACGCGTCGTTCTCCTTCGACGGTGTCATCGGCGCGTTCGCCATCAGCCAGAACATCTTCATCATCGCCGCCGGTCTCGGCGTCGGTGCGATGTACATCCGGTCGCTGACGGTGTACCTGGTCCGCAAGGGCACCCTGAGCGAGTACGTTTTCCTCGAGCACGGTGCGCACTGGGCCATCGGCGCCCTCGCCGCGATCCTGCTGGTCGGGATCAAGTACGAGGTGCCCGAGATCATCACCGGTCTGATCGGCGTCGGCTTCATCCTCGCCGCATTCCTGTCCTCGGTGCTGCTCAACCGGCGCAACGGCACCGGTGAGTCGGCCGAGGAGCGCGCCGAGAGCCTCGCCGGCCGACCGTAAAACTAAAAACCAAGACCCAAAGCCGACCGTAAAACTCAACCCGCGTCCCCCGTCCCGGGAAGGCAGGCAACGCCGTGACGAATCCCAACAACCCCGTCTCGCTGTCCAAGGTCACCCTGACCAAGGCGGCGCCTGCCGTCTCGCTCGCCAAGCAGGGCGGGGCCGCGGGCATCCTCCGGGTCAACCTCAACTGGGCGCAGCCCGCCGCCAAGGGCGGGCTGTTCAGCCGCAAGCCCAAGGGCATCGACCTGGACCTCGGCTGCCTGTACGAGTACAGCGACGGCTCCAAGGGCGTCGTGCAGGCGCTCGGCGACTCGCTGCGCGACGTGCACACCCTGGGTCCGGATCCGATCTGCCGCCTGGACGCCGACGACCGCAGCGGCACCAGCAGCGGCGGCGAGAACCTGTTCGTCGACCTGCGGTACGCGGCGCACATCCGCCGTATCCTGGTGTTCGCGTTCATCTACGAGGGCACCCCGAACTGGGCCGCGGCCCAGGCCGTGGTGACCCTGTTCCCGGTCGCCGGGCCCCAGCTGGAGATCCACCTCGACGAGCCGGACCCGTCGGCCATGATGTGCGCGATCGCGATGATCGAGGGCAACGGCGCCGACGTGTCCGTGCGCCGCGAGGTCCGCTACGTCCGTGGCGGGCAGCGCCTGCTCGACGAGACCTACGGCTGGGGCATGCGCTGGGCGGCCGGCCGCAAATGACAGCGTTGTCGACAGAAATCGGGAAGGCGCACGTATGGGTGTGAGTCTGAGCAAGGGGCAGTCCGTCTCGCTGGTCAAGGGTGGCGGCGGCACGCTCACCCGGGTCCGCATGGGCCTGGGCTGGGACGCGATGAAGAAGAAGGGCCTGTTCGGCGGGCTGAAGACCCAGTCGATCGACCTCGACGCGTCCTGCCTGCTGTTCGACAGCGCCGGGCAGCTGGTCGACCAGGTGTGGTTCCGCCAGCTGCGCAGCAAGGACGGCGCGGTGCAGCACACCGGCGACAACGTCACCGGCGCGGGCGAGGGCGACGACGAGAGCATCATCGTCGACCTGGTGGCCCTGTCGTTGAACGTCCGCACGCTGGTGTTCGTGGTCAACTCGTTCACCGGGCAGAGCTTCGCCCAGATCGAGAACGCGTACTGCCGGCTCGTCGACGAGACCAACGGCGCCGAGCTGGCCCGCTTCGACCTCAGCGGCTCGGGCCCGCACACGGCGCAGGTCATGTGCAAGGTGACCCGCGACCAGGCGGGCTGGACGATGACCGCGATCGGCACCCAGGCCTCGGGACGCACGTTCCGCGACCTGCTGCCGGCCGTCGCCGGCCACCTCTGACCCGCACCACCGCGACCGCGCCCGCCTGCCGGCCCAGTGCCGGCGGGACCGGGCGCGGTCGCGTCTGTGCCGGCCGCCCACCGCGCCGGCCGCCGGTGGGCCCGCCGCGCCGGTAACGGGTGGAGGCCCGCCGCGCCGGTAAGCCGATAACCGGTGGAGGGGGTCGCGGCCGGGTCCTACGATCCCGGCATGGCCAGAGGACGCGGCACCGGGAGCCTGCGTCCCGTGCAGGACGTGGTGTCCAGGATCCGCTTCGACGCGGCGCTGGACGCCGCCAGGTTCTCCGTCGGCTACGAGGAGCGCGGCGCCGGGATCAGGGAGTCGCCCCTGCCCCTGTTCGTCGCCGGCGGGGACGTGCCGTGGCACCGCGTCCGGTACGTGAAAGCCGGCGACCTCGTCGTCTGGGACCGCCACGCGCGGATCGACCTGGTGTTCGGCACCGGCGAGACGCCTGCCGCCGACCTGGCCGCGATCGCCGCGCCGCGCCCCGCCGCCCCGCCGCCCACACCGGTCGCGGCGCGACCCCAGGCGGCCAGACGGGCGGCATTCGACCCGGCAGCGTGCCTGCGCTTCGACCCGGTGGCCGGCGCGTGGGTGCCGGCCGGCCCCGCCGGCGACGTGCGGGCCGACGCGGTGCAGGTCGCCACGTTCAACGTGCTGTCCGACGCGTACGACCGCGACCTCACCTACCCCGACCTGCGGGTCCCTGCCTGCGTCGACGTCCTGGAAGGGCTCGGCGCCGACATCGTGGCGCTGCACGAGGCGACCCCGGCGCTGTGGGACGCGCTGCTCGCCGCGGCGTGGGTGCGGGCCGGCTACCACGTGTCCGCCGGCCCCGACCCCGAGGCGGGCTACGGCACCGTCCTGCTGTCGCGGTGGCCGCTCGCGATCGAGGTGCACCGGCTCAGCACGTACAAGCGGACGCTCCTGGGCATGCTGCGCCTCAACGGCCGCCGCGTCGGGTTCGTCGCCGCGCACCTCACCAGCGACCACACCGCGGGCGCCGAGCAGCGCCGCGAGCACCAGCTGCGCATCATCGACGAGCGGCTCGGCCGCGGCGACCTCGACGGCGCCGTCGTGCTCGCCGATCTCAACTTCGGCGACGACACCCGGCCCGACATCGACGGGTACACCGACCCGTGGCGGCTGCTGCACCCGCACGACGCGGGGTTCACGTTCGACCCGGTGGTGAACCCCCTCGCGGCGCTCGCCTCGGTGACCGGGCGGCCGCGCCGGCTGGACCGGATCCTGGTGCGCTCCGCCACCCCCGGCGGGCTCGTGCCGCTCGCCGTGGAACGCTTCGCCGTGGAGCCGTTCGACGGCGGACGGTTCGTGTCCGACCACTTCGGCGTCACCGCGCTGCTGCAGGACGCCGCACCGTCCACAGTGGTCACCGCCGCGCCGGTGCACACCTCGGCGCTCGTGCTGCGGCCGCCGCCGGCGGTGTGGGCGCCGCTGCAGGCGATCCGCGCCGCGCACGACCCGTCGTTCCGGCGCTGGATGCCGCACGTGAACCTGGTGTACGGCTTCGTCCCCGAGGCCGACTTCCCCGTCGCCGCGGCGGCGGTCCGCGAGGCCGTCGACGGGCTGGGCCCGCTGCGGATCCGGCTGGCCACGTTCCGCACGTTCGAGCACCGCGGCAGCACCACGGTGTGGCTGGAGCCCGAGCCCGGCGACGCGCTGCGCGAGCTGCAGGCGGCCCTCGCCCGGCGCTTCCCGGCCTGCCTGGAGCAGGACAGCCGCGGCGGCTTCACCCCGCACCTCACGGTCGCGAAGCTCACCGGTCACGATGTCGCCGCGCTGGTACGGCAGTGGCAGGCCGACTGGCAGCCCGTCGAGTTCACGGTGACGTCGGTGGACCTCATCAGCCGCCGCGACGGCGAGCCGTTCGCGGTGCGTGACAGCGTGCCCCTCGGCGAGGCCGCCCCGCACCCCGCGGTCGCGGCGCTGCCGCCGTGGAGCGGGCTGCCGTCACCGGGCCACGGCGTGGCGCTGCACGCCGTCGCCGACGCCTGCACCGCGGTGGACCCCGGGTCCCGGCTGCACGTGGTCGGCTCGGTGCGGCTCGGCGTCGCGGGCCCGTCGACGGACCTGGACCTGGTGTGGGCGACCGCGCAGCCCGACGCCCTCGAGCGCCTCGCCGAGCTGCTGAACGACGGGACCCGCCCCGGTGAGGCCGGCGACGGCGACGGGGCGCGCGTCGCCGGCACGGTCGTGCCCGTCGTGCGGGCCACCGTCGCCGGTATCGGCGTCGACGTGCAGCGCGCCGGCGTCGACCCGGCCGACCCGGCCCTGGACCTCGGCACCCTCGACGACGCCGACCTGCGGGCGGTCCTCGCCGTCCGCGACGCCGACGCGCTGCCCGCCGCCGACCCCGTGTTCCGGGCCCTGCTCGGCGAGGTCCGCGCCTGGTCCCGCGCCCGCCGGCTCGACGGCGCCGCGTGGGGGCTCGTCGGCGGGTTCAGCTGGGCGGTGCTCGCCGCCGAGGCCCGCGCCCACCACGTCACCGACCTGACCGGCTTCCTGCGGCACTGCGCCCGGCACCCCCGCCGCCCTCGCCGCGGCGAACGGCACGCCTACTGGCCGGTGTACTCCCCGACCCCACCCGGCATCAACACCACCCGCTCGATGACCCGCTCCACCGCCGCGGTGGTCCAGGAGGCCCTCGCCGGCGGCGGCACCTCCCAGGCCCACGAGCACCGGGTCCTGCTCACCGGCGACGTCGAGGGCCGCGTGCTGGGGCTCATCCTCGCCCTGGAGGACGCGGGTGCCCGGGTGCGGCCGTACCCCCGCGCCGCCGCCCTCGGCCTCGACGGCGGCGACCCCGACCTGCTGCGCGCGGTCGTCGCCGCCTCCGACCTGCCCGCCCGGCTCGTCCACCCCGAGTAGCCCCGGGCGCAGCCGGTCGACCCTCCATGATCCCGAATGGTTCTGGTGGTCCTGGCTACCGAAACCATTCGGGATCATGGAGCGGGCAGGGTCACAGGGACGCGGTCAGGGCGGCGACGACGGTGGCGGCGGGGCCGGTCGGGGCGTGCCGGTGGCCGGTGCCGGCCCACAGGTGGACGCGGTCGGTGTCGCCGGCGGCCGCCGCGGCCCGGCGCAGCGGGGCGGTGAGGTGGTGGATCTGCGGGTAGCCGAGGGGCGCCGTCGGGTCGTGCCGGTCGATGAAGCCGTTGCGCAGCGCCCGCGCCGGCCGCCCGGTGAACGCCCGCGTCATCACCGTGTCGTGCCCGCCCGCGGAGGAAACGCCGCCACGGAAGGCCGGAGGAGAGGCGGGGGAGGAGGCAGCGAGGGCGGCGCGGTGCGTGGCCGAGGTGCCGGCCTCGTCGGTGCGCAGCAGTGCGGTGCCGACCATGGTGGCCACGGCACCCGCGTGCAGGGCGGCCGCCACGTCGGCGGACGTCGCCAGGCCGCCCGCCGCCACGACCGGCAGCCGCGGCACGGCGGCGCGGACGGCGGCGACGAGGTCCGGCAGCGGCAGCGGCGCCGGGAGGTCGTGCGGGGTCAGGGTCGCGCTGTGGCCGCCGGCCGCGGACGCCTGCACGACGAGGGCGTCGACGCCGGCCTCCGCGGCGGCGAGGGCCTCGGCGGGGGTGGTGACGGTCTGCAGGACGAGGCTGCCGGCCCGGCGCAGCGCGGCGACCGCCGGCGCCGCCGGGATGCCGAACGTGCAGCTGACCGCCGGGACCGGGTCGGCGAGCAGCAGGTCCAGCTTCGCCGCCCAGTGGTCGTCGTCGGGCTCCGGCGGGAGGGCGGGCGTCAGGCCGTACACGGCGAACTCATCGCGCAGCTCGTCGAGGTAGCGGCGCAGGTCGCCGGCGGCGCACGGCACCGGCGGCGGGGCGAACAGGTTGACGCCGAACCAGGTGCCGCCGGCGCGGGCCGCGGCCATCCGCTCTGCGAGGGCGTCGGCGGTCAGGTAGCCGGCGGCCAGAAAGCCGCCGCCGCACGCGGCGAGGAGGGCGGGGGTGCCGGCGCCGCCCGCCATGGGCGCGGCGAGGACGGGACCGGGAAGCTCGATGCGGGTCACGGACCAATGTAACCACTTTCGCCGCTACCCTGAGTTATGCAACTCGTTGCACACGCGGGTAGCGTTTTTGCACGCCGCTTCGGTAGACTCCCGGCGTGGCAACGAGACTGTCGAAGGTCGCGAAGTACGCCGGCGTGAGCGAGGCGACGGTCAGCCGGGTGCTGCACGACAAGCCCGGCATCGCCGCCGCGACCAGGGACTCCGTGCTCACCGCGCTGGACGTGATGGGCTATCAGCGGCCGTTCCGGCACCGCAGTGAGATGGCCCGGCTGGTCGGCATGGTGCTGCCCGACTTGCACAACCCGATCTTCCCTGCGTACGCGGAGGCGATGGCGGGCGCGCTGTTCCGGCAGGGCCTGGTGCCGGTGCTGTGCACCCGCACGTCCGACGGCGTCTCCGAGGCGCACTACATCGAGATGCTGCTGGCGCGGCAGGTCGCGGGCATCGTGTTCGTCGCGGCCAGCTACGCCGACGCGGGCCCGGAGCAGACCGCCGCCCTGCAGCGGCGCAAGCTGCCGGTGATCCTGATCAACCCGGCGGACGAGAACCTGGACGTGCCGCGGGTCGGCGTCGACGACGCGATGGCCGTCGACCTGGCCCTGAGTCACCTGCACAGCCTCGGCCACCAGCGCGTCGGGGTGATCGTCGGCCCCGCCGGGCACGTGCCGTCCGACCGCAAGGTCGCCGAGTTCCTGGCCCGCGTCAAGGGCCCGTCGCGGCGGCTCGTGGCGCACACCATGTTCTCTATGGAGGGCGGCCAGGCCGCCGCGAACCGCCTGCTCGCGCAGGGTGCCACGGCCGTCGTCTGCGCCAGTGACGCGCTCGCCCTCGGCGCCATCCGCGCGGCCCGCAAGCAGGGCCTGGACGTGCCGGCCGACCTGTCGGTGATCGGCTTCGACGACTCGG
Source organism: Dactylosporangium sp. NPDC050688 (assembly GCF_040654515.1). Taxonomy (NCBI): domain Bacteria; kingdom Bacillati; phylum Actinomycetota; class Actinomycetes; order Micromonosporales; family Micromonosporaceae; genus Dactylosporangium; species Dactylosporangium sp. NPDC050688. The sequence continues at coordinate 68,553 of NZ_JBFAIC010000003.1, forward strand.
CGTACATTGCCTACACCGACCCGCCGCTGACCACGCTGCGGCAGCCGATCGAGACCATCGGCGCCGCCGCCGTCGCGTCCCTCGTGGCGCAGATCGACGGGCGCAAGGTGGCCCTCGACGAGCAGCTCTACGACCCGGAGCTCATCGTCCGGGACTCCACGGGACCGGTGAATACACCCTCCTGACCTGGGAAAACGCCTGGATTTGCAAGGCTGCGCAAGCGAAGTCGCGCAATCTTGCATTGGATTGCAAAAAGCTATGGACTTTCTGATATCCATGGCCCTACTCTCGTCTCCACGCGCCGCTGACATCGGCGCGGCCCTCACACGTCGTGAGCAAGAAGCCACACCCCTCGGGCCCGCCGCCCGATTGTTTCGGCTCGTGGAGAGAGAGGCACCATGAAGCACATACGTGCCGCTGTGGGCGTGACGCTGTGCGCGTCACTGCTGCTGGCGGCCTGCGGCGACGAAGGCGGGACGCCGGACGCCGCCGACGGGCCGGTCACGATCACCGTCAACGGCATGCCGGCCGCCACCGACGAGTACAACCGGGCCAACTTCGAGAAGGACATCAAGGACTTCGAGGCGAAGCACCCCAACATCAAGGTCGACGCCAAAGAGGGTCAGATGGACCCGAAGACGTTCAGCGCGAAGCTCGCCGGCGGGCAGCTCGAGGACGTCTTCTACGTCTACTTCACCGACCCGCAGAACCTGATCGCGAAGAAGCAGGTCTCCGACATCACGCCGTACCTCGGCGAGGTCCCGGCGATCAAGGACGTCCGTCCCGTCCTGATGCAGGTCTTCAGCGACGGCAAGGGCAAGACCTACGGACTGCCGTCGGCCAACTACTCCCTCGGCCTGATCTACAACCGGACGCTGTTCCAGCAGGCCGGCCTCGACCCCGACAAGCCGCCGGCGACGTGGGCCGAGGTCCGCGAGGCCGCCAAGAAGATCACCGCGCTCGGCAACGGCATCACCGGCTACGGCGACTTCAGCAAGAACAACACCGGCGGCTGGCACTTCACCGTGGAGCTGTACTCCGTCGGCGGCGACGTCGCGGTGAAGGACGGCGAGACCTGGAAGGCCGGCTTCAACAACGAGCAGGGCCGGAAAGTTCTCCAAAACCTGAAAGACATGCGCTTCACCGACAAGTCGATGGCCGAGAAGCAGGCCCTTGAATACGCCGACCTGCTGACCCACATGGCGTCGGGCAAGCTCGGCATGATGGTCGGCGGCACCGGCGACCTGCCCAACATCGTGAACCAGTACAAGGGCAAGTACGAGGACTACGGCCTCGGCGTCATCCCCGACGGCAAGGCCACCCTCGGCGGCGGCGACGGCTACATGTTCAAGGCCGGCCTGTCCCCGGCGAAGATCAAGGCCGGGCTGCAGTGGCTCGCGTTCCGCAAGCTCAACCCCGACCGGGTCGACGCCGACAAGGCCCTCGACAAGGAGAAGAACCAGCCGGTCGGCATCCCCGAGCCCAACATCTGGACCGGCGCGTCGGAGCAGAAGCTGATCGCCGCGAACACCAAGTACGCCAACGTGCCCGCCGCCAACTACGCGCCGTTCAACGCCGCGAGCGCCGGCATCCCGCTGAAGGTCGAGCCGCCGAACGCGCAGCAGATCTACGCCGTGCTCGACACCGCGATGCTGAAGGTCCTCACCGACCCGAACGCCAACGTCGACCAGCTGCTCAAGGACGCCGAGACCCAGGTCAACCAGATCCTGGCGACAGTCAAGTAGTCATGTCGACGCTCACCCCCACCCGTCCCGCGCGACCGTCCACCAGAAGCGTCGCGCGGGACGGCAGGACCAGGCGCCGGATCGCCGACAACGCCAGCGCCTACGCGTTCCTGGCGGCGGGCCTGCTCTGCTTCGGGCTGTTCAGCTGGTGGCCGCTCATCAAGGGCATCATGCTCGCCTTCCAGCAGGACAACTTCGTCACCGAGCCGGAGTGGGTCGGGCTGACCAACTTCCAGGCCGTGCTCGACGACCCGCTGTTCTGGACCGCGTGGAAGAACACGCTGTTCTTCACCGGCCTGGCGCTGGTGTTCGGCTACCTGGTGCCGTTCGGGGTGGCGATCGTCATCCACGAGCTGCGCCACCTGAAGGGCTTCTTCCGGTTCGCCGTGTACCTGCCGGTGATGCTGCCGCCGATCGTCACGGTCATCCTGTGGCAGTACTTCTACGACCCCGGCAACGGACTGTTCAACGCGGTCCTGTCGGCGCTGCACCTGCCGGAGTCCGGATGGACGCAGTCACCCCGGATGGTGATGGTCTCGCTGGTACTGGTGAGCACGTGGGCCAACATGGGCGGTGCCACCATCATGTACCTGGCCGGCCTGGCCAGCATCCCCGGTGAGCTGTACGAGGCCGCGGAGCTCGACGGCGCCGGCGCCTGGAAACGGATCCGGCACGTGACGCTGCCCCAGATGCGCTTCATCCTGCTGGTGCTGCTCCTGCTGCAGATCGTGGCGACGATGCAGGTGTTCATCGAGCCGTACCAGCTGACCGGCACCACCAACCCCGACTCGATCACGGTGATGGTGCTCATCTACCGCTACGCGTTCACCGTCAACAACGACTTCGGCATGGCCGCCGCGATGAGCGTGCTGCTGTTCGTCGTGCTGGGCGCGTTCTCCGCCCTGTACCTGCGACTGACCCGGAGGGGCAGCTCATGAGCGGCCAGCGGAGCGGCTCGGGCCGCGAATCGGCATGGCGGGGTAGCTCGGGCCGACGCCGGAGCGAAGCGGAGGTGGCGGCATGAGCGGCCAGCGGAGCGGCTCGGGCCGCGAATCGGCATGGCGGGGTAGCTCGGGCCGACGCCGGAGCGAAGCGGAGGTGGCGGCATGAGCCAGAGGTCTTTGATCTCGGACAGCGAGCTGCGCCGCCGCCCGGTGCTGTACCGGGTCGTGCTGTGGGGCCTCGCGCTGCTGTTCGTCGCGCTGTTCGTGTTCCCGCTGTACTGGATGGTCACCGGCGCGGTGAAGACCCCGGTCGAGCTGGCCCAGCCGGTGCCGACCCTCGTGCCGCAGAGCTGGCACCCGGAGACGTACCTCGACGCGTGGCGCAAGCTCGACATCGGCCGGTATCTGCTCAACACCGCGTTCTACGCGATCGGCGGCTGGCTGGTGCAGCTGATCGTCGACGTCGCCGCCGCGTACGCGCTGTCGAAGCTGCGGCCCCGCTTCGGCACGCTGATCCTCGGCGGCATGCTCGCCAGCCTGATGCTGCCGGCCGCGGCGCTGCTCGTGCCGAGCTACCTCACCGTCGCCGACGTGCCGCTGCTGCACCTGAACCTGCTCAACACCCCGTGGGCGCTGTGGCTGCCGGGCGCCGCCAACGCCTTCAACATCTACGTCCTGAAACGCTTCTTCGACCAGATCCCCGACGAGCTGCTCGACTCCGCCGGCATCGACGGCGCCGGGCGGCTGCGCATGCTCTGGCACGTGGTGCTGCCGCTGTCCCGCCCGGTCCTCGCCGTCGTCTCGATCTTCGCGATCATCGGCGCCTGGAAGGACTTCCTGTGGCCGCTGCTCGTGCTGCCCGACCCCGGCGCCCAGACGATCAGCGTCGCGCTGAGCCGGCTGGCGTTCAACGGCTACGTGACCCCCAACGAGATGTTCGCCGGCCTGGCCATCGCCAGCGTCCCGATGGTGGTCGTGTTCGCCGTCTTCCAACGCAGCATCTTGAGCGGCCTGTCCGCGGGCGCGCTCAAAGGCTGATATCCCGACACCCCCGTCAGAAGGAGATCGCTCCGATGCTCCGACGATCCCGCCTGCTCGCGATCGGGGCCGCCACCCTGGTCGCGGCGGCCTCCGTCACCCTCGCCGCGACCCTGCGCGCCGAGGCCGCCAGCACCACCTACCAGGCCGAGTCGGCCACCCTGACCGGCGGCGCCGCCGTCGCGACCGACCACAGTGGATACACCGGGTCCGGGTTCGTCGCCGGCTACGTCGACAGTAACAAGGGCAGCGCCGCCACCACGTTCGGCGTCGGCGTCTCCGGTACGGCCCAGCGCACGCTGACCCTGCGCTACGCCAACGGCACCGGCTCCGCCAAGACGCTGTCGTTGTACGTCAACGGATCCCGGGTCGGCCAGATCAGCCTGAACGCGACCGCGAACTGGGACAGCTGGGCCACCCGCGCCGACACCGTCACGCTGAACAACGGCGCGAACACCGTCGCGTACCGCTTCGACACCGCCGACTCCGGCAACGTCAACCTGGACAGCCTCGTCGTCGCCGATGTCCCGGCCCCGCCGCCCGGCACCTACGAGGCGGAGTCGGCCGCGCTGTCCGGCGGCGCCGCCGTCGCGACCGACCACAGTGGATACTCCGGCTCCGGGTTCGTCGGCGGCTACACCGACGGCAACAAGGGCACCGCCGCGACCACGTTCACCGTGAGCCGGTCCGGCGCGGGCACGTCGTCGCTGACCCTGCGCTACGCCAACGGCACAGGGTCGGCGATGACGCTGTCGCTGTACGTCAACGGTGCCAGGCTCACCCAGGTGTCGCTGCCGGCGACCGCCAACTGGGACACCTGGGGCACCCGCGCCGACACCGTCGCGCTGAACAACGGCGCGAACACCGTCGCGTACCGCTTCGACGCCGCCGACTCCGGCAACGTCAACCTGGACAACCTCGTCGTCGCGGCGACCACCGCGTCGGCGACCCCGTCCGCGTCCCCGTCGACGTCCCCGTCCACCCCGCCACCGGCCGGCGGCGCGGAACTGGAGACCGCGTTCCTGTCCGGCGGCGCCGCCGCCGCGACCGCGATCGCCGGCTACAGCGGCAGCGGGTACGCGACCGGGTTCACCACGGCCGGCGCCCGCGCGATCCGCACCGTCAACGTCACCGCCGCCGGCAACGCCGCCACCACCCTGCGGTACAGCAACACCACCGGCGGCACGAGGACCCTCACCACCTACGCCAACGGTGCGAAGGTCGGGCAGCTGTCCCTGCCCGCCGGCGGCGGCTGGCTCACCGCGGCGCAGACCCTGCCGCTGCGCGCCGGGCTCAACCTGATCGGCTACCAGTACGACACCGGCGACACCGGCGGCGTCGCCCTGGACAGCGTCGCGGTCGCCGGGTCCACCGCCCTCGCCGCGCGCGGCGCGACCGTGCCCTACACCGAGTACGAGGCGGAGAACGGCAGCACCAACGGCGTCACCATCGGCCCCGACCGCGCCTACCTGACCGTGGCGGCGGAGGCGTCCGGGCGGCGTGCCGTACGCCTCGACAACGCCGGCAAGTACGTCCAGTTCACCCTGTCGAAGCCCGCCAACTCCATCGTGGTGCGCGCGTCCGTGCCGGACAACGCGGCCGGCACCGGCACCACCGCCAACCTCGCCGTCTACGCCGGCGGCGCCAAGGTGAAGGACCTGCCGGTCAGCTCCACCTACAGCTGGGTGTACGGCGCGTACCCGTACAACAACGACCCGGCCGGCGGTGAGGCGCACCGGTTCTTCGACGAGTTCCGCACCACGCTGCCCAGCTACCCGGCGGGCACGGTGCTGCGGCTGCAGAACGACGGCGGCACCCCGATCACCGTCGACCTGGTCGACACCGAGGTCGTCGCGGCGCCGCTGAGCGCGCCGGCCGGCGCACTGTCCATCGTGGACTACGGCGCGGTCTCCGGCGGCGGCGACGACACCGGCGCGTTCAACGCCGCGGTCGCCGCGGCGCGCTCCCAGGGACGCCCGCTGTGGCTGCCGGCCGGCACGTGGGACATCACGTCGCGGATCTCCGTGGACAACGTGACCGTCCGCGGCGCCGGGATGTGGCACACCACCGTGCGCGGCAGCAACGGCAAGGGCGGCTTCTTCGCCACCGGTCCGCGCGTGCAGATCGCCGACCTCACGATCGCCGGCGACGTGCGGTACCGCGACGACGCCAACTTCGACGCGGCGCTGGAAGGCAACTTCGGCACCGGCTCGCTGCTGCACAACCTGTGGGTCGAGCACACCAAGGTCGGGCTGTGGGCGTCCAGCGGCACCGACGGGCTGTACGTCGCCGGGGTCCGCATCCGCGACACCTTCGCCGACGGCGTCAACCTCAACGGCGACCTGCGCAACACCCGCGTCGAGCAGAGCGTCCTGCGCAACACCGGCGACGACGCCCTCGCCATGTGGTCCAACAGCGCGCCGGTGACGAACTCCGCGTTCACGTTCAACACCGCGACGCTGCCGATGCTGGCCAACACCGCCGCCATCTACGGCGGCAACGGCAACCGCATCGAGGACAACCTGTTCGCCGACACGGTGTACGCGTCCGCCGGCATCGCGATCAGCACCTGGCACGGGGCGCAGCCCTTCGCCGGCACGACGAGCGTGCAACGCAACACGCTGACGCGCACCGGCGGGTACGAGCGCAACTGGGGCTCCTCGATCGGCGCCCTGTGGTTCTACGCCGAGGCCCGCGACATCACCACGCCGGTGCTCGTGCGCGACGTCGACATCCTCGACAGCTCCTACCAGGGCCTGTTGATGAGCTGGCAGCGCACCGTCTCCGGGGTCACCTTCGACCACGTGCGCATCGCCGGCGCCGGCACGTACGGCATCGAGCTCAACGTCGCCGGCTCCGCCACCTTCACCTACGTCACCGTCAGCGGCGCCGCATCCGGCGGGCTGCTGAACAACACCGGGTACACGCTCGTGCGCGGCCCCGGCAACGCCGGCTTCTGACCCCTTCCGTACCCAACAGAAAGCGGGGACCTCCAGTGTCCACAGCAGACACCCGATGGTGGCGTGACGCGGCCATCTACCAGATCTATCCGCGGTCGTTCGCCGACGACAACGGCGACGGCGTGGGCGACCTGGCCGGGGTCCGGGCCCGCCTCGGGTATCTGCGGGACCTGGGGGTCGACGCCGTCTGGTTCGGCCCGTGGTTCCCCTCGCCGATGGCCGACGCCGGGTACGACGTCGCCGACTACCGCGACATCGACCCGTCCTACGGCACGCTGGACGAGGCGACGGCGCTCATCGGCGAGGCGCACGCCCTCGGCATCCGGATCATCATCGACATCGTGCCGAACCACACGTCCACCGCGCACGCCTGGTTCCAGCGGGCCCTCACCGACCCGGCGTACCGGGACCGGTTCTGGTTCCGCGACGGCCGGGGCGACCTGCCGCCCAACGACTGGGGGTCCATCTTCGGCGGGCCCGCCTGGACCCGGGTCGCCGACGGCCAGTGGTACCTGCACCTGTTCGACGCCGGCCAGCCCGACTTCAACTGGGGCAACCCGGTCGTGCGCGAGGAGTTCGAGGACGTCCTGCGGTTCTGGTTCGACCGGGGCGTCGACGGCATCCGGATCGACTCGGCCGCGATGGTCGTGAAGGACCCGGCGCTGCCGGACTACGACCCGGCCGCGCCGCCGGACCCGCACCCGTGGAACGACCGCGACGAGATCCACGACGTGTACCGCGGCTGGCGCCGGGTCGCCGACAGCTACCGGCCCGGCCGGGCCCTCATCGGGGAGGTCTGGCTCGCCGACCCGCGCCGCTTCGCCATGTACCTGCGCCCCGACGAGCTGCACGCGGCGTTCAACTTCGACTTCCTCGGCTGCCCGTGGGACGCCAAGGCGCTGCGCCGGTGCGTCGAGGAGACCCTCGACGCGCACACCGCGGTCGGCGCGCCGGCCACCTGGGTGCTGTCCAACCACGACGTGACCCGGCACGTCACCCGGTACGGCCGCGCCGAGACCGGCTTCGAGCACCACCTGCGGCAGGCCCGGCACCGCGCCCCCACCGACCTGGCGCTCGGCACCCGCCGGGCCCGCGCCGCCGCGCTGCTCACCATGGCGCTGCCCGGCTCGGTGTACCTGTACCAGGGCGAGGAGCTCGGCCTGCCCGAGGTCGAGGACCTGCCGGCGGCGGCCCGGCAGGATCCCATCTTCGCCCGCACCGGCGGCACCGACCCGGGCCGCGACGGCTGCCGGGTGCCGCTGCCCTGGTCGGGCACCGCACCGCCGTACGGCTTCGGCGGCCCCGGCTGGCTGCCCCAGCCCGGCGACTGGGCACAGTGGACGGTGCAGGCCCAGGCGGACGACCCTTCCTCGATGCTCACCCTGTACCGGCGGGCCCTGTCGATCCGCCGCGCCGAGGCGGCCCTCGGCGACGGCCCGATGGCGTGGCTCGACGCACCCGCCGACGTCCTCGCGTTCACCCGCGGCGCCGGCTTCGCATGTGTCGTGAACTTGTCGCCGGTGCCGGCGCGGCTGCCGGCCGGCGAGGTGCTGCTGTCCAGCGGCCTGCTCGACGGCGGCCTGCTGCCCCCCGACACGGCGGCCTGGCTGCGTCCGGCCTGATCAGCGGGTGGGGCGGGCCGCGGGGCCCGCCCCACCGGGCGCCTGATACGGCTGCGTCAGGGAGCTTACTGTCCCGTTGCGGACGGTGACGGAGACTTCCGTACATGGAATCCGGGTGGTTACGGTGTGCGCACAGCCAACCACCTTCCCGGAGGATCCCTTGTCATCCAAGGAAAAGTCCGGCCATGCCGTCGTGCTCGGAGCCAGTATGGCCGGGCTGCTCGCCGCGCGTGTCCTGAGTGAGTCTTTTGCGAACGTGACCGTTTTCGACCGCGACACCCTCCCCGAGGGTGCCGCCAACCGCAGGGGCGTGCCGCAGGGCGAGCACTCCCACGGCCTGCTCGCCAGGGGGCGGCAGGTGCTCGAGGAGCTGTTCCCGGGCCTGGTCGACGAGCTGACCGCCGAGGGCGGCATCCCGGTCGACATCATGCGCGACTGCGTCTGGGTGCAGGGCGACCGGCCGATGCCGCGGGTCGCGTCCGGCCTGGCCGGGCTGTGCGTGAGCCGCCCACTGATGGAGGCCGGGGTGCGCCGCCGGGTCCTCGCGCTGCCCAACGTCGTGGTGCTTGACGGGCACGAGGCGACCGGTCTGCTGTTCGACGGGGTGAAGGTCACCGGCGCGACGGTGCTGCCGGCCGGTGGCAGCGAGCACGACGTCGCCGCCGACCTCGTCGTCGACGCGACCGGGCGCGGCAACCGGGGGCCGACGTGGCTGGCCGCGCTCGGCTTCGAGCGGCCCGCCGAGGAGCGGGTCGACCCGCTCACGGTGTACGTGTCCCGCGACTACCGGCGGGTGCCGGGGCAGCAGGACTTCGCCGCGATCATCAACTCCCCGAACGCGGGCCGCCCGTTCGGCGCGGTCGCGATCGCCGCCGACGGCGACCGGTGGATGGTGACGCTGCTCGGCGTCGGCGCCGGCCAGGCACCGCCGAGTGACCCGGACACATACCCGGACTTCGCCGCGAAGCTGCCGGATCCGCGGGTGCACGAGCTGCTGCGCACCGCCGAGCCGCTCGGGCCGCCGATGCGGCTGCGGCTGCCGGCGAGCGTGCGGCGCCGGTACGAGCGGATGGAACGCCTCCCCGACGGGCTCGTCGCGATCGGCGACGCCATCTGCGCCTTCAACCCCGCCTACGGGCAGGGCATGACGGTCGCGGCGGCCGAGGCGATCGAGCTGCGCGACGCGCTGCGGGCCGGCCGGGCGGGGCTGCCGCGCCGGTTCTACGCGAAGGCGGCGAAGGTCGTCGACGTGCCGTGGGACATCGCGGTCGGTGCCGACCTGGCCAACCCGGAGATCCAGGGCGAGCGGACCGGCAAGACCAGGTTCCTCAACGCGTACGTGGCGAAGATCCAGGCCGCGTCGGGGCACAGCGCCGCCGTCGGCCGGCGGTTCCTGCAGGTCGCGAACCTGATGCAGGCACCGCCGGCGCTGTTCGCGCCGGGGATCGTGGCCCGCGCGCTGTGGTTCGGCCGGCGCCGCCCGGCCGCCCCGAAGGTCGGGACGGCCCGGCAGAGCGTTCCGGTGTGAGCGAAGCGGGCCGGCGAGTCCGCAGCGCTATGCACGGTCCAGCGGGGCGAGGTGCATCCAGGTGAAGACCAGGGGCACCTCGCCGTCGCTGACCAGGTGGTGGTCCTCGCCCGGCGGGACGATGAGCAGGTCGCCGGCGCGGAACGTGTCCGCCCGCGCGCCGTCGATCTCGACGTACCCGCTGCCCTGCACGATCGTGAAGATCTCGGGCACGTCGTGGGTGTGCCGGTCGGACTCGGCGTGGGTGCGGTGGCCCGGGTCGTCGTAGCGGCTGATGCCGCCGCGCATGACGGGTCCCCAGCCGGCGCCGAGCGCGGCGAGGGTGGCGGGGGTGCCGCCGTCGGGCAGGTCGGCGACGGTCAGCTTGCGCATGGCAGGTCTCCTACTTCGGTGAGCAGTGCGTGCCGCTCGGCCGCGGTGCGCACGAGGTCGGCGATGCCGGGGATGGCGATGCCGTCGTCGACGGCCACGCCGGTCAGGGGCACGGGGTCGGGCGCGGCCATGATCTCGGCGGCGAGGGCGGTGAACGGCGCGGTCCGCGACAGCGGCACGAGCAGCGGGTCGCCGGACAGCAGGTTCTCCAGCAGCCCGACCCGGCCGGGCAGCACCTCGCCGTTGAGGCGGTCCTGCGGGTACACCACGTGGGCGCTGCCGCGGGTGCCGGTGACGGTGATGTCGCCGGCGATGAACTCGGTCGAGGCGAGGGTGACCGCGACCGTGACGACCGGCCCCTCGGCCGGGGTGAGGCGCAGCGCGGCGGTGTCCTCGACCTCGATGTCCCTGGTGCGGAAGCGTTCCAGCTCCAGTGTCCACGGTGGACGGATCCGGCCGATGGCGAGCGCCTGCATGAGCGCGTGCGCGAACGGGTTGACGAGGGCCCCGTCGACGGCGCGCCGCCCCGCCCACGGCGAGCGGGTCCAGTACGACGCCGGCCGCCACCACGCGCCGGCGACCGCGATGTGGGTGAGCTCGCCGAGGTCCAGGGCGGCGAGCGCGGGCAGCGTCGGCGAGCCGAGCGCCTGGAAGCCGACCTGGCAGCGCCGCCCGGTCGCGGCCAGCGCCGCGGACAGCTGCTCGTGCGCGTCGAGGTCGAGGACCGGCGGCTTCTCCAGCAGCAGGTCCGCGCCGGCGTGCACCGCGTCCAGGGCGATCCGCAGGTGCGTGTGCGGCGGCGTGCAGATGACGACGTAGTCCGGCTTGTGTTCGGCGAGGAGCAGGCGGTGGTCGTCGTACACCGGCAGGTGCTCGCCGAACATCGGCTGGACCTCACCGAGGGCGACGAGCCGGACCCGGTCGCCGAGGTCGGCGATGTCCTGCCGGTGCCGCCGGCCGTGCCCGGACGCCCCGATGAGCGCGATCGTGGGGGTCACAGCGCCGCCAGCGTGGCCGCGGCGCCGTGCCGCTCCAGGTCCCGCAGCCACCGCTCGACCTCCGCGCGCAGCGGCCCGTCGTCCGCGAGCCCCGGGGACAGCAGCTCGAGCAGCCGATCCGGTGCCGCGCCGCGCAGCTGCGCGGCCAGGGGGTCGTTGAGGGGCAGCTCGGTGCCGTCGTCGGCGCGGCCGCCGACGAACCGGATCCACGCGGCGAGGACGAGCGCGCCGTAGACCGGCACCTCCCCGGCGGCGCGCCGGTCGGCGACGGTGCCGAGCAGCCGCTGCGGGAGCTTCTGGCTGCCGTCGCCGGCGACCTGCAGCGTGCGGTAGCGCAGCGCGCTGTTGGCGAAGCGGCCGAGGACCTGCTGCCCGTAGGGGATCGCGGGCAGCTCCAGTGTCGGCGCGATGTCGTGCTCGATGAACGCCTCCATCGCCGCACGGTAGCCGGGCAGCGCGAGCGCGGCGTCGATGGTGCGCGCGCCGGCGAGGACGCCCAGGTAGGCCAGGGCGGAGTGCACGCCGTTGAGCGCCCGGAGCTTGCGCAGCTCGTAGGGGGCGGTGTCGGTGGTGAGGGTGACGCCGGCGAGCTCCAGTGCGGGCCGCCCGCCCGGGAAGTCGTCCTGCACGACCCACTCCCGGAACGGTTCGGCGGCGATGGCGGCCTCGTCCCTGGCGCCGATGAGGGACTCCACCGTCGCCAGGGTCTCGGGTGTACTGGCCGGCACGATCCGGTCGACCATGGTGCCCGGGAAGCTCAGCAGCGCCATGATGTCGGGGTCCTCAAGGGCGTCCCCGACCAGCCGGCGCAGCAGCTCGCCGTTGCCGTTGAGGTTGTCGCAGCTGACCAGTGCGAGCGGGGTCTCACGCAGCCGGAGCCCCCGCACCAGCAGGTCGAGCACGGCGGATCCGGGCGCGTACGCCTTCTCGGTGACGGTGAACGTGACGACCTTGATCGCCGGGTCGGCGATGCGGCCCAGGACGGCACCGGGCTCGGACCCGGCGTGCAGGACGCTGTGGAACGCGCCGACGACCCGGGCGCTCGCGTCCGGACCGTCGACGGTGAGCACGCTGTACAGCATCTCCTGCGCGCGCAGCGCGTCGAGCACGTCGCGGGAGCTGGGCGCGACGCCGACGATGCCCCAGTCGCCGCCGCCCCTGGCGATCGCGTCCTCGATGTACACCGCCTGGTGCGCCCGGTGGAACGCGCCGAGGCCGAAGTGCAGCACCCCGGCGCCCGCCTCGCCCGGCCGGACCAGCGGCTCCTCCTTCAGGGGCGTGGACCGGTTCAGCCGCGCCATGCCGGCCCGTCCGGGAAGGAGAACTCGGCGATCGACTCGGGGCGCAGCTCGACGCTGTACCCCGGCCTGGCCGGCAGCCGGTAGCGGCCGTGCTCGACCGTGACCGGGTCGGTGAAGTGCTCGTGCAGGTGGTCGACGTACTCCACCATCCGGCCCTCCATGCTGCCGGTCAGGCGCAGGTAGTCGAAGAACGCGAGGTGCTGCACGTACTCGCACAGACCGACGCCGCCGGCGTGCGGGCAGACCGGCACGCCGAACTTCGCGGCCATCAGCAGCTCGGCGAGGACCTCGCCGACGCCGGCGACCCGGCACGCGTCGACCTGCATGACGCGGATCGCGCCGGCCTGCAGCAGCTGCTTGAAGATGACCCGGTTGGCGGCGACCTCACCGGTGGCGACCCGGCACCGGCCGCCGGTGATCGTGTCGAGGGCCTGCTGGATGCGGGCGTGGCCGAGCACGTCGTCGGCGTGGGTCGGCTCCTCCATCCAGTACGGGTCGACCTCGGCGAGCCGGCCGAGGTTGGCGATCGCCTCGTCGACGTCCCACACCTGATTGGCGTCGAGCATGAGCAGCGCGTCGGGGCCGATCTCGGCGCGGATGATCCGGGCGCGCCGCACGTCGTCGTCGATGGCCCCGCCGACCTTCATCTTGACCGCGGTCCAGCCGTCGGCGACGGCCTGCCGGGTCAGGTCGCGGACCTTGTCGTCGGGGTAGCCGAGCCAGCCGACGGAGGTGGTGTACGAGGGCAGCCCGGCGCCGCGTGCGTGGGCGAGGCGCTCCTCGTACTCCGGCAGGCCCTTGTCGAGGATGGCGGCGGCCTCGTCGCGGGTGAGGGCGTCGCTGATGTGCCGGAAGTCGACCGCCGCCAGCAGATCCGCGGTCGGCAGCTCGGCCAGCAGCTGCCACATGGGTTTGCCGGCGCGGCGGGCGCGCAGGTCCCACACGGCGTTGAGGATGGCGCCGGCGGCGAGGGCGATGACGCCCTTCTCCGGGCCGAGCCAGCGCAGCTGCACGTCGGCGGTGAGGGTGCGTGACCCCTCCACGGTGCACAGCTCCTCGACGGTGTGCCCGACGACGTGGTGGGCGAGGGCCCGCACGGCGGCGCAGGTGATCTCGTTGCCGCGGCCGTTGGTGAACGTGAGGCCGGTGCCGGTGACGCCGTCGTCGCCGGTGAGCTCGACGTAGGTGGCGGAGTAGTCGCCGCGGTTGATCGCGTCGGACCCGTCACCCGCGGCGGCGGTGGGGAACCGGACGTCGTGGACGGTCAACCCGGTGATCATCGTGCTCCTTCGGGGGTGCGCGCCGCGACGGTCCGTGCGTAGACGCGTTTGGGCAGGTGGTAGGCGAGGTCGGCGATGGTCTCGGCGGCCTCGTCCAGGGGCAGGCGGTGCTCGGCGACGAGCCGCGCGAGGAACCCGGCGTCGATGCGGCGGGCGACGTCGTGGCGCACCGGGATGGAGCAGAACGCGCGGGTGTCGTCGACGAAGCCGGCGGTGTTGGCGAAGCCGGCGGTCTCGGTGACCGTCTCCCGGAAGCGGCGCAGCCCTTCGGGGCTGTCCAGGAACCACCAGGGCGCGCCGAGGAACACTGCGGGGTAGCCGCCGGCGAGGGGCGCCAGCTCCCTGGTGAACACGGTCTCGTCGAGGGTGTACAGCACGACGCGGAACCGCGGGTCGGTGCCGAACGCGTCCAGCAGCGGCTTGAGGGAGCGCACGTACTCGGTCGGGGAGGGGATGTCGCCGCCGACGTCGCGGCCGTGCCGGGCGAACAGGGCGGTGTTGTGGTTGCGCACCGCGCCCGGGTGCAGCTGCATGACGAGCCCGTCCTCGACGGACATCCGGGCGAACTCGACGAGCATGTGCGCCCGGAAACGCTCGGCGTCGCGGCTGTCGGCCCGTTTAAGCAAGGCTTGGTTGAACAGCGCGGCGGCGTGCGCGGGGGACAGCGCCAGGGTGGCGGCGGTCGGGTGGCCGTGGTCGCTGGAGGTGGCGCCGGCGGCGATGAACGCCTGCCGGCGCTCCCGCAGGCGCTCCAGGAACTGCGGGAACGTGGTCACGCCGAGCTGCTCGATGCGCCCGGCCCAGCCGGGCCACTCGAAGTCCACGACGTCGTCGGGGCGGAACGTGGTGATGACCCGCCCGCCGGGGCCGCCCCAGCCGTCGGCCTCCAGCTTGGCGTGCGCGGTGAGGTCCGACAGCGGCGACTCGGTGGTGGCGAGGACCTCGAGGTTGAAGCGCGCGAACAGCGCCCGGGGGCGGAACGCCGGGTCGTCGAGGCGCTCGGCGAGCAGGTCGTAGACGAGGTCGGCGGTGTCGACGCGCAGCGGCACGGTGACGCCGAAGACGTCGGCGAGGACGCGTTCGGTCCACAGCCGCGACGGGGTGCCGCGGAACAGGTGCCAGTTGGCCGCCAGCAGCCGCCAGATGGTGCGCCCGTCGGTCTGGGTGGGGCTGCCGTCGACGGTCGGCACGCCGAGCTCGTGCGGGGCGATGCCCTGGCTGGCGAGCATCCGGGTCACGTAGTGGTCGGGCACGACGATGAGCCTGGCCGGGTCGGGGAACGGCCGGTCGTCGGCGAGGATCGCCGGGTCGACGTGGCCGTGCGGGCTGATCAGGGGGAGGTCCCTGGCGTGCTGGTACAGCTCCCGCGCGATGGCCCGGATCCCGGGCTCGGCGGGCAGCAGCTGGTCCTCGTGCGGGTGGGTGCTCAGGCTAGTCATGAGGAATCCTGACGGGCAGTCCGACGGCGATGGACTCGTTGGCGGCCAGGCCGATGCGCAGCGCGCGGGCGCCGTCCTCGGCCTCCGCGGCGGCGACGCCGCTGGGCGGTCCGGCGCCGAGCAGGTCGGCCAGCATGCGGGCGTCGCCGCCGCCGTGGCCCTCCCGCTCGTAGGGGATGGGGATCTCGCGCGGCTCGCTCCAGTGCGGATGGACGCGCAGCGTGGCCCGGCCCGGCTCGTCGCCCTTGATGAGCCCGGTGGCCCCGGCCGCGACGTGGTCGGTCTCGACCACCTCCAGCTCGAGGCGGCCCTTGCTGCCGTTGAACATCACCCGGTAGCCCTCCCAGGGGGCGTAGGCGGTCAGGTGATAGGTCATCGTGGCGCCGCGGGCGTAGCGCACGAGGACGGCGAGGTCGTCCTCGATGGTGATACCGGGCGCGAAGACGTCCTGGTCGCGCCGGTACCCGTCGGTGGTGCCGGTGTAGAGCGCGTCGCGGTGCGGGTCGGCGCCGAGCTCGAAGCGGGAGCGGGGGGCGCCGGCCCCGGCGCCGGACTCGCCGTAGAAGAACAGCCGGCCCTGCGCGTAGACCTCGGCCGGCTCGTCGTCGAGCCACCAGTTGACCAGGTCGAAGTGGTGCCCGGACTTGTGCACCAGCAGACCGCCGGAGTTGGCCTTGTCGCGGTGCCAGCGGCGGAAGTAGTCCGCGCCGTGCCGCACGTCGAGCAGCCACTCGAAGTGCACGGAGCCGATCTCGCCGATCTCCCCCGACGCGATCAGCCGCTTGAAAGTTTCATGCAGGGGGTTGTACCGGTAGTTGAAGGTCACCCGCACCCGGCGGCCGGTGCGGCGCACCGCGTCGAGGATGCGCGCGCAGCGCTGCGCGTCGACGGTCATCGGCTTCTCGGTGAGCACGTCGCAGCCGGCCTCCAGGGCGGCCACGATGTACTCGTCGTGGACCCGGTCCACGGTGGTCACGATCGCGACGTCGACCTTCTCCTCGTGCAGCATCCGGCGGAACTCGGTGGCGGGGTAGGTGGGGACCGGCGCCGGCAGCCGCGCGTTGTGCACGGCGAGGCGGTGCGGTTCTGGGTCGGCGAGCGCGACGAGCGCGCAGGTGTCGCGATGCGGCCCGGTGAGTGCGCGCGTGAACATCTCAGCGCGCGATCCGGTGCCGACGATCGCGTAGCGGGTGTGCATCGGTTGTCGCTCCCTTGGGACTGCAAAGGGTTGCAGCGACACTGTGCTCCACCGCCATAGTTCGGGTCAATACCCCTGGATTTTCTGCATCCATGGGCGTTGACATGACAGCAACCGTTTGCATTAATGACTGGCGTGCCCGCCACTATTCGAGATGTAGCCCGCGCCTCCGGCGTCCATGTCTCCACCGTGTCGCGCACGTTCTCAGCACCGCATCTGGTCAACCCCGACACCCGCAGCCGGGTGCTGTCCACCGCGGAGAGCCTCGGCTACCGGCCCAACCGTGCGGCCCGCGCGCTCATCACCGGGCGGACGCACAACATCGGCCTGATCGTCGCCGACATCGCCAACCCGTTCTTCCCACCGTTGATCAAGGCGGCGGAGTCGCAGGCCCGGCAGCGGGACTACCACCTCTTCGTCGCCGACACCAACGAGGACCCGGTGATGGAGGAGCAACTCGTCCAGGCCCTCGCCAAGCAGGTCGACGGCGTGCTGCTGTGCAGCCCGCGCATGAGCAACGACCTGATCGAGAAGCTGCGCCGCGAGGTGCCGCTCGTCGTGGTCAACCGGGCCGTCGACGGGCTCCCCGCGGTGGTCATGGACGTGGCGAACGGTGCCAGGGCCGCGATCGAGCACCTCGTCGGTCTCGGCCACCGGGACCTCGCCCTGCTCGGCGGGCCGCGCGGCTCGTGGACCAACCGGGAGATCCGGCGGTCGGCGACGGCCGCGGCGAAGGCCGCCGGTGCCAGCCTGACCGTGCTCGGACCGCACCAACCGACCGAGGCCGCCGGCGCCGCCGCGTGCGACGCCGTGCGTGCCACCGGGGCGACCGCCGTGCTGGCGTACAACGACCTCATGGCGATCGGCCTGCTCCAGGCACTGCACGACCGGGGCGTCAGCGTCCCGGCCGAGCTCAGCGTCGTCGGCATCGACGACATATCGCTCAGCCGCCTGATCCGCCCCAAGCTGACCACGGTCTCCACCCCGACCGCGGCCGCCGGGCGGGCGGCCGTCGACATGCTGCTGCAGCACGACGACGAACGCCGCACCAATGCGCTGGTGACGCTCCAGACGGAGCTGATCGTGCGCGAGTCCACCGGACCCAACCCCCATTGATCGCGAAACTTCCACCGTCAGGGAGTGACACGCCATGTCCGGAACACCCCGCCGGAGACTTCTGGCAACCGCCCTCGCCGCCGTGTTGCTCGCGCCGCTCGCCGCCTGTGGCGACGACAGCGGCGAGGCGCCAGCGGTCGACTCGACCAAGCCCGTCGAGCTGAGCATCTTCTGGTGGGGCGGCGACGCCCGCGCCAAGCTCACCGAGGAGGCGCTCGCCCTCTACACGAAGAAGCACCCCAACGTCACGTTCAAGAAGACGTGGCAGGCCAACCAGGGCTACTTCGACAAGCTCGCCACGCTCACCGCGGGCAACGACGCGCCCGACATCTTCCAGATCGACGACAACTTCCTCACCGAGTACGCGTCGCGCAACGTCACGCTGGACCTGACGTCGTACCAGAAGTCGGGCAAGCTCGACACGACGAAGTTCCCCGAGAGCCTGTGGAAGTACGGCGTCGTGGACGGCAAGCTCGCCGGCGTCGCCTTCGGGGAGAACACGCAGGGCCTGGTGTTCAACAAGACCAAGCTCACCGCGGCCGGCCAGCCGCTGCCGACCACCGGCATGTCGTGGGATGCGTTCATCAGCTGGGCGGAGGCCGCGACGGCCGCCACCAAGGTGCCCGGCACGCAGGACCCGAGCGCGGACTACAAGGCGTTCTGGATCTGGCTGCGCCAGCAGAACAAGGACCTGTACGAGGGCAAAGGGCTCGGCTTCACCGCGCAGGACGTGACCGCCTGGTTCGACCTGTGGAAGGGCGCCCGGGACCGCAAGGCCACCCCGACGGCCGACGTGATCCGTGAGGGCAACGCCACAGACATCACCAAGCAGCTCGTCGTCACCGGGAAAGCGCTTACCTCTTGGGTGTGGGTGAACCAGCTGCCCGAGCTGCAGAAGAACACCAAGGACGAGCTCGGCGTCGTGGCGTACCCGGGCGACCCCAAGGCACAGTGGGCCCGCGCCGCGCTCTACTTCTCCGTCTACCGGGGCAGCGACAAGAAGGACGTGGCGGTCGACGTCATCAACTTCCTCGCCAACGACCCGGAGGTCGGCAAGGTCCTCGGCACCGACCGCGGCCTGCCGCCGAACCTGGACATCCGCGCCGCCGTGCTCAGCGGCATGACCGACGCCGCGATGAAGACCTCCATCGAGGTGGAGTACGAGCTGGGCAAGACGTTCGGCCCGGCGCCGCAGGTCCCGCTGAGGGGGCACAGCACGCTGCGCTCCGAGCTCATCAAGGCCGCCGAGTCCGTGCAGGCGGGCAAGGCCACCCCCGCACAGGCCGCCGAGGCCTTCGTCACGGCCGCGAAGTCCGCGATCTCGAAGTGAGGCTCCTCCAGTGGCGCTGACCACCGCGCCGGCACCCTTGCACCGAGCGGCGAAGGGGCCCCGCGTCGAACCGCGGGGCCCCCGCCGCGAAGGGCTCGCCGGCTACCTCTTCCTCACACCATGGCTCGTCGGGCTGGCTGCCGTCACGGCCGTCCCGATGCTCATGTCGCTGGTGCTGAGCTTCACCGACTACGACATCCTGTCGGACTGGTCCGAGCTGAACTGGGTCGGGTTCGCCAACTACGAGCGGATGTTCACGCAAGATCCGACGTTCTGGCACGCGGTGCAGGTCACCGTGCTGTTCGCGGTCATCGCGACACCGTTGAAGCTCGCCGCCGCGCTCGGCGTCGCGCTGCTGCTCAACAAGGCCATCCGCGGGGTCGGGCTGTACCGCAGCCTGTTCTACCTGCCGTCGCTGCTCGGCGGCAGTGTCGCCCTCGCGATCGTGTGGGTGTCGATGTTCAGCCGTGACGGCGCGTTCAACGGGTTCCTGGCGCTGTTCGGCATCGCCGGCCCCGGCTGGGTCAACGACCCCGACTACGCGCTGGGCACCCTGATCCTGCTGGCGGTCTGGCAGTTCGGCGCGCCGATGGTCATCTTCCTGGCCGGGCTCAAGCAGGTCCCGGTCGAGCTGTACGAGGCGGCCTCCGTCGACGGCGCCGGCGCGTTGCGCAAGCTCCGCTCCATCACGCTGCCGATCCTGTCCCCGGTCATCTTCTTCAACCTGGTGCTGGAGACGATCCACGGCTTCCAGGGCTTCACGTCGGCGTTCGTCGTCAGCGGCGGCACCGGCGGCCCCGTCGACTCGACCCTGATGTACACGCTCTACCTGTACATCAAGGGCTTCACCGACTACGAGATGGGCTACGCCTCCGCGCTGGCCTGGGTGTTCCTGCTCGCGGTCGGCCTGCTCACCGTCGTGCTGTTCAGCACGGGACGTTTCTGGGTGCACTACGGGGATGAGCGATGAAGGCCTTCGTGCGCACGGTGGTGATCCTCGCGTTGCTCGGGATCATCCTCTACCCGCTGTTCTGGGTCCTCGGCAGCTCGCTCAAGAGCCAGCCGGAGATGCTCAGCAACGCCGGGGTCCTGCCGGAGGTCTTCACCCCCGGCAACTACCCCGACGGCTGGTCGCACCTCCAGACCAGCTTCGGCCGGTTCTTCGTCAACAGCACGGTCGTGTCGCTGCTCGTGGTGCTCGGCAACGCGCTGTCGTGCCTGCTCGCCGCGTTCGCCTTCGCCCGGCTGCGCTTCCGCGGGCGGGCCACCTGGTTCGCGATCATGGTCGGCACGCTGCTGCTGCCCGGGCACGTGCTCATCGTGCCGCAGTTCATCGTGTTCCGGCAGCTCGACCTGGTCGGTGGCGAGTTCCCGTACCTGCCGCTGATCCTGCCGCACTTCCTGGCCACCGAGGCGTTCTTCGTCTTCCTCATGGTCCAGTTCATGCGCGGCATCCCGCGCGAGCTCGACGAGGCCGCGAAGATCGACGGCTGCACGACGTTCGGCGTGTTCCGCAACGTCATCCTGCCGCTGAGCCGCCCGGCTCTCGTGACCACGGCGATCTTCTCGTTCATCTGGACCTGGAACGACTTCTTCCGGCAGCTCGTGTACGTCTCGGACCTGCCCAAGTACACGGTGCCGGTCGCGCTGCGGCTGTTCATCGACTCGCAGGGCCAGTCCGAGATCGGCCCGATGTTCGCCATGTCGGTGCTGTCGCTGCTGCCGGTGTTCCTGTTCTTCCTCGCCTTCCAGAAGATGCTCGTCGAGGGCATCAACACCTCCGGCCTGAAGGGGTGACCAGCGTGGCGCGTCGCGACTTCCGGGAGACCGTCACGGTCGCCGCCGACCTCGCGCTCGTCGGCATCGCCGTGACCGTGTCCAGCCTGCCGGTGCTCACCGCCGGCGCGGCCGTGCACGCCGGCTCCGTCGCCGTGCGCGACATCATGGACGGCTCCGCCGTGCGCCCCGCCGAGCTGTGGCGGGTGTTCCGGCGCTCGCTGCTGCCCGGCGCCGCCGCCACCGTCGCGACCACCGCCACCGCCTGGCTCCTGCTGTTCAATCTCGGCGCCGTCGCCTCCGGCCGGGTCCCGGGCGGGTTGCCCGTGCTCGTCGGCGCCGTCGCCGTCGCCGCCGCACTGCTCGCCGCCGGCGCGTTCGGCGTCGTGCACCTGGCCCACCATCATTCGTGGACCGGTGCGCTGCGCTGGGCGGCCGGCACCGTGTGGCGGCAACCGCTCACGGCGGCGATGGTGGCCGGCGTGTCATCCATCGCCGCCGTGCTCGGCGCGCTCATCCCCGTCACGCTGCCGCTGCTGGTCGGGTACCTGCTGTTCGCCGTCCACGTCGTCGTCGCCCGCCGGCTCGCCCCGGACCCCGTCGCCGCGGACGTCTGACCACTGCGTCGCCGCCGGCGCCGGGGTCCCGGGGCCCGCTCTCGCCGGGGCGGTTCCGTCCGGGTCGTTGCCGGTCCGTGCCCGTCACGCTGTTACGGTGCGGAGATGGCGAGCGTGCTGAGGGCGGGCCTGCGGGACCTGCGCGGGTTCCTCGCCGGCCCCGACCCGCCGGTGCACCCGCGGACCCGGCTGGGCCGGGCGCTGCCCACCGCCGGGGTCGTCGTGGCGATCCTGGCGGGCCTCGTCACGTTCGAGTACCTGCACGGCAACACGACGCAGATCGCCACCGGGTTCCTCGCTGTCGCCGCGGTGCTCGTCGCCGCGCCGATCGGGCTCGTCGCGACCCGCCCGCTGCTCGCGTGGCGGGTCGCGTGGCTCGTCGCCGGGTTCGCCGGCGCGCTGGTGCCGGTGGAGCAGAAGACGCCGTGGCCGTGGGTGCCGGTGCAGATGCTGACGTTCCCGGTGCTGCTGGCCGTCGTCGCGGTCCGGCACCGCCGCGGCGTCCTGGTCTGGACCGGGCTGTCCGCGGCGCTGCTGGTGGTCATGTTCGTCGACCCGGCCAACGTCGCCGGCCTGCTGCTCGCCGTCACCGCGATCCTCGTCATCGGCGACCAGGTCCGCCGCCGCCGCGAGGTGCAGGCCGCCCTGGCCGCGGAGGAGGAGCGCACCGAACTCGCCCAGGCCCGCCGCGCCGTCGCCGAGGAACGCAACCGGATCGCCCGCGAGATGCACGACGTCGTCGCCCACCACATGTCGCTGATCGCGGTGCGGGCCGAGACCGCCGTGTACCGCATCGACGGCGTCCCGCCGGCCGTGGCGGAGGAGCTCGCCGCGATCGCCGGCACGTCCCGGGAGGCCCTGGTGGAGATGCGCCGCCTCCTCGGGGTGCTGCGCAGCACCGAGACGCCGCCGGCCGAGCCGCAGCCGGTCCTCGACGACCTCGCCGGGCTGGTCCGCGACGCCCGGGAGGCCGGCGTCGACGTCACGTTCGACCCGCTGCCCGGCGCGCGGGTGCCACCGGCCGTCGGGCTGGCCGCGTTCCGCATCGTGCAGGAGGCGCTGAGCAACGCCCGGCGCCACGCCGCGGGCGCACCCGTGCGCATCACCCTCACCCTCGGCCCGTCCACCCTGGAGTTGTACGTGCACAACACGCTGGACGCACCCGCCGGCGAGAGCACGGGCGGCGAGCGGCACGGCCTGCTCGGCATGCGGGAACGCGCCACCGCGATCGGCGGCACCTTCCAGGCCGGGCCCGACCCCGACGGCGGGTACACGGTGCGCGCCACCCTGCCGCTGGAGGTCACCGCGTGATCCGGGTCCTCGTCGTCGACGACCAGGCGATGGTCCGGCAGGGCTTCGCCGCGCTGCTCGCCGCCCAGCCGGACCTGCTCGTCGTCGGTGACGCCGCCGACGGCGCGCAGGCCGTCGCGATGGCCCGGGAGCACGCCCCCGACGTGGTGCTCATGGACGTGCGGATGCCGGTCCTCGACGGCATCCAGGCGACCCGGCGCATCCTCGACACCGGCCCGGGCCTGCACCGGCCGAAGGTCGTCATCCTCACCACGTTCGACCTCGACGACTACGTGTTCGAGGCGCTGCGCGCCGGCGCGTCCGGGTTCCTGCTCAAGGACGCCCCGGCCGCCGAGCTGGTCACCGCCGTGCGGGTCGTCGCCGCCGGTGACGGCCTGCTCGCCCCGTCGGTGACCCGGCGGCTCATCGAGCAGTTCGCGGCCCGGCCGAAGACCACCGGCCACCAGCCGGCCCGCCTCGCCGCGCTCACCCCGCGCGAGACGGAGGTGCTGCGGCTCATCGCCCGCGGCCGGTCCAACGCGGAGATCGCCGGCGAGCTCGTCGTGGCCGAGCAGACGGTGAAGACCCACGTGAGCCGGGTGCTGACGAAGCTCGACCTGCGCGACCGCGCCCAGGCCGTCGTCTTCGCGTACGAGACCGGGGTCGTCAGCGCCGGGGCGTAGTACCGCTGGGGTACTGCGCACATGGTCCCGCGGAGTGACGATCCGGGCCCGGGCAGCCACCTACGGTCGGCCCCATGTTGCGCAGACTGCTGCCTCTCCCGCTGCTCGCGGTGCTCTGGTCGGTGTTCGGCCCGGCCCAGGTGTCGCCGGTGCCGGCCCTGACCGTCCACAGTGCACGGTACGCCGACGGGCTCGCGGTCGAGATCGTCGGTGACCCGGCGGCGGCCGCGACCGTCGTCGTGCTCGTCCCCGGGGTCGGCACCACCGCCGCCGGCTTTGACCGCGGCCTCGGCGGCGTCCAGCGCCGCGCCCCCGCCTGGCAGGCCCGGCAGCTCGCCGAGCGGACCGCCGCGCTGCGCCCCGCCGGCGCCGGGCCGGTCGCCGTCGTCGCGTGGCTCGGCTACCACCCGCCGCGCGGGCTCCGGCTCGCCGCGGTCCGGCAGGACGCCGCGGCGACCGGCGCCGCCGCGCTGCTGCGGTTCCTGCGCGAGGTGCCGGCGCCCCGGCTCGTCCTCGTCGGGCACAGCTACGGCTCCACCGTCATCGGCCGGGCCGCCGCCGCGCTGGACGCCGGGCTCGGCGGCCGGGTCACCGACATCGTCGCGCTCGGCAGCCCCGGCATGGGCGTCGGCCGCGCCGCCGACCTGCGCACCACCGCCCGGATCTGGGCGGGCACCGCGGACGGTGACTGGACCCGCCGGCTGCCGGGCATCCGCGTCCTCGGCGCCGGCCACGGTACCCATCCCAGCGACCCGGCCTTCGGCGCGCGGCCGCTGCCCGTCGGCGGGGTCACCGGCCACGACGGCTACTTCGTGCCCGGCACCGGGTCTCTCGACGCCCTCGCCGCCATCGCCAACGCGGACCTCGACGGAGCCGACGGCGTTCTTCCGCGAGATGTTCCACCGCGCCGGTGAGCGGGTACGGGAACCCTAGGAGGTGTCCGATGAAGATCGTCCTGGTGCGGGTCCCGGACGGCCGGTTCCGCTTCCGGCTGCTCACGGACAGTGGCGAGGTCGTGGCGGCCAGCAGCACCTACCGGCGCAAGGCGTCCGCACTTGAAGGCATCGACACGTTCCGGGCCCAGCTCGCGGACGCCGAGGTCGATGACCAGACCGACCGTAACGCGGCGGGTGAGCGGCTCGCTCAGCCGGTGCCCGGCGGCCTCCCACCGATCTGAGCATCAGCCGGTGCCCGGCGGCCTCCCACCGATCTGAGCATCAGCCGGTGCCCGGCGGCCTGCCGCCGATCTGAGCCCGGGCCGGCCGCGTACCGGCATCACGACCAGGGGAGCGAACAACAGCATGTGTGGCATCGGCGGCGAGGTCCGCTTCGACGGTGTTCCGGCCGACCTCGGGATCGTCGCCGGCCTGACCGCGGCCATGGAGCCCCGGGGACCCGACGGCAGGGGACTCTGGCACGACGGGTGGGCGGCCCTCGGCCACCGCCGGCTGAGCATCATCGACCTGTCCGACGCGGGCGCCCAGCCGATGACCGACGACCGGCACGGCATCGCGATCGTCTTCAACGGGTGCGTCTACAACTACCGTGAGCTGCGCGACGAGCTCGCCCGCGACGGGTACGCGTTCCGCTCCACCAGCGACACCGAGGTGATCATCGCCGCCTACCACCGGTGGGGTGAGCGGTTCGTCGAGCACCTCGTCGGCATGTTCGCCGTCGCCCTCGTCGACCGGCAGCGCCGTCGCCTCGTGCTGGCCCGCGACCGGCTCGGCATCAAACCGCTGTACCTCGCGCGACGCCCCGGCGGGCTGCGCTTCGCCTCGACGCTGCCCGCCCTGCTGCGCGCCGGCGACGTCGACACCAGCCTCGACCCCGTCGGGCTGCACCACTACTTCACCTGGCACTCGATCGTGCCCGGCACCCACACCGTCCTGGCCGGCGTCAGCAAGCTGCCCCCGGCGACCGTCCGGGTCGTGGAGGCCGACGGCCGCACCCGCGACCGCGTCTACTGGCGGCCCGACTACGTGCGCGACCCGGCCATGGACGCCGCCGACTGGAAGGCGGAGCTGACCTCCGCGCTGCGCACCGCCGTCCAGCGGCGCCTCGTCGCCGACGTGCCGGTCGGCGTCCTGCTGTCCGGCGGCCTCGACTCGAGCCTCATTGTCGCGCTGCTCGCCGAGGCCGGCCAGCGCGACCTGCAGACGTTCAGCATCGGCTTCGAGTCCGCGGCCGGGGAGGGCGGCGACGAGTTCCGGTACTCCGACGCCGTCGCCGCCGCGTTCGGCACCGACCACCACCGCATCCGGGTGCCGAACGCCGAGCTGATGCCCGCCGTCGAACGCAGCATCGCCGCGATGACCGAACCGCTCGGCACCCACGACGTCGTCGCGTTCTACCTGCTGTGCCAGCACGTGTCGCAGCACGTGAAGGTCGCCCAGTCCGGCCAGGGCGCCGACGAGGTCTTCGCCGGGTACCGCTACCACGCGCCGCTGGCCGCCGCGCCCCGCGACGCCGCCCTGGACGTGTTCGCCGGCGCGTTCTTCGACCGGGACCACGCCGCGCTCGCCGAGATCCTCGACCCCGACCACCTGTGCGACCGCGACGCCAGCCGCGAACTGGTCGCCGCGCACCTCGCCGCGCCCGGCGCCGACACCGCCCTGGACGCGGTGCTGCGCCTCGACACCCACCTGCTGATGCCCGACGACCCGGTGAAACGCGTCGACACCATGAGCATGGCGTGGGGCCTGGAGCTGCGCACCCCGTTCCTCGACCAGGACCTCGTCGAGCTGGCCGCGAAGTGCCCGCCGGCGCTCAAGGCGGCCCACGGCGGCAAGGGCATCCTCAAGGAGCTGGCCCGGGACCTCGTGCCGGCCACCGTCATCGACCGGCCGAAGGGGTACTTCCCGGTGCCGGCGCTGCGCCACCTGGACGGGCCGCTGCTCG
The DNA here is from genome assembly GCF_040654515.1 of Dactylosporangium sp. NPDC050688. Taxonomy (NCBI): domain Bacteria; kingdom Bacillati; phylum Actinomycetota; class Actinomycetes; order Micromonosporales; family Micromonosporaceae; genus Dactylosporangium; species Dactylosporangium sp. NPDC050688. The sequence goes on from NZ_JBFAIC010000003.1 coordinate 94,691, forward strand.
ACCTCGTCGCCGACGTGCTGACCAGCCCGACGGCGAAGCAGCGGGGCCTGTTCCAGCCCGCGTTCGTCGAGCAGCTGCTGCTGCACCCCGACCAGCACACGCAGCGCACCGGCGCCAACAAGCTGTGGCAGCTGGGCCTGCTGGAGCTGTGGCTGCAGGCGCACGACGCCGGCTGAGCGGCACCGCGTGAAGAAGCCCGGGCCGGCGCGCGACCCGGGCCTCTCCCGGTGTTCGGTACTCCTTGCGCTGTACTGGTCTGGCTAGTTGCTGAGCGTCACCGCGAGATCGTCGAGGACGAACGACGTCTGCAGGGACGAGTCCTCCGTACCGCTGAACTTGATCACGACGGTCTGGCCGGCGAGCGCGTTCAGGCTGTACGTCCTGAGCTGGTACCCGGACGCCTTGTTCAGGTTCGACAGGGTGCCGAGGGTGGTGGAGCCGGCCGTGATGGTCAGCTTGTCGTACGCGACGGTGGTGGTCGTCTCAGCCGAGTCGATGTGGATGTAGGCCGTGAGGGTGGCCTTGCACCCGGCTGGGATGGTCACCGACTGCTGGATCGCCTCGGTGTGCGTCGAGCCGTACCCCAGCAGCCACGAGCTGTAGGTGCCGGTGCGGGCGGCCTGGCCCTGGCTGGCCCACTGGCCGATGGTGCCGGTGGTGCCGCTCCAGTTGGCGGTGCCCGACTCGAAGCCCGGGTTGAGCAGCTTCTGGCCGGAGCAGGTGCCGGTCGGCGGGTTCGAGGTCGGCGGGTTCGTCGTGGTGGGCGGCGGGGTGGTGCCACCGGTGCACGTCGGGTCGGCGGACTGGGCCGGGACGTTGACGGCGTTCCAGGCGTTCTTGACCGCGTTGAACTCGGCGCAGCTGCCCGGGTACAGGTTCTTGGCCGCGGTCAGCGTCCAGGTGCGGTACTTCAGGTACGACGACGATGAGGTCTTCATCAGCATCGCGTTGTAGAAGATCTTCGTGGCCTTCTGGATGCCGATGCCGACGAGGCCGGTGCTGCCGTTGCAGGTGGTGCTGCTCGGCTGGCCGTTCGTCGGGTTGGTGCCCTCGGCGAGCAGGTAGAACCAGTGGTTGCCGGGGCCGGCGGCCGCGTGGACCTCCTGCGACGGGGTGCTGCTGGAGTAGCAGTTGTCGTCACCGGCGAGCGACGGGTTGTACATGTAGCGGATCGGGCCGCTGCCGACCAGGTTGACCTCCTCGCCGACCTGGTAGTCGAACGGGTCGTTCGCGTTGGCGGCGAACGCCTCGGTGGCCGCGCCGAACACGTCACCCACGAACTCCTGGGTGCCGCTCTTGGAGATGCCGCCGGGGGTGGTGTCGTCGATGCCGTGGCCGACCTCGTGACCCACGACGTCCAGCGAGCTGATCCACTTGCCGGCGGTGTTCTTGCCGATCTGGATCTGGGTACCGTCGTAGTAGGCGTTCTGGTCGTTCAGGCCGACCCGGATCGGCCAGCCGCCGCCGCTGCCGTTGAAGCCGTTGCGGCCCAGCCACGACGACAGCATCTGCAGCTGCTTCTGCGCCGCGTACAGGGCGTCGACGCAACCGGTCTCCCGGTTGGTGCCGTCGCCGTTGCCCCATACGTCGTCGGTACCGGTGAACGTGGCGTTGCCCGTCGAGTTCTGGCAGGAGATGTTCGTGTAGCTGGGGTCCTTCATGCTGTACGTGCTGCCGGACAGCGTCGTGTTCACCGTGACGTTGCCGACGATCCAGCCGGTACCGGTACCGTGCATGACCCGCTCGGTCTTGTTGAGCAGGGCCCCGGTGGTGGCGTCGACGTCGACGGTCAGGCGGCTCGCGCCCTCTGCGCCGATGCCGTTGAGCGTCGTCTCGTACGCGAGCTTCGCCACGCCGTCCAGCGCGTAGACGACGAGCTTGGTGCTCTCGACGGCGTTCACGGCCGTCAGCTGCTTGCGGGCGACGGCCTCGGCGTCCGCGGCGCTGAGCTTCGCCGTGGTCGACAGGCTGCCGATCGCCTGCGTCTGCGCCACCGACGTGTACTTGGTCGCCCCCGCCGCGTCGGTGACCACCACGAAGTCACCGCCGACGACGGGCAGACCCTTGTAGGTCCGCTCGTACGCGATGTACTTCGCGCTGCCCGAGGCGACCAGCGACTTCTGCACGTACGCGTCGTCGGTGCTCGGGTGCAGCACGCTCGGACGCTGGGACACGAACGTCGCCGCGGACTTCTCCGCGACGGCGTTGGCTGCCTCGACGCCTGTGGGCGCCGGCAGTGGGGGTGAGGCTTGCACGGCTGCGGCGGTGCCGGCTGTTACCAGCCCGACCGCGAGCACTCCGGCCGCTGTAGCGAACCGTGGGGACAGCTTCAAGGGTGCCTTCTTTCCAGGGCGGCGCACGGTGCCGGGGGTAGCGTCTCGGGTGTGCGCCGGAACCAACCGGGACACGCGAGAGTCGACTGACAGGTGCCACTGACAGGAGCTGCGGCCGGCGTGCGCGCGCCGATCGGCCAGCCGCATGCTCCATCGACTCATGGCGATGTCAGGACGATCACACAGCCGGAATCGTCCGGACAAGACTTCGCACCCTTCGCCCACCCTTGCCGCCACCCTGTACTTCGATGCCCGTCGACCCCCGAAACACCGCCGAAACGGTTTAACTGATTTCACGCCCCCGACGCTGAATAACTGCAGGTCGTTAACTTTTAACTCATCGATGGCCTTTACCGGTCTCGTACGATTCACCCCGCCCCGTAAGGTGGATGGCGATGACGCCGCCACCGGACACCGCCCCCGCGGACGCCACGCCGCCGCCCACCGGACAACCGCACGAGCCGGACGCGAATCCCGGGGATCGGGCCGCTGAGAGCCCAGACCGCGCGGGTGTGGCAAGCGCGGACGCGGACGCCAAACATGCGGGCGCCGCGAGTGCGGGGGATGCGGGCGCCGTGGATGCGAAGCGTGCGGACGCTGGGGACGCGAGCGCAGAGGGCGCGGGCGCGGGGGACGCGGGTGCGGGGGACGCGGGTGCGAAGCGTGCGGGCGCCGCGGACGCTGGGGACACGGGCGCGGTGAGCGCGACTGCGGTGGCCCCGATCGAGGCGGTAGCCGAACTGGTGACCGCCGCAGGCATCGCCGCCCGCCGCCTGCGGCACGCCCTGGTCCACCTGGCGACGACCCCGACGACCCTCGACGACCTCATCCGCGAACACACCCTGCCGCGCCGGACGGCCGAACAGCTGCTGCGCGCCGCCGGCCCCGACCTGCACACCGCCCGCAACGGCACGCTGCGGCTGCCGGGCGCGTACCGGACCCGGTTCAGTACCCAGCAACCCGCCGCCGTCACCGCACCGCCCCGCGAAACCGCCCCCCACCCCGGCGTCACCGCGGCGCGCGCAGTCCCGGCCGCCCCCCACGGCGTCCCGGCCGGCACCCGAGACGTCCCGGCCACCGCCCGCGGCATCCCGGACGGCAGCCGTGACGTCCCGGGCGGCACCGGCGGCACCGGCGGCGACAACTACCGCATCGACGACAATTCCGGTATTTCAGACCACGACCTCGTGGCCGGGATGGCGCGGCTCATCGCGGAGGTGCCGACCGACCGGGCGCTCGACCACGTGTCGGCGACCGCCGAGACCGCGGCGCGGCGGGCGCGGTGGCTGGACGAGACGTTCGACCTGGCGGGGGCGCACCTGGTCTGCGTCGGTGACCACGACCTGACCTCGCTCGCGGTCCTCGAGGTCCGGCCCGACCTGCGGGTCACGGTCGTCGACGTCGACGAGCGGCTGCTGGAGTTCATCGCCGAGCGGGCGGCGCAGCGGGGGCACGCGGTGGACTGCTGGTTCGCCGACCTGCGGTTCGGGGTGCCGCCGGTGGTGGCCGAGTCGGCGGACCTGGTGTTCACCGATCCGCCGTACACGCCGGAGGGGGTGCAGCTCTTCCTCGGGCGCGGCGCGCAGGCGCTGCGGGACCGGGGCAACGGGCGGCTCGTCATGGCCTACGGCTTCAGCCCGCTGACGCCGGCGCTCGGGGTCAAGGTGCAGCGGGCGGTGCTCGACCTGGACCTGGCCGTCGAGGCGATCCTGCCCGCCTTCAACCGCTACCACGGCGCGCAGGCGGTCGGGTCCGCCAGCGACCTCTATGTCTGCCGGCCGACGGCGCGGACCTGGCAGGTGCTGGAGAAGCGGCTGAGCGGGGCGGCGGTCAACATGTACACCCACGGCGAGCACTCGCTGGAGGGCGAGGCCGTCGGGCGCGGGCCTGCGGAGCTGCTGGCGGCGCCGGTGCGGTCGGTGCCGGGCCAGATCGATCTCGCCGGGGATCCCGGGCCATGGCTCCTGCGGGTGCTGCTCGCGCTCAATGCTCCTACCCTGAGCTTACAGGTCCCCAACAAATCCCCGGACCTCATCGATGCGAAGCGTCAGGAAGCGTTACGCTCCGTCGTCGCGGCGAAGTACACGTTACGGTACCGCCGCAGCACGCCCTCACCGAAGCTGGCGATCGTGGAGGCGACGGCGGTGCCGGGAGGGGAGCGGTCGGCGGTGGGGTGGCTGCTGTCGCATGCGCACGGCAAGCTCGGCAACGTGTTGCGCGAGGGGCTCGTCAGGCAGCACGGCATGACGAAGAACGAGGCCAGGGCCAGGACCGTGCAGCTCGTCCCGGCGTCGTGGCTGGACGCGCGGCTGCTCGACCTGCCCCGCCACGCCATCGTCCGTCTGGTACGGGCACTCACAGGTTGCTCATGATCCCGAACGGTTGTGGTGGCCAGGGCTACCGGAACCGTTCGGGATCATGGTTGGACGTAGCAGGTCGCCGGCCGTCGCCGCCCACAGCTGGTTCAGGTCGCTGCCGGGGGAGCGCAGCCACTGCAGCTGCACCCCGTCCATCAGCGCGATGATCCGCCGAGCCAGGACCTCCGGCGCGCCGCCGACGTCCGCGCCGACGATGTCCGCGCCGGAGGCGTCCGCGCCGATGGCGTCCTTCGCCAGGGCGGTGAGCTCCTGCAGGATCCGCTGCTGCCGGGCGACGAAATAATCGTGCGCCGGGTGGTCCGGGGTCAGCGACTCCGCCTGCAGCACCGCGAACAGCCGCACGATCTCCGGCTGCCCGGCGTTGCGGCGCACCACCGCCGCGCACAGCTCCGGCAGGGTCGGCGCGGGGCCGTCCAGCAGCTCGGTCAGGGCCCGGGCGTCCTCGGCGTCGCGGTGCTCGAGGATCGCGATGAGCAGGCCGTCCTTCGAACCGACATGGTGCAGCAGGCCCGGCACGGTGAGGCCGCAGGCGGCGGCGACGTCCTGCATGGACAGGCCCCAGAAGCCGCGCTCGGCGACGAGCCGGGTCGCGGCGGTGATGATCTGCCGGCGTCGTTCGGGCGCAGGCAGGCGGGTCCGGTCGTGCCGTGCCATCTCGACTGGCCTCCCCCTTGCCGATGCGGCGATCCCTTGTCGATGCGGTGAGCGCAGGGCTACCGTACCGGGTACCTATTACTTTACAAGTGCTCAGTAAGGGGTTTCCGCCATGGACGCCATGGACCTCGAGGAGAAGGCCGCCGTCACCAGCGGCAGCAGCTTCTGGCGCAGCACCGCCGTCACCGGCGTACCGCAGATCACCCTCACCGACGGCCCGCACGGCGTGCGCAAGGCGCTGCCCGACACCGCCGAACTGCTCGCCAGTGAGCCTGCCACATGCTTCCCGCCCGCCGTCGCGCTCGGCTCGACCTGGGACCCGGCGCTCGCCCGGCGGGTCGGCGAGGCGCTCGGCGACGAGGCCCTGGCGATGGACGTCCAGGTCCTGCTCGGCCCCGGCATCAACCTCAAGCGCAGCCCGCTCGGCGGCCGCAACTTCGAGTACTTCGCCGAGGACCCGCTGCTCACCGGCGTCCTCGCGGTCGAGTGGGTCAAGGGCCTGCAGAGCCGCGGCGTCGGCGCCTCGCTGAAGCACTACGCCGTCAACAGCCAGGAGACCGACCGGATGCGGGTCTCCGCCGACGTCGACGAGCGCACGTTGCGCGAGATCTACCTGCGCGCGTTCCAGCGGGTGGTCACGCAGGCCGAACCGTGGACGGTCATGTGCGCGTACAACCGCGTCAACGGTGTCCTCGCCTCCCAGCACCACTGGCTGCTCACCGAGGTGCTGCGCGGGGAGTGGGGCTACGAGGGCCTGGTGGTGTCCGACTGGGGCGCCGTCGCCGACCGGGTCGAGGCGGTCCGCGCCGGGCTCGACCTCACCATGCCGGGGCCGGACCCCGAGGGTGACCGGCGGCTCGTCGAGGCGGTCCGTGCCGGCACGCTGGACGAGTCCATTCTGGACACCGCCGTGTCGCGGGTCTCTTCGCTGGTACGTGCAGCGCTCGCGGCCCGCACCGCCACCACGTACGACGCGGACGCCCACCACGCGCTGGCCCGCGAGGTGGCCGGGCGCGGCATCGTGCTGCTCAAGAACGACGGCGACGTCCTGCCGCTGCGGCCCGGCCAGCGACTCGCGGTCCTCGGCGAGCACGCCCGCACCCCGCGCTTCCAGGGCGGCGGCAGCTCACAGATCAACCCGACCAGGCTCGACAACGCCCTCGACGAGATCACCGCGCTCGCCGACGGGCCGGTCGCGTTCGCCCCTGGCTACGACGACGTCGACGCGGCGGTCGCGCTGGCCCGGGACGCCGCCGTCGCGCTCGTGTTCGCCGGCACCGAACGGGAGACCGAGGGCGCCGACCGCGACGCGATCGACCTGCCGGCCGCGCACGTCGAGCTGATCGAGCGGGTCGCCGCCGTCAACCCGCGCACCGTCGTGGTGCTGTCCAACGGCGCGGTCGTGCGCACCACCCCGTGGGACGCGGCCGTGCCCGCGGTCGTCGAGGGCTGGCTGCTCGGCCAGGCCGGCGGCGGCGCCGTCGCCGACGTCCTGTTCGGCCGGGTCAACCCGTCGGGGCGGCTCACCGAGACCATCCCGCTGCACCTCGCCGACCACCCGTCCTACCTGGACTTCCCGGGCGAGGCCGGGCATGTGCGCTACGGCGAGGGCATCCACGTCGGGCACCGCGGCTTCGACGCCAGGCAGCAGCAGGTGGCGTACCCGTTCGGCCACGGCCTGTCCTACACCACGTTCGCCTACGGCCCGGCGACGGTCACCGCCGGCCCCGACGGGCTGCTGGTGCGGCTCAGCGTCACCAACACCGGCGGCCGCGACGGGCGGGAGGTCGTCCAGGCGTACGTCTCGCTGCCCGGCTCCGCGGTACGCCGCCCGCCGCGCGAGCTCAAGGGGTTCGCCAACGTCGCCGTCCCGGCCGGCGCGACCGTTGAGGTCGAACTGCCGATCGCCCGCGACGACCTCGCCTACTGGGACACCCGGGTGTCGCGCTGGGTCGTGGAGGGCGGCACGTACGTGGTCGAGGTCGGCGCCTCCTCGCGCGACCTGCGGGTCACGGCCGGCGTCGACGTCGATGGAGATCCGGTGCGGGTGCCGCTGACCGGCGAGTCCACGATCGCGGAGTGGCTCGCCGACCCGAAGGGCGCCCAGGCGCTCGGTGAGCTGTTCGCGTCGCTCGCCGCCGGCGGCGAGGGCGGCCCGATGGCCCGCACCGCCGGCAACCCCGAGATGCTGACCCTCATGGGCAGCCTGCCGCTGTCCCGGCTGTCGATGTTCGCCGGCGAGGCGTTCAGCGCCGCCGCCATCGAGAAACTGTCCGCGTCGGTCAACTGAGCGTTGTCCGCGGGTTCGTCAGGGGTACCGCTTGACGAACCCGCGCTGCCACGGCGTCTCGACGGCGTGCCGGGAGTAGTGCTGCCGGACGTACGCGACGGCCTCACCGGCCGGCACGCCGTCGAGGACCGCCAGGCACGCCAGAGCCGTCCCGGTCCGCCCGCGCCCGCCGCCGCAGCCGAACTCGACCCGGCCCGTCGCCGCCTCCAGCAGCGCGGCCTCCAGTGCGGCCCGCAGCGCCGCCGGGTCCCTTGGCAGGCCGAAGTCCGGCCAGCGTACCCAGTGCGAGGGCCACGCCGTCGCCGCCGGCTCCCGGCCGAGCAGGTACACCCCGAGCGTCGGCGCGGGCCCGTCCGGCACCGGCTTGGACAGCGGGCGGCCGCGGACCGTGCGCCCCGACGGCAACCGCAGCAGCCCCGGCGTGCCCGCCGGCCACAGCTCCGGCATGGCCCTCCTCCCCGTGGTCAGACCTTCGGCCGGAAGCTGGCGAACACCAGGTCCAGCGCCGGTCGCGCCGCGGCCCATTCGGCGTCGGTGGTCTGCCAGTAGAAGCCGTACGCCTGCTTCGGCGACGTGACCACCCCGCGGTTGTTGACGTGCATGCGGGTGCCCCGCCCGAACGTGAACTCCCAGTCCGCCGCCGTCACGAAGTACGGCACCGCCTTGATGTGGATCTCCGCGTAGCCGGGGAAGTCGCCGCCGGCCAGCCGCGTGTCCCGCTGCGTCTGCCAGTCCTTGACCGGGTCCGGCTTCGGCTTGTCGGTCTGGTCGATGCCGAGGACCCGGCCGTCGCCGCGGAAGTACACCATCGTGCCCTCCTTGGAGCGCCGCCAGCCGGCCGGCACGTACACGGAGAACCCGGTCGGGTCCTGGTAGTCGATCCAGCCGGCGGGCAGCGGCGGCAGCGTGCCGGCCCCGCCCGGCTGCACCGTCGGCGACGGGTCCGCGGCCGCCGGCGCGCTGGACGGCGCCGCGCTCGGCGACACCGCGGGCGCGCTCGTCGCCGCGCCCGTCGTCGGCTGCACCGAGGCGGCGGGCGCCGCCGTCTTGTCCTCGCCGCCGCCGTCGGGCCACAACGCCACGGCCGCGACGACGGCGACCACGACGAGCACCGCGACCGCCGCCGCGAGCACCTTCGCCGGCGGCAGCCCCTGCGTGCGGCCCGTCCCGGGCACGGGCTCGGCGACCGGCACCGGCGTCACGACCGGCACCGGCTGCACGATCGGCGGCACCGGCGTGCGGGCCGGCTTCGCCACGGCGACCGGCTCGGGTTCCGGCTCAGGCTCAGATTCCGGCTCTGGCTCCGGTTCGGGCTCAGGCTCGGGTTCCGGTTCGGGCTCGGGTTCGGGTTCCGGTTCGGGTTCCGGCCCAGGCTCAGGTTCAGGTTCGGGCTCGGGCTCAGGCTCGGCGGCAACCGTTGCGGTGCCGGCGGGTGCGACCGCCGGTTCCTCCACGACCGCCGGTTCCTCCACGACCGCCGCCGGCTCCTCGATGTCCGCGGCGGGCGCCTCCACGTCGGCGGGCGCTTCCACGACCGCGGCCGGCTCCTCCACGACGTCGGTGAGCGCCTCCGCCGCGGGCGTTTCCACCGCGGGCGTCTCCACCGCGGGCACCGGCTGGACCGGCAGCGGCGGCTGGACCACCGTCGGCGGATCCTGGCGCGTCCGTGGCTGCACCACCGTCGGCGGCTCCACCGCCGCGGCAGGCTCGGCCGCGACCGCCCGCTCCGCGGGCACGGCGCTGTCCGCCGGGACGGCGCGCTGGGCGGGGACGACCGGTGCGGCGGGGGTCGAGCCCGCGCGGCCCCAGCCGGTCAGCCACGAGCGGCGGCGGCGTTCGGGCGGCGTGGTGAGGGCGGCGCGGAGGCGCTCCTCGGTCTCGGCGAACCCGGCCCGGGCCCGCGGGTCCTTGCGCAGCAGCCCGCGCAGCGCCGGCGTCAGCGGTCCCGCGCGCTGCGGCGGGTCCAGCTCGTCGGAGGCGAGCGCCATGAGGGTCTCCATGGCGGAGCCGCGGCCGTACGGGGAGCGGCCCTCCACGGCGGCGTACAGGGTGGCGCCCAGCGACCACAGGTCACCGGCGGCGCCGGCGGTGCCGTCGCGGGCGCGCTCGGGGGCGATGTACTCCGGCGAGCCGAGCACCAGGCCGGTCCGGGTGACGTGGCCGTCGCCCTCGATGCGGGCGATGCCGAAGTCGGTGAGCACGACCCGGCCGTCGTCGCCGAGCAGGACGTTGCCGGGCTTGATGTCGCGGTGGTGGACGCCGGCGCGGTGTGCGGCCTGCAGCGCGCCGAGCACGGCGAGGCCGATCTCGGCGACCCGCCGCGGCGGCAGCGGCCCGTCGGCGCGCAGCGTCTGGTCGAGCGACCGGGACGGCACGTATTCCATGACGAGCCACGGCTGGCCGTCGAACGCGAGGACGTCGTACACCCGCACGACATTGGGATGGGTGAGCCTGGCGGCGGCCCGGGCCTCCCGCAGGGTGCGCTCCATCGCGACGTCGCGGGCGTTGTCGAGCAGCTCCGGCGGCAGGATGATCTGCTTCACGGCGACGTCCCGCCCGAGCGTCTCGTCGCGGGCGCGCCACACCCTGCCCATGCCGCCCGCACCAAGTGGCTCAATCAGGCGATATCGGTCGGCGACGAGGGCGGGCGCGGCGGTCATGCACAAAGGTGTACCCGATCGATCACCCAAGCACGCAATCGGCACACCGGGCCGCCGCCGGACCGTCACGAGGATCACCACCGGCCTGCGGGCACGACCTGTCGGCCCCGTGGTGGTTTGCCCCGACTGAACTGCTGACAACCGGCCCGTACCCGAGCACCTACCGTGAAAAGCAGTGGAATCGGTACGGCCCGGAGGAACTGTGCACGTGAACGTCCCGCACGGCGAAGATGTGGCGACCCCGCTGATCGTCCTCGCCGTCCTGCTGGTGAGCGTGGTCGGCACGCTGCGGCTGCACCGGTCCCGCCGGGCCGCCCGGCGGCCCGCCCCGCTGCGCCCGCACCCGGCGGCGAGGCCGTACACGGAGCCGTGCCCGCCCGCCGTGACCTTCGACGGCACGCTGCGGACCGGCGCGCATGCCGCGCCGACCGGCCCGGCACCGGCGCACGCCGCGCCGGGCGACGGGACGGCGGTCGCGCAGAGCCCCGTCCCGGGCGGGGGCGGGCGGCGCTTCCACGGGCACGCGATCGCGCCGCCGGCCGCGTTTGCGGAGCCGCCGCGGTTCGCGCCGCAGCCGCTGCACAACGTCCCGCCGCCCGGGTCCGTGCCGCAGCCGCCGGCCCGCGCCCGCCACCGCGCGCCCGACCCGACCACCTGACCGGGCCACCTGACCCGACCACCCGACCCGGCCACCTGACCCGCTTCCTGTCGGGAAACCGTCAGTTCGGGTGATCGGGCCGGCGCGCGTCCGTGCCAAGAGGCACCCACCGCCACGGCCGCGTCAAGCCACCCGCCGCCGCCCGGGGCGCCCGCCTACCCGGCCGCCGCCAGCGCCAGCGCGAACCTGCCCTCCGCGTCGGTCCACCAGTGGCGCACCGAGAACCCGGCTGCGGCCAGCTCCGCGGTCAGCCCGTTCTGGCGGAACTTCGCCGACACCTCGGTGCGCAGCTCCTCGCCGTCGGCGAAGTCGACCGTCAGGCCGAGCCCGCCGACGTGCACCCGCTGCGCCCCGGTGGCCCGCAGCCGCATCTCGATCCACTCGTGCTCGGCGTCCCAGACGGCGACGTGCTGGAACGCGGCCACGTCGAAGTCGGCGTCCAGGGCGCGGTTGAGCACGTGCAGGACGTTGCGGTTGAACTCGGCGGTGACGCCGGCGGCGTCGTCGTACGCGGGGACCAGCACCGACGGCGACTTCACCAGGTCCGCGCCGAGCAGGAACCACTCGCCGTGCTGCAGGCGGGCGCGCAGCGCGGCGAGGAACGGGGCGCGTTCGGCGGGCGTGAAGTTGCCGATCGTGCCGCCGAGGAACGCGACGAGCCGGTCGCCGGTGTCCGGCAGCACCTCCAGGTGGTTGACGAAGTCGGCGACGATGCCGCGCACGTGCAGGTCCGGGTAGTCGGCGCGCAGCGTGCCGACCGCGTCGCGCAGCGCGGAGGCCGACACGTCCAGCGGCACGAACGAGCCGAGCGTGCCGGCGTCGCGCAGCGCGTCCAGCAGCAGCCGGGTCTTCTCCGAGGAGCCGGAGCCGAGCTCCACCAGGGTCTTCGCGCCGGTGACCCGGGCGATCGACGCGGCCCGGCCGGTGAGGATCTCCCGTTCGGCGCGGGTCGGGTAGTACTCCGGCAGGCGGGTGATCTCCTCGAACAGCTCGCTGCCGCGGGCGTCGTAGAAGTACTTCGGCGGCAGCGTCTTCGGGGTGGCGGTGAGGCCGGCCCGGGCGTCGGCCCGTAGCGCGGCCGTGAGGTCGGTGTCGAGCAGGTACACGTCCAGGTCGGGATCCTGCATGGTCACGAGAAGATTCCTTCCGATATGTGTACCGCGGACGGGTCCGCGACGAGCAGGGAGTGTTCGGGGACGGCCCGCCAGCCCGGGTCGTCGTCGAGCGGCTCGGACGCGACGAGGACCGCGCCGCCGCCGGCCCGCACGGACAGGGCGTGGCCGTAGGTGACGGCGGCGACCGACCGGCCGTCGGTGAGCAGCAGGTTGAGCCGTGACCCGGGCGCGGCCGCGGCGACGGCGGTGACGACCTGGGACAGCGCGTCGCCGAGGGTGCCGCCGGTGCGCAGCCGCGCCCGGACGAGGGCCCACAGCAGCGCGCTGTCCGTCGGCGCGTCCAGGGTGATGAGGTCGCGGACCGGCAGCCCGGCCGCGACGCCCGCGACGCTGTCGGGCCAGCCGACGACCCGGCCGTTGTGGCTGAACAGCCACGCCCCGTCGTGGAACGGCGCGGCCGCGGACTCGGTGACCGGCATGCCGACGGTGGCGGAGCGGACCGCGGCGAGCACCGCGCCGGAGGCCGTCGCCGCCGCCAGGGCCGGCAGCGCCAGGTCGCTCCACAGTGGACGGGCCGAGCGGTGCACCACCGGTCGCGAAGGGTCGGCCGGCGGGAACCAGCCGAGCCCGAAGCCGTCGGCGTTGATGGTGCCGCCGCCGCGCATGTCCCGCGGCGCCCACGACTGGTGCTCCAGGCCGTGCGGCGGGTCGAACAGCAGCCGCGTCAGCGGCACCGGCGGCCCCAGGTACGCCAGGTGCCGGCACACTAGGCGAGCTCCGCGGGGGAGGCGTCGCGGGCGGTGCGGAACCCGCTGAAGATCTGCCGGCGGATCGGGTGGTCCCAGTTGCGGAACGTGCCCCGGCACGCGGCCCGGTCGGTGCCGAACGACCCGCCGCGCAGCATCTTGTAGTCGCCGCCGAAGAACACCTCGGAGTACTCCCGGTACGGGAACGCGCTGAACCCCGGGTAGGGCAGGAAGTCGCTGTCGACCCACTCCCACACGTCGCCGATGAGCTGGTGCACGCCCAGCGGCGACGCGCCGTCCGGGTAGGCGCCGACGGGCGCCGGCGTCAGGTGCCGCTGCCCCAGGTTGGCGTGGCGGTCCGCCGGGTCGTCGTCGCCCCAGGGGTACCGCCGGGAGCGGCCCGTCGCCGGGTCGTGCCGGGCCGCCTTCTCCCACTCGGCCTCGGTCGGCAGCCGCCGGCCGGCCCACGTGGCGTAGGCCTTCGCCTCGTGGAAGCAGACGTGCACGACGGGCGCGCCGGGCACGACCGGCTCGGTGCGCCCGAAGGTGGTGGCGTGCCAGCCGCCGCCGTCGCGGGTCCAGTGCAGCGGCGCGACGAGGGACGCCTCGGTGCGGTGCCGCCAGCCCTCCGGCGTCCACCAGCGCGGGTCGTCGTAGCCGCCGTCGTCGATGAACGCCGCGTACTGCGCGTTGGTGACGGGTGCCGCGTCGATGAAGTACGCGCCGACGTCGACGCGGTGCGCGGGGCGTTCGTTGTCCAGCGCCCACGCCTCGGTGGAGGTGCCCATGTCGAACCCGCCGGCCGGCACGAGGACCTCACCGCCGACCGTGACCTTCGCCGCGGGCGGCGGGCCGGCCGACAGCACCGGCGGCCCGGAGCGCAGCTGGTGGGTGGCGAGCATGGTCTCGTCGTGCTGCTGCTCGTGCTGCACGATCATCCCGAACGCGAACCCGTCGCGGACCAGGCGCCGGCCCGCCCCGGGTGATTCGGCCGGTGACGCGGCCGGTGACGCGAGCAACGCCGCGGTCGCCGGCAGCCGGTCCAGCACGTCGAGGACCTTGTCGCGGACCGTCGCCACGTACGCGCGTGCCTCCGCCGGGCCGAGCAGCGGCAGCTGGGGCCGGTCCCGCCGGGCGTGCTTGAACGCGTCGTAGAGGTGGTCGATGTCCTGGCGGACCGGCTCCCGGCCGCCGACGTCGCGCACCAGCCACAGCTCCTCCTGGTTGCCGATGTGCGCGAGGTCCCACACCAGCGGCGACATCAGCGGCGAGTGCTGGCGGACCAGGTCGGCGTCGTCGACGGCGTCGGTGAGCAGCGCCGAACGCCGGCGGGTCCGCTCCAGCTCGGCGGCGACGTGCTCGCCGAGGCTCGTGCCGCTACGCTCCGGTCGGCTCATTGCGGGTGCTCCCTTCGATGACGTCGTGCAGGAGTGCGGCGGGCAGGTCCAGCCGGGTGAGCCGGTCCAGGGCCAGGTCGCGCACCGCGGCGGCGGCCTTGGCGAGGGCCGGGTCGGCGGTGCCGAGGCGGGCCGCGTGGGCCCACTGGCCGGCGACGGGCTCGCACAGCTCACGCACCCGGTCGATGGTCGGCTCGTCGGCGAGCAGCGCCGTGAGGATCGCCGCCGGGGCGAACCAGTCGGGGCCGCGTAGCGTGTCGAGGTAGCGAACCTCGAGGTACCCGCGCGGGCGCACCGGCGGGAACAGGGTGCTCAGGTGGTAGTCGAGGTCCGCGTACGTCGGCGGGTCCCCCAGGGCCCCGCCGACCCAGTCCGCGAACGTCACCCCGGCCGGGGCGGTCCACGGGCCGCCGTCGCGCCGGACGCACAGCAGCTGCGCGTCCATGGCGTACCGGGCCCACTGCAGCGCCGGGTCGTCGCCGGACGGCACGGGCCGGGTCCGGGACGGGTCCATCGCCAGCCAGGTGCGCATCCGTGCGGACGCCCAGCCGGTGTCGTGCCCGGCGTGGTGGCGGGAGTTGGCGAACAGGGCGATGAGCGGCGGGCCGAGGTCGTGCAGCGCGGCCCAGCGGGACGGCGGGCCCGCGTCGAGGCACACCTGCAGGCCGGCGGTGCTGCACATCATGGTCCGGCCGGCGTCGTTGCGCCGGGCGAACGCGGTCGCCATCGCGTCGTAACGGGGAGTGGAGAGCATCCGCCGCGGCGGGCGGTGCGGGTCGATGCCGGTGCCGCCGAGCTCCAGCCCGGCGCGGCCGAGCCGCTCGCTGAGCTCCGCCAGGTCCGCGCCGACGGCCTCGTGGAGGCCGGTCAGGGACCGCTGGGGGAGGGTGGACAACTCCACCTGGCCACCCGGCTCGAGGGTGACGGCCGACCCGAGCCGCAGCGGCAGGTGCGCCGTGCCGGGTCGCAGGGTCGGGGGTGCGTGGTCGCCGAGCGCCTGACGCAACCGATCGGGATCGATATACGTCGTTGGATCTGCGCTGGCATGGACGGTGTACTCGAGCTCGACGCCGACCGTCTGAGGTGGCCCGGTCTTGAAGCAGATCGATGCAATGTAGCCCTCGGCCTGCTCAATCGCGCAAATCACCGCATCGGGGTCGGCGGCCGTGCGATCGATGCGCAAGGTCGCCATGCGAGCCGACGCTACCTGAGGATCCGGCGGTCGGCGAATGTTCACAGTGAACAAACGATTACCGATCCATGACGAACACCCGTTCGAACAGGGCAGACGCTACCCGGGCACGAGCTGCCGAAATACCCGGTCGGGTGACACTCACACCTGCCGGTTCAGCGCAGCAGCCGGTACAGGGTGAGCACCTCGCGCACGACGGGCCGGAACACGCGGTAGCGGGACATGCCGACCAGCCGGTCGATGAGCGGCGCGGACCGCTCGACCAGCAGCCGGGTCTTCTCCTGCCCGGGTGAGGTGTCGTGCACCCAGTACAGGGTGACGCCCATCTGGGCGAGCCACAGCAGCTCCGGCAGCTCCGCCCGCAGCTCGGGGTCGATCTTCGTGGTCGCCCCGTCGACGACGTCGGCGAACATGCGCAGCGAGCGCTCGCGCGCCGGGGCGGAGTCGGCGCTGAACGGGCTCAGCGGCGACCCGGGCTCGGCGGCGGTCTTGAAGAACGACCCGGCGAAGCCGTGGTACGGCGCCATCGTCTCCACCCCGGTGAGCATCGCGGCGCGCAGCCGGTCCACGAACGGCCCCGGAGCGGCGAGGACCTGCCGGCACGCGTCGGCGTGGGCGTCCTGCACCGTGGTGTAGAACGCCTGCACCAGGTGACCCTTGGACGGGAAGTAGTAGTACGCGTTGCCGACCGACACGCCGGCGGCGGCGGCGATCGCCCGCATCGTGGTCTTGTCGTAGCCCTGCTCGCCGAAGAGCCGCACCGCCGTGTCCACGATGAGCCGCCGGGTCTGCTCACCCTTCGCGGTCGACTCGCCCCCGGCGGCGGCCGGGGCTTCAGAGATCGCAGGTTCCACCACAGTCCGAACCATATCCCCGGGCGAAACCCGGCTCGGGCCGCTGGTCGGGCCCGTCCCGGCCGGCGCGGCGCAGCGCGGCGGCCGCCGCGACGACCCGCCGCGCCGTGGGCCGCAGGTCCGGCGCGGCCAGCCGGGCCGCCAGGCCCCGGTAGCCGTCCAGGGCCCACAGGCAGATGATCCACGCGCTGTCGCCGGTGTAGACGCCGCCGTCGTCGGCGACGACCGTGATGTCGGCGAGGGTCTCGGCGGGGTCGAGCGACGGGTACCGGCGGCGCGCCTCGTCCGAGCCCGCCGCGACGAACTCCAGCGGCACCAGCTGCGCCCGCGACGCGAGCCACGCCCGTGCCGTGCGGCACAGCCCGCAGCCCGCGTCGTAGAGCACGGTGAGCCGGGTGATCACAGCGGCGGCTGGGGCTCGTCGTCGTGGTCCCGCTGGGTGGCGGGGGTCTGCGGCGGGGGCTTCGGGTAGCCGTGCGGCGCGGCGGCCGGCGGCGGCCCGGCGGGGCGCGGCGGCACGGGCCCCATCGGGTACGGCGCCACCGGGTAGCCGGCGGGGATCATCCGGGCCGGCGGCACCGGCGGCGGCAGCTGGTCGAGCATCCGCCGGCGGCGGAACCGGCTCAGCACGTACAGGTTGAAGAAGTGCAGCCCGCCGAGGACGAGCAGCACGAGGCCGAGCTTCCACGCCAGGGCCTCCATCGCGGAGCTGCCGTCGGGCAGCGACTGCCCGATCTTCAGCGCCACCGCGACATAGCCGAGGTTCAGCAGGTAGAAGCCGACGACCAGCAGGTGGTTGACGGACTTGGCCAGGCGCTCGTCGGCGAGCGCGTCGTCGAGGAACACCTGGCCGTTCTTGAGCAGCGTCCGCGCCACCCAGATGGTCAGCAGCACGCTCACCGCCAGATAGATCAGGTACGTGCCGAGCTTGAGGTCCATGACCGGCGCCCTTCTTGAACGTGTTCAACTACGACCTACGCTAGACCCGTTCTTGAACATGTTCAATTGTGCGCCGGGTCTCAGCCGTGCCGGACGCCGCCGGACCGCCGGACCGTTGCGCCCGCCGCTACAGGCCGGCCACGAGCAGCGCCGCCACCAGCAGCGACGCCTGGTGCAGGGCCTGGTCGGCGACGTACATGCCGCAGACGGGGCTGGTCGTGTCGGCGAACTGCGGGGAGCCGGTCGCGCGCAGCACCGCCCGCACCGGCCAGCGGCGGTCGAGCAGGCCGTGGGTCACCGCGGAGAACGCGACCCCGGCGGCCACCCCGGCCGCGGACAGCGGCAGCCGCAGCACCGCGCAGGTCAGCAGCAGCGCCGCGGTGACCGTCAGGTGGTAGGTGAGCAGGTGCCCGGCGAGGGCGCGCCAGCCGGCGCGGCCCGGGGTCGCCTTGTGCGTGGCCTGCCGGTCCGTCTGCGCCACGTGGTCGCCGAGGGAGTGCCCGACGAGCAGGACCGCGAGGGTCACGACGAAAACGACGGACCGGGTCAGCGTGTCATAGGACATGATGGAGGGGCTCCTCACGGGGAGCAGCGGGACGGTTCGGTCTTGGAGGATGGGACCGTCCCGCCGCATCGACATTGATGGAGCCGCCATCATGCGCACGGTTCGGTGCCGAGTTCTACGTCGAACGTTGCAGAACACATGTGTCGTGGGTCGCGTGCCGGCGGGCGGCGCACGGGTTCCCCGATGGGTATGAACGGTGGCATGGTGGATGCGCGCGTGGGCAGCACCCTGGAGTTCCAGGTGCGGGAGCCCGCCGAGGTACAGCTGATGATCGCGGTCTGCCCGCGGCCCGGGGTGACGGTGCAGGAGTCGCTCGACGTGCGGCTCGACGGCGCACCCGTCGAGGTCACGCCGGTCGCCGGCGGGCACCACGTGCGCGCGGGCACCGGACTGCTGCGCGTCGACTACACCGCCGCGGTCACCGTGCGCCGCGGCCCGCCGCAGCGCCTGGAGCTGGCGCAGCGCATCACCGCGACCAGGCCGAGCCGGTACTGCCCGTCCGACCGGCTGGCCGGGTTCGCCGCGCGGGAGTTCCAGCGGTTCGCGCCGTCGCCCGCCGGCACGGTCGCCGGGATCGTCGACTACGTGCGCCGGCACACCCGGTACGAGGCCGGCACGTCCACCGGCACCACCGACGCGACCGAGACGCTGCTGTCCGGCACCGGGGTGTGCCGCGACTTCGCCCACCTGGTCGCGGCCCTCGCCAGGTCCGTCAACATCCCGGCGCGCACCGCCGCGGTCTACGCGCCGGGCCTGTCACCGATGGACTTCCACGCGGTGGCCGAGGTCGCCGTCGACGGCGAGTGGCGGGTCGTCGACGCGACCGGCCTGGCGCCTCGGCAGAGCATGGTCCGCATCGCGACGGGTGCCGACGCCGCGGAGACCGCGTTCGCCAGCGTCCTGACCGGCGTTGCGGAGCTCACCTTCATGGAGGTGCGGGCCGTGACCGCCGGCGACCTCCCGGTCGACGACGGCCACGGCGTCGTGCACCTGCCGTGAGCTTCAGAAGCCGAGCTTGCCGGCCCCGGCCTTCGCGGTGACCAGGGCGGGGACCGCCGTGGCCGGGTCGGGCGCGGCGGCCCGCAGCGCCGGCACCCACGTCGTGGGCGGCAGGTCCGGGTCGTGCGTGGCGTTGTACTGCGCGACCAGGCTCACCGCGGACACCGGGCCCGTGCCGACCCGGGTGGCCGTGCCGGCCTCGGTGATGGCGCCCGGCGCGGTGCCGCGCCAGTCGTACACCACGTCGGACAGCGCCAGGTCGGCGCTGCGGAGCAGGAAGTTGTTCTCGGCGTACACCTCGGCGTAGACGCCGACGCCCCACGAGTAGCTGTAGCTGTCCTCGTCGGTGGCGTAGAAGTAGTTGTCGTACACGTCGACCTGGCCGAAGCGGACCCGCGGCACGCGCTGGCCGACGTTGGCGAAGCGGTTGTGGTGGATCGTGACCCGCAGCTTGCCGACGTCGGCGCCGACGGTGTTCGACGAGCCGATGAGCATCGTCTTGTCGTGGTCGAAGAAGTTGTTCCAGGAGACGGTGACGAGGTCCGCGGCGCGGATCACGTCGAGGGCGCCGTCGTGCACCTGGTACGGCCGGCCGAAGTACAGCGGCTGCGTGTCGTCGGTGTTGTTGCCGTCGCTGAAGTTGTTGTGGTCGGCCCACACGTGGGTGGCGCCGGTGACCGTGACCAGGTCGTAGAGGGAGTTCCAGTTGCCGGCCGCGCCGTCGGTCGGGTCCCACGACGGGAAGCAGTCGTGGGCGTCCTCGAGGCGCAGGTTGCGCAGGATGACGTTGTCGACCTTGTCGATGAGCAGGTTGGCGCCGGTGATCTTCGACCCGCCGAGGCCGATGATCGTGGTGTTGCCGCCGACCTTGATGTTGACCCGGGCGCCCTGGTTCTTCGCCGAGCGGGCGCGGGCGTCCTCGAGGGGCCCGGTGGGCTTGGTGGCGCGGCCCCACACCGCCGGGTCGTACGCGGCGAGGAACGCCTCCAGGCTGTACGCCGGGTCGGCGTAGTCGGCGCACGTGTAGCCGGCGTTCGCGTCGATGCCGCCGGACACGAACACGATCTTCGGGGTGTCGCCGGCCACGGCGGCGGCCAGCTCGTCGCGGGTGCGGACGGTGAAGACGTGCGCGGCGTCGGCGGCGGACCCGCCGGTGGTGCCGGTGGTGTCCGACGCCCAGCCGTCGCCGGCGGGCAGGCTCTGGCGGGCTAAGGCGAGCGCGGCCGGTGGCGTGCCGGCCGCGTCGGCGCTGACGGCCGCGCCGGCGAGCAGGGCCGCGCCGGCGAGGGTGGCGGCCGCGATGGCGGTCTTGCGCATGCAGACTCCAAGCGTGCAACAGGGGTGTCAGGAAAGCGCATTCCTCGGGCCAACGTGCCACCGGCACTCAGTGGAGTCAATGCTTTCGCGTTTGCAGGAATGTTGCAGTCAGGGGTGCGGGACGACCCAGTCCGGGTGCTGCTCGGCCGACCGCGTCCACGACGCGCTTGAGCCCGGTGAAGTCGATGATCGCGCCCGCGTCGAAGGCCAGGCCGGTGAGGCGCCGCACGGTCGCGGCGAGCAGCCCGCGCCGCATCCCGCCACCTCCTGCTCGCCGCCGTCACCGGTCCCCACCGGCCTGATCGGCCAGGGAGAGGCGCAGCTTAGGAGTCGCGGTACCCGTACCGGTGCCGCAGCGGCACGGTGACGGCCCCGGTCAGCCGCCGGTGCCGGGGTGCCATCCCCGTCGTCCACTCGTCGTCCAGGCGCAGCGGGACCGCCCCGGAGCGGAACCGGACGGGGTTGCCCGACACCTGGTGGGTCCGGCGGACGAGCAGCTCACCCCGGTCGCCGACGCGCACCGGCGCGGCCGGCACGCCACTGAGCCGGGTCACCGCCCGCAGGGTCGCGTCCGGCTCGGCGACCAGGTCCTCGTACCGGAAGCGCAGGTAGGGCAGGCCGGCCCGGCGGGTGATCCGCTCGGTCGCGAGGTTCCAGGCAGACCAGTACAGCGCCGTGCACGCCGGGTGCATGCGGGGCATCAGCTCGCCGTTCGGGGCGTCCGGGTCCTCCTTGTGCCGCTGCCACGAGTACGCGACGGCCCGCGGGTCCCGCACGATGTGCGCCACCCGCACGTCCAGCCCGGGCGCCTGCAGCAGCGCCGTCAGGTACGACGGGAACTTCGAGGAGTCCACCACGACGTCCGCGCCGGCGACCTTCGCCACCGCCCGGTACAGCTGGGCGAGGGCCGCGTAGTACCAGCTCAGCTCGCCGGCGTCCGGCGGGCGCGTGGGGCGCAGCAGCATCCCCGGCAGGTGCCGGGTGCGGAAGCGGCGCGACGCCTCGTCCAGCTCGCGCAGCTCGTCGTCGGGGATGCGCCCGAACGCCTCGCGCAGCACCTCGACCCAGAACTCGCACGAGCGCAGCGGCGTGCCGCAGCTGCACCGCCGGTTCTGCAGCAGCCCCCGTTCCCACAGGAACTTGATCTCACCGACGCCGATGAGCCCCGGCACCTGGTCCAGCATCCCCTCCGCGAGGGTGCTGCCGCTGCGCCCCCACCCGGCGAGGTACAGCACGCGGGTGGACGGCGGCGAGTCGGTGTGCACCTTCGCTCAACGTCGCGCGGGCAGGGTGGGTTACGACCGGCTTCACCCGTTTTGCCGGTGCGTTTTGCCGGTACCGTTTCACCTTTGAGGAGGGGCGGCTGCTCGGGTACGAGCGGGCCACCGTCCGCGGCCCCTGGATCCTGGAAAGCTTCGCCCGTGCCGTGCTGAGGCGCGACAGTAGGCGGGTAGCCTGGTCCGACGCGCGCTTCGAACCGTGATCCCGGGGTAGTGATCGCCGGTCGGGGCGAGATCGTCTTTGACTGGAGAGGTTCAGATGTCCGACCTTGCTCAAATCGGCGTGACCGGTCTTGCGGTGATGGGACGTAACCTGGCCCGCAACCTGGCCCGCAACGGTTACGCCGTCGCCGTGCACAACCGTTCCTACGAGCGCACCCGCCGGCTCGTGGACGAGTTCGGGCACGAGGGCACGTTCGTGCCGAGCGAGTCGATGGCCGACTTCGTCGCGTCCCTGGCCCGGCCCCGCGCTGTCATCATCATGGTGAAGGCCGGCGGCCCCACCGACGCAGTCATCGACGAGCTGGTCCCGTTGCTGGAGCCCGGCGACATGATCGTCGACGCCGGCAACGCCCATTTCGCCGACACCCGCCGCCGCGAGCAGGCGCTTCGCGCGCACAACCTGCACTTCGTCGGCACCGGCGTCTCCGGCGGCGAGGAGGGTGCCCTGCTCGGCCCGTCGATCATGCCGGGCGGCTCGCCGGAGTCGTACCAGACCCTCGGCCCCATGTTCGAGAAGATCGCCGCGGTCGTGGACGGCACGCCCTGCTGCGTGCACATCGGCCCCGACGGCGCCGGGCACTTCGTGAAGATGGTCCACAACGGCATCGAGTATGCCGACATGCAGCTCATCGCCGAGGCGTACGACCTGCTGCGCGCCGGGATCGGCGCCACCCCGGCGCAGATCGCCGACATCTTCCGCACCTGGAACACCGGCGACCTCGAGTCGTTCCTCATCGAGATCACCGCCGACGTGCTCGGCCACGTCGACGCGGAGACCGGCCAGGCGTTCGTCGACATCGTGCTGGACCAGGCCGAGCAGAAGGGCACCGGCCGCTGGACCGTGCAGAGCGCCCTGGACCTGGGCGTGCCGATCACCGGCATCGCCGAGGCCACCTTCGCCCGCTCGCTGTCCGGCCACGCCGAGCAGCGCGCCGCGGCCCGTGCCGCCTTCCCGTCCACCTCCGGCGGCCTGGACGTGCAGGACCGCGACCAGTTCATCGAGGACGTGCGGCTCGCCCTGTACGCCTCGAAGATCGTCGCGTACGCGCAGGGCTTCGACCACATCGAGGCCGGCAGCGCCGAGTACGGCTGGAACATCGACCGCGGCGCCGTCTCCACGATCTGGCGCGGCGGCTGCATCATCCGCGCCCGGTTCCTCAACCGCATCCGCGAGGCGTACGACGAGAACCCGTCGCTCAAGAGCCTCATGGTCGCGCCGTACTTCGCCGAGGCCGTCAACGCCGGTGTCCCCTCGTGGCGCCGCGTCGTGGTCGCCGCCGCCCAGGCCGGCATCCCGACCCCGGCGTTCTCGTCCTCCCTCGCGTACTTCGACGGGCTGCGCGCCGAGCGCCTCCCGGCGGCGCTGATCCAGGGCCTGCGGGACAACTTCGGCGCCCACACGTACCGCCGCACCGACCGCGACGGCACCTTCCACACCCAGTGGGCCGGCGACAAGAAGGAGAGCAGTTCCTAACTTCGGGCGGCTTCCGCCGCGGCCGGCCGGGGGGTTCCCACCCCGGAGCCCCCATGCTCGCTGCGCTCGCACTGCCTGCGCTGGCGCGCGGCGGCCTCACGCGCGGGCGCGCGGCATCCGAAGGGCCGGGGGTTGCGGTGACGAGTCTCGCGAGAGGTCTGTCGTCCGATCCTCCGGCCCGGCCGGCGGCTACCGGTTGGTCGTGATCCCGAGGGGGCTTGTGCGGCTGTGGCGGCATAAGGCCCCTCTACGTCGCGGGAGGGGCGCCCGTTCCGGCGGCCGCGGCTGCGGGGGAGGGCGCGGGGTCTGGCCGGCTGGGGCGGGTCGTGGCGCGGGCGGCGAGGGCCGCGCCGGCCAGTGCCGCGGCCGCCGTCGCCGCGAACAGCGCGCCGAACCCGCCGGCGCCGCCCAGCACGAGGGTGAGCGCGGCGATGGTGACGGCGCCGGAGAGGTACTGCGACGTGGTGAGGACCGCGCCGGCCGAGGACTGGTGGGCCGGGGGGACGTCGCGGCCGCCGAGGACGAACATCGCCGTGTAGATCATGCCGTGGGCGAAGCCGCTGAGCAGCAGGCCCGGCAGCAGGCCGGTGGCGTAGGGGGCGCCGGCGGCCAGGGCGAGCCAGCCGAGGCCCAGCGCGGCCAGGGTGAAGCCGGCCGACAGGACGGCCGGGCTGCCGAAGCGGCGCACCGCCCGGCCGGTGACCGCGCTGCCCACCGCGACGAGGGCGGCCAGGGGCAGGAACGCCAGGCCCGCCCGCAGCGGCGGGTAGCCGCGCTCCGACTGCAGCAGCAGGGTCACCACGTAGAACTCCGAGCCGACGCTGGCCATGTACAGCGCCGTCGCCGCCACGCCCACCCGCAGGCTGCGGATGTGCCGCAGCGCCGGCTCGACCAGCGGCGTGGCGGCGCGCCGCTCGTGCGCCACGAACCCGGCGGCGAACCCGGCGGCGGCCAGCAGCGTGCCGAGGGTCGCCGGGGCGGTCCAGCCGGCGGTCCCGCCGAGGGTCAGGCCGAGCACCGCACCGAGCGCCGCGCCGGTGCCCAGCAGCGACCCGGTCAGCGGCACCCCGGCGCCGCGGACCGCCCGGGAGCGCAGCCACAGCAGCCCGCCCACCGCGCACAGCACCGTCACCGGCACGTTGACCAGGAACGTCCACCGCCACGAGGCGCGGGTCAGGACGCCGCCGAGCACGACGCCGGCGGCGAGGCCGGACGCGCCGACGGCGCCCCACACCGACAGTGCGCGGGAGCGGGCCGGGAACATCGTGCCGAGCAGCCCCAGGATCGCCGGCTGCAGCAGCGCCGCGGCCACGCCCTGGGCGAACCGGGCGCCGAGCAGCACCCCGCCCGAGGACGCCAGCCCGCCCGCGACGCTCGCCACGCCGAACCCGGCGGCCGCGGCCACGAACAGCCTGCCCGCCCCGACCCGGTCCGCGAGCCGGCCGCCGACCAGCAGGAACCCGGCGAACGGCACCGCGTACGCGCTCACCACCCACTGCGCGGCCGCCAGGTCCAGGCCCAGGTCGGCGGCCAGGCCGGGCAGCGCCACGTACACGATGGAGTAGTCCAGGGCGAGCAGGAACTGGGCGACGGACAGCAGGAGCAGCGGCATGCCCGGATCCTCGAAGGTTCACACTGGTGTGAACGTCAAGGGGGAGTGAGCATGCGCATAGGTGAGCTGTCACGCCGCACGGGTATCCCGGCCCGCCTGCTGCGCTACTACGAGGAGCAGGGGCTGCTCACCGCGGCGCGCCTCGCCAACGGGTACCGCGACTACGGCGAGAACCTCGTCGACCGGGTGCAGCAGATCCGTGGCCTGCTCGACGCGGGCCTGCCGACCAGGGTCATCCGGGAGGTCCTGCCGTGCACCGACAACCCGTGCACGATCACCGTCTCCGACGCCAGTGAGGAGCTCGTCGCGCTGCTGGAGGCCGAGCGGGACCGGATGGACGCCCGGATCGCCTGCCTGGCGCGCAACCGTGACGCCATCGCCGCGTACCTGCGCCAGGTCGAGGCCGCCCGCCGGTGACGGGGCGGGCGCCGGAAAAATCGACGTCCGGCGAGATCGTCCGTGGTATGACCTGGTCGTGACCACACCTCTCATCGAGGTGGCGACCCCCGCGCACCGTGCCACGGTGGTCGCCACCGTCGTCGCCGCGTTCGCCGCCGACCCCGCGTTCCGGTTCTTCTGCCCCGACGACGCCACGTACCCGCGCGAGGCGGAGGCGATCGCCGGCGGGCTGTTCGACGCCCGGGTCGGGCACGGCACCGTCTGGGTCGCCGACGGCGGCGCCGCGGTCGCCATGTGGGACGGGCCGGACGCGCCGCCGTCCAGCCATGCGCCGACCGGGCGGTTCGCGGTGTACGAGCACGCCGTCGCCGCCGTGATGCCGACCCATCGGCGCTGGTACCTCGGGGTGCTGGCGTGCCACCCGGCGCACCGCGGCCGGCGGCTGGCCCGGGCCACCATGGGCCCGGCGCTGCGGCGGGCCGCCGGCGACGGGCTGCCCGCCCTGCTGGAGACCTCCAACCCCGGCAACGTCGAGGTGTACCGCCGGGTCGGCTTCGACGTGATCGAGCACCTCACCGTCGGCGACGAGCTGCCGGTCTGGATCATGCGCCGTCCGTAACATCGCGTCGCCGGTGCGCTGACCTGGGGAGAGCGCTCCCGCACCCGGTCGTATCAGGCTTCGCCACTGTGCGGCAACGGGGGAACCGGCTGTGAGCTGCTGGTAGTCGATGTTCGGAGAGCGCTCTCCGATTCGGGCGGAAGCATTGACACGGTTCGAGCAAGGGTTCACAGTGACCGGATGAGAGAGCGCTCTCTCGTCCCGCCGCAACACACTGGTCACCCGAGCGACATGAATGGAGCTCCCTATGCCTTGGTCGGCACCCGCCCCCGGCCATCGACGTCTCTCACGATCTACGACCGGCCGGCGCACCCTGCGCGCCGGTGCCATCGCCACCGCGGTGGCCGCGATGCTGTGCGCCTCCATCGTCGTGGTCGTGACCCGCGCCGACGCCGCGGAGACCCTGCTGTCGCAGGGTAAGCCCACCACCGCGTCCTCGACGGAGAACGCCGCCACCCCCGCCTCCAGCGCCACCGACGGCAACACCGGGACCCGCTGGTCCAGCGCCTTCAGTGACCCGCAGTGGATCCAGGTCGACCTGGGCTCCACGCAGACGATCACCCGGGTCGCCCTGAACTGGGAGGCGGCGTACGCGACCGCGTACCAGATCCAGACCTCCGGCAACGGCTCCACCTGGACCACCGTCTACAGCACCACGACCTCCACCGGCGGCAACCAGAGCCTGGCCGTCACCGGCTCCGGCCGTTACGTGCGGGTCAACGCGACCGCCCGGGCGACCCAGTACGGCGTGTCGCTGTGGGAGTTCCAGGTGTACGGCGGCAGCGCGTCCGTCGGCTGCGGCACCACCAACGCGGCGCTGGGCAAGGCGGCCACCGCCTCCTCGACGGAGAACGCCGGCACGCCCGCCGCGTCCGCGTTCGACGGCAACCCCGGCACCCGCTGGTCCAGCGCCGCCGGCGACCCGCAGTGGGTCCAGGTCGACCTCGGCAGCACCCAGAGCATCTGCGGCGTGTCGCTGAACTGGGAGGCGGCGTACGCGACCGCGTTCCAGATCCAGACCTCCACCAACGGCACGACCTGGACGAACATCTACAGCACCACGACCGGCACCGGTGGCGTGCAGGAGCTCACGGTCAGCGGCTCCGGCCGGTACGTGCGGCTCAACGGCACCGCCCGGGCCACCCAGTGGGGCTACTCGCTGTGGGAGTTCCAGATCCGCACCCAGGGCGCGCCGCCCACCACGAACGACACCCCGAGCACCAGCCCGAGCCAGCCGAACGGCAACACGGTGCTGCTGTCGTACAAGAAGCCGGCCGTCGCGTCGACGTCGCAGAACGACAGCAACTGCAACCCGTGCACCCCGGACAAGGCGTTCGACAACGACCCCGCCAGCCGGTGGGCGACCAGCCCGACGAACGGCTGGGTCGACCCGGGCTGGATCTACGTCGACCTCGGCGCGACCGCGCAGATCAAGCAGGTCGTGCTGCAGTGGGACCCGGCGTACGCCGTGTCGTACCAGCTGCAGACGTCGGCGGACGCGGTCAACTGGGCGCCGATCTACACCACCACGACCGGCAAGGGCTTCAGGGAGACCCTGACGGTCAACGGCACCGGCCGCTACGTGCGGATGTACGGCACCCAGCGCTCCAACGGCTACGGCTACTCGCTGTGGGAGTTCAAGGTGTACGGCACCGGCGGCCAGCCGGTCCAGCCGCCGGCGAACCCGGCCGACCCGGTCTTCCCGGCCACCAACCTGGTCTGGTCCGACGAGTTCAACACCGGCACCAATGTGGACCTGACCAAGTGGACGGTCGACCCCGGCACCGGCCAGAACGGTGAGATCCAGTACTACACGAACCTGGAGAACACCTCCATCCAGGGCGGCTCGCTGGTCATCGAGGCCCGCAAGCAGACCCTCGGCGGCCGCGACTACACCTCGGGCCGGATCAACACCAGCAACAAGTTCTCCACCCAGTACGGCCGGATCGAGGCCCGCATCAAGGTCCCGAAGGGCAATGGCCTGTGGCCCGCCTTCTGGATGATGGGCACCGACTTCCTGACCGGCCGCCCCTGGCCGTACAACGGCGAGATCGACATCATGGAGATCCTCGGCCGCAACACCAACGAGATCTACTCCAC
Organism: Dactylosporangium sp. NPDC050688; assembly: GCF_040654515.1. Classification (NCBI taxonomy): domain Bacteria; kingdom Bacillati; phylum Actinomycetota; class Actinomycetes; order Micromonosporales; family Micromonosporaceae; genus Dactylosporangium; species Dactylosporangium sp. NPDC050688. The sequence goes on from NZ_JBFAIC010000003.1 coordinate 122,494, forward strand.
CCTGCACGCGCCGGCCTACAACGGCGGTGGCGGCTATGGCCAGAAGATCTCCACGGTCGACCTGTCGCTGGACTACCACGTCTACTCGACCGAGTGGGACAGCACGAAGATGACGTTCCGCGTCGACAACCAGGTCATCCTGGTCGCCAACAAGGACACCGTCGAGACGACCCGCGGCCCGTGGGTGTACGACCACCAGTTCTACCTGATCCTCAACCTCGCGGTCGGCGGTGACTTCCCGGGCCCGATCGACGCCACCACGCCGTTCCCGTCCCGGATGTACGTCGACTACGTGCGGGTGTACAAGTGAGCGGCCCGGAGCGTAGCGGAGGTGACGGCATGAGCGGCCCGGAGCGCAGCGGAGGGCTGCGAATCAGCAGCTCAGGGTGGAGCTCAGGCTGGCGCCGGAGCGCAGCGGAGGTGACGGCATGAGCGCCCGGGTTCTGGGGAGGGGCCTGGTCAGGAAGTCGCTGATCGGCCTGGCGCTCACCGCACTGGTCGGGACGTACGCTGCGACGCGTGCTTTCTCGGCGGACGCCGCCGAGGTCCCGATCTCGCAGGGGAAGCCGGTCACGGCGTCCTCGGTGGAGAACGGGGGTGCCGCCGCCGCCAACGCGGTCGACGGCAACGGGGGCACCCGGTGGTCGAGCGCGTTCAGCGACCCGCAGTGGCTGCAGGTCGACCTGGGCGCGCCCGCCACGATCACCCAGGTGGTGCTGAACTGGGAGGCCGCGTACGCCCGCGACTTCACCATCCAGACGTCGGCCAACGGCACCTCGTGGACGACGATCCACACCACCGTGAACGGCACCGGCGGGGTGCAGACGCTCAACGTGTCCGGCTCCGGCCGGTACGTGAAGCTCAACACCACCCGCCGGGCCACGCAGTACGGCGTGTCGCTGTGGGAGTTCCAGGTGTTCGGCACCGGCGGGAGCACGCCCACCGGTGCGCCGACCACCATCCCGCCGGGCGCGGTCCGGGTCGCGGAGTTCCTCGCCGACTGCCCGTTCAGCCACCGGCTGCCGGACGACCCGATCGTCTTCCCGGGCCTGCCCGGCGCGTCGCACATGCACAGCTTCTTCGGCAGCACGGTCACCAACGCCAACACCACCGTCGACGACCTCGCCAACGGCCCGAGCAACTGCAACCCGGCCGTCGACAAGTCCTCGTACTGGGTGCCCACCCTGTACCAGGACGGGGTTGCGAAGGAGCCCGTGATCACCACGTTCTACTACCTCGGTGAAGGGGTCAGCGACGCCGTGCGCGAGCAGACCCAGTCGCTGCCCTACGGGCTGCGGATCGTCGCCGGCAACGCCAAGGCGACCGCACCCGACGCGACCACCATCTCCCGCTGGTCCTGCCTGCACCACAACGAGGCCGGCGCGGGGAAGGACTTCATCAACTGCCCGGCCGACTCGATGCTGGAGTCCTACCTGGACTTCCCGCAGTGCTGGAACGGGCGTGACCTGGACTCGGCCGACCACAAGAGCCACATGGCCTACCCGGTCAACGGAGCCTGCCCGGCGACGCACCCGGTGCCGGTGCCGAAGCTGCGCCAGGTCCTGCGGTACCCGGTCAACGGCGACCCGGCACGCATCCGGCTCAGCTCGGGTGCCGGGTTCACCATGCACGGCGACTTCTTCAACGCCTGGCCGCAGGCCGAGATGGACCGCCGGGTCGCGTACTGCATCCGCTTGAAGGTCAAGTGCGGCGCCGACGGGCGCGCGTAACCACCTGGGAACCGGCCGTGGATGGACGTGCCTGGACCGCCGTCCATCCACGGCTCCCTTTTTCTCACCGCGCGGGGGCACGATCTACCGTGAGAACCATGACGGGCAGCGACACGCGACCACCGACCCTCGAACAGGTCGCCAACTACGCCGGGGTGTCCCGCGCCACGGTCTCCCGCGTGATCAACGGGGTGCAGACCGTCGACCCCGAGCTGCGGCGCACCGTCGAGCGGGCGATCGCCGCCACCGGCTACGTGCCGAACCTCGCCGCCCGGTCGCTCGTGACCCGCCGTACCGACTCCATCGCCCTCGTGGTGTCGGAGCCGGAGAACCGCGGGTACGAGACGCCGTTCCTCATCCGCACGTTCACCGACCCCTACCTGGGCCGGGTCACCGCCGGCGCGCAGGAGGTGCTCCGCCCGCTCGGCATCCACCTGGTCATCTTCCTCGCCGACCCGCCCGCCCGCGAGCACGTGCTGCGGTACCTGCGCCAGGGCCACGTCGACGGCGCCCTGCTCATCTCCAGCCACGTCGACGACCCGCTGCCCGGCCAGCTCGTCGACCTCGGCGTGCCGTGCGTGCTGTCCTGCCGCCCGGGCAGCCCCGTGCACACCAGCTTCGTCGACGTCGACCAGCGCGCCGGGGTCCGCATGGCCGTCGACCGCCTCGCCGCCCTCGGCCGCCGCCGCATCGCGACCATCACCGGCCCCCTCGACATGCCCGCCGCCCAGGACCGCCTGGCCGGCTTCCGCGCCGCCGTCGCCGCCCACGGCCAGGCCGACGCCCCCTACGTCGAGGGCGACTTCACCCGCGGCGGCGGCGAGCGCGCCGCCCGCACCCTCCTCGCCGAACACCCCGGCGTCGACGGCGTCTTCGTCGCCAACGACCTCATGGCCGACGGCGCCCTGCGCGTGCTGCAGGAAGCCGGCCGCCGGGTCCCCGACGACGTGGCCGTGATCGGCTTCGACGACAGCACCGCCGCCCTGGAGTGCCACCCGCCGCTGAGCACGGTCCGCCAGCCGGTCGAGGAGATGGCGGGGGAGATGGCCCAGCTGCTGCTCACCCGGATCCGCGAACCCGGCCGCTCCCCGCGCTCCGTCATCTTCAACCCGCAGCTGATCCTGCGCGCCTCCGCCTGAGCTTCACGGCTGTTCGAGGCTTTGCAGCGCGGCGGCGAGGATGGTGACGGCCTCCTCGATGGCGTCCTCGGAGAGGTGGCCGTACCCGAACAGCAGCCCCGGCGGGCCGGGGGCGAGGCGGAAGCGGCCGACGCCGTACACCGCGAGCCCTCTGGCCAGCGCGGCGGCCTCCACCGCCGCCTCCGGCAGGCCGGGCGGCAGCCACGCGACGAGGTGCTGGCCGGCCGCGATCCCGGCGGGGCGCAGCTGCGGCAGGTGCCTGGTGAGGGCGGCCAGCAGGGTGTCGCGGCGGCGCCGGTACAGGGGGCGCATCCGCCGCAGGTGCCGGTCGAACTCGCCGGCCGTGAGGAAGTCCGCGAAGGTCAGCTGATCGAGGGCCGGGGAGCCGCGGTCGGCGAGGACCTTCGCCTCGACGACCGGGGCGACCAGGCGCGGCGGCAGGACCATCCAGCCGAGCCGCAGCCCGGGCGCGAGGGTCTTGCTGGCGGAGCCGACGTACGCGACCCGGTCCGGGGCGAGGCCCTGCATGGCGCCGACGGCGGCCCGGTCGTAGCGGTACTCGGCGTCGTAGTCGTCCTCGACGACGAGCGCGTCGCGGGCCGCGGCCCACCGGATGACGGCGGCGCGGGCGGCGGCGGGCAGGACGCCGCCGGTCGGCCACTGGTGCGACGGGGTGAGCACGAGCGCGTCGGCGTCTACCGCGGCCAGCGCGGTCACGTCGATGCCGTCGGGGCCGACGGGGACGCCGGTGACGGTCAGGCCGGCGGCGACGGCCAGGGGGCGGGCGTCGTCCTCACCGGACGGGTCCTCGACGGCGAGGCGGGTGGCGCCGCCCGCGCGGAGCACCTGGATCAGCAGGTTCGCCGCCTGCGCGTAACCGGCGCAGATGACGATCGTCTCGGGGCGGGCGTCGGTGCCGCGGACCCGGTTGAGGTACTCGGCGAGGGCGGTGCGCAGCTCCGGGGTGCCCTGGCCGCTGGTGTAGCCGAGCCGGTCGGTGGGCGCGGTCGTCAGGACCCGCCGGATCGAGCGCAGCCACGCGGCGCGGGGGAACCGCGACACGTCGGTGCGCCCGTAGCCGAAGCTGATCCGGGCCGGCGCCGCGGCCTGCGCCTGCGGCACGGCAGCCGGGGCCGGTCCGGTGGCGATCGTGGTGTACCCGCCGGACCGGCTGGTCAGGTAGCCCTCGGCGGTCAGCTGCTCGTACGCCGTGACCACCACGCCGCGCGAGACCCCCAGCGACGCGGCGAGGGCCCGGCTGGACGGCAGCGCGCTGCCCACGACGAGCCGGCCGCCACGGATGCCGGCCCTGATCGCCGTCTCCAGCTGGCGGTGCAGCGGCCCGCCGGCCGGGTCGAGCGCGACGAGCAGCTCCGGATTGGTCCTCTCGCGTGCCACGAAAACGGACCTTACCGCCGGGTCCAATCGGCGGGAAGCTCGATCGCATGACGACAGGAACAGCACAGGTGCTCCGGGCCGGTGACCGCGGCTACGACGACGCCCGGCGGGTGTGGAACGCGATGTTCGACCGCCGGCCGGCGATGATCGTGCGGTGCCGGTCCGTGCAGGACGTAGCGGCTGCCCTCCGCGCCGCCCGGGAACGCGGCCTGGAGGTGTCGGTGCGGTGCGGCGGGCACAGCGCGGCCGGGTTCGGCGTCACCGACGGCGGCATGATGATCGACCTGACCCCGATGGGCCGGGTGCGCGTCGATCCGGTGCGCCGCCGCGCGTGGGTGCAGGGCGGCGCGCTGCTGGGCGCGCTCGACGCCGCCGCCCAGCGCCACGGCCTGGCCACCACCGCGGGCAACGTCTCGCACACCGGTGTCGGCGGTCTCACGCTCGGCGGCGGGATGGGCTGGCTCGCCCGCCGGTACGGTCTCGCCTGCGACAACGTGCTGTCCTTCGAGGTCGTCACCGCCGGCGGCGAGGTGCTGCGCGTCGACGCCGGCTCGCACCCGGAGCTGTTCTGGGGCCTGAAGGGCGGCGGCGGCAACTTCGGCATCGTCACCGAGTTCGAGTTCGCGCTGCACGGCACCGGCACGTCGGCGCTCGTCGTGGAGGCGACGTTCACCGGCGCCGCCCGGCACGCGGCGATGCGCCGCTGGCGCGACGAGCACCTGACCGCGCCGCGGCAGGCGACGTTCACCGCGTCCAGCGCCCCCGGCACCCTCACCCTCGGCTACGTCTGGGTGGGTCCCGGGTCCTACTCGCCGGCGTTCGTCCAGGGCGGCGCCGTGACCCGGCAGCCCATGTCGTACCTGCGGCTGCAGCGCCGCGACGACACCACGGGCCGGCACGCGCTGCGCCGGTACGGCCGCTCGCACTACCTCAAGACGATGCCCGACGCGGCCGTGGACGCGTTCATCGCCGCGGGTGAGCACTGCGGCGCGGGCCTGCAAGGGTACGGCGGCGCGATCGCCGACGTGCCGCAGGACGCGACCGCGTTCGGCCACCGCGACACCATGTTCGAGTTCGGCGCCGGCACCTCGTGGACCGACCCGGCGCAGGACGACGCCCGCCGGGCGGCGGCGCGGGCCGCGGCGGCGCTGCTCGATCCCTTCTCCGGCGGCGTCTACGTCAACTCGCTGGGTAACGAGGGCGCCGCGGGGCTGCGCCGCGCGTACCCGCCTGCGAAGCTGGCCCGGCTGACCGCGCTGAAGGACCGCTACGACCCGGACAACGTCTTCCACCTGAACCAGAACGTCAAGCCTTCAAAGGACGCGCCATGAGCAGGCTCGTCGTGCACCTGCTTGCGGCGCCGGTCCTCAGGGCTAGCGGCGGCGGGTCGTGCGGCGGCGGGCCGCGGACCTGACCTTCGCCTTCGACTTCGACTTGGACTTGCGGCGCGGGACGGTCGCCCGCCAGCGGCGCTGGCGGAGGATCTTCTCGTAGCGCTCGACGAGCCGCTCCCGCTCCTTCTTCGTGCAGCCGAGGTCCTCGGGTTCCAGGTGCGCGATCCGGTCGGCGATGACGGCGGCGGTCGCGTACCGTGCCCAGGTCGGCTTCTGCCGTGCCAGGTGCCGGGCGTGCGCGGCCAGGACGTAGCGGGCCGGCGGGTAGTCGGCGAGCGTCGTGCCCTGGCCGGAGCCGTCGGCCAGCGCCCGCAGCAGCGCCCCCGTGTGGTCGACGAGCTCGTCGTCCACCTCGCCGGCGATGATCGCGGCGTGCAGGTGCGCGGCGGTGGCGACCGCGCCCGCGGTGACCGCGTCGAGGTCGTCGCCGGCGCAGGCGTGGCGCAGCAGCCAGGCGCGCACCTCGGGCAGGACGGCGACCTCGCACAGAGCCTCGATCGCGTGGACTCGGCCCCAGCCGCGGGTGCGCTCGGCGAGCCACAGCAGCGCCTCGATGCCGGCGTCGCCGCGGTGGCGCAGCGACTCGGCGGCGAGCGCGCCGAACTCGGCGGACAGCAGGCCGATCGTGCGGATCAGCTCGATGTCCTTGTCCGACGTCGTCGCCTCCGTGCCGAGCAGCGCCAGACCGACGGCCACCTCGCGCCGGTCGACGCCGTGGCGCACCAGCCACCGGCCCGTGCGGCGGACCCGTTTGCGGCCCGCCCGCAGCGCCGCGGCGGCGACGTGCTCGTTGTCGTGGACCGGGACGTACACCTCGTCGAACGCGCCGACGAGCGCCCTCGGCGCCGCGGCCGGCGAGGCGAAGTGCGCGTCGAGGATGGCGGCGACGTCCGCGCCGACCCGCCGCGCGTCGCGGCCGATCGGGGTGCGGGGGCGCGCATCGTCGGGGAACGGCTCGCCACCGGCGGGCAGCGGGTCGTCCTTGCCCTGGCGGTGCAGCAGCACTGCGTGGTCGTGGAGCCGTTCACGGATCATGGCCAGAGATGGTGTCACACCGCAGGTCACATGACGAGACGCAGTTTTCTGGCGGCGACGCCGACCGTGACCCGCTGCCCCCACGACAGCTCCAGGCGGTCGGGCTCCAGGCCGTCGGCGAACACGACCAGGCCCTCGCCCTCGCTCGCCAGCTCCAGGGTCTGCGCGCCGTCGAGCCGGCCACTGGTCAGCGTGACACCGGTCGCCGGGGACGGCCACGCCTCCCGCACGAACCAGGTCAGCGCCGGCTCCCCCGGTGCCGGGCTCGCCGGGGCGTCCGCGCGCTGCCGGGCGATGGAGGAGCACCAGCCGGTGGCGCCGGTGCCCGTACCGACGACGACACCGGACGACGAGTGCCGCTCCCGCGATCCGTCCGATGTGGACAGTGTGTAGCGCGCCGACTGGTGGGTGACGTGCCCGAAGTAGACCTCGTTGAGGCCGAGCAGCTCCTGACCGTCGTCGAGGGCGGCGGACACCATCGTGCGCTCCTGCACGGGCAGGCCGGGCAGGTCGCGCAGCAGCCGGCGCAGCTGTCCCGGCGGATGGCGTACGAGCACGCCCGGGTTCCTGTCGGGGGCCGGGTTGACGCCGATGACCGGCTGGCCGTCGAGGTACTTGGCGACGTTGGCGACGAGCCCGTCCTGCCCGACGGCGACCACGACGTCCTCCGGGGCGAACAGGAACCGCGACAGGTCGGCCCGGTCGAGGTGGCCGCGGCGCCAGTCGGCGGGCACGGCCGCGCCGGCGGTGGTCAGTGCGGCCTGCTGGGCGGCGTGCCGGGCCGCGACCTCGTCCAGGTCGCGGCCCCGTTGGCGCAGGAAGTACGCGGCGGCGGCCATGGTGCCGTGCCGGGCGAGCAGCTCGTCGAGCTCGCTGCGCCGCGACACGAGCACCACCCGCGGTGCGAGCGTGCTCACGACGGCCCTGCCCACATGCTCATGACGGATCGCTCCTTGAAGACCAACGCGACGAACGCGACGGACGGACGGCGTGGCGGCGCGGCGGACGGCTCAGGCGGTGGACCGCGGGCGGCGCACGACCCGGCGGCGCCGGACCCGCAGCACCCGGCGCGCCGGCGACCACCGCCGGGCGAGCACCGTCCGGCTCGCCGCCCCGGTCACTGCTGGCCCCCGTGCGACTGACCGCCCAGCGCCCGGCCGCCGAGCCGGTCGACGAGCCCGGTCAGCACGTCCGGGGTGACCGTCAGCTGGCCGATCTCGGGCAGGTTGCCGGCCAGTTCCCGCAGCGCCAGCGCCTGCAGGACGCCGGGCGGCAGGTCCCGGTACGCGGCCAGGCGCGCGGTCTCCGCCTCCGCCTCGGCGAGCCCGACGGCGCGCACGCCCTCGGCGCGGGCCTCGGCGCGCAGCCGGTCGGCGTCGGCCTCGGCGGCCGCGGCGAGCCGGGCCCGCTCGGCGTCGGCGAGCGCGGTGACCTTCGAGCGTTCGGCGGCGGCGGTGGCCGCGACCTGCTCCCGCTCCGCCACGGCCTGCGCCGCGACCAGGGCGGCCGCGGCGTCGACCTCGGCCTTGCGGTGGGCGTTGGCGCCGTGCTGCTCGACCAGCTGCTGCTCGCGGCGGGCCAGCTCGATCTTGTTCTGCAGCTCGTTCTCGGCGATGGCCCGCTCCTGCTCGACGGCGCGGGCCCGGCGGGCGTACGTGGCCCGGTCCGCGTCCTGCTGCACCGCCTCGCGGGTCGGGGTCTGCAGGGCCCGCTCCAGGTCCGGCTCGGGGCGGATCGCCACGACGCGGGCGCTGACCACGCTGACGCCGGTCTCGGTGAGCCGCGGGTCGCCGCTGAGCGCCCCGGTCACCGCCTCGCGGACCGGGGCGATCCCGGTGGTCAGCGCGTCGGTCAGCGACAGCCGGGCGAGCAGGTCCAGGGCCGGCTGCTGGGCGAGCTCGGCGAGGAGGGTGGCGACCTGGTCCAGGGGCTGGCCGCGCCACGAGCCGGCCCGCGGGTCGACGGAGAAGTCGAGCCGGGACGCGGCGACGTCGGGGGCGCTGATCCGGTACGTGACCGTCGCCTGCACGGTGACGTCGGCGAAGTCCGCGGTCCGGGCGTGGAACAGCAGCGGCAGCTCGCGGTCGTCGACGGGCACCTCGGACAGCACGGCGGTCAGCGGCCGGTAGTAGAACGACTGGCCGATGCCCTCGTGGCGGACCTTGCCCTTGACGTGGTGGCGGACCCAGGAGGTCGGCGCGCCGCGCAGGTGGCGCAGGAAGAAGCGGGTGGTCACGTCAGCCATGGTGGCTCCTACCTCATGCGTTATCGTCGTACTGACGATAACCGTCTCCGTCCTTTCTCGTCAATGTGGTGATAAGTACATGACATTCGCCGTGACCGTCGACCTGGTGATGCTGACGATCCGTGAGGGTGCGCTGTGCGCGCTGCTGATCCGCCGGGCGATCCCGCCGTACCAGGGCGGCAGCGCGCTGCCAGGAGGGTTCGTGCTGCCCGACGAGGACCTCGACGACGCCGCCGAGCGGGAGCTGGTGGAGGAGACCGGGCTGCGCGGCGCCGGGCACCTGGAGCAGCTGGGCAGCTACGGCGCGCCGGGCCGGGACCCGCGCGGGCGGGTCGTCACGATCGCCTACCTGGCCCTCGTGCCGGACGCGCCGTCACCGCGCGCCGGCAGCGACGCCGCGGCCGCGGACTGGGTGCCGGTCGCGAAGCTGCCGGAGCTGGCGTTCGACCACGGCCGCATCCTCGCCGACGGCATCGAGCGGGCCAGGGCGAAGCTCGAGTACACGCCCCTCGCGGCGGCGTTCTGCCCGCCGGAGTTCACGATCGCCGAGCTGCGCGGCGTGTACGAGGCGGTGTGGGACACCCGGCTCGACCCGCGCAACTTCCACCGCAAGGTGACCTCCACCGACGGCTTCGTCGAGGCGACCGGCCGGTCCACCGCCGGCGAGCGGGGCCGCCCCGCGCAGCTGTTCACCCGCGGGGCGGCCACGGTGCTGTACCCGCCGCTGCTGCGCAGGGGTCAGTTGCCGGCGCTCTCGTAACGGCGCAGGCCGCGGGAGAAGACGAACCAGGCGACCGCGAGGCAGTAGGCGGCGACGAGCGGGGTCAGCAGCCCGACCCACGCGGTGCCGCCGCCGAGCAGGAACGACACGGGGAAGAAGCTGACGAACGCGAACGGCAGCGCGAAGCCCAGCGCCGCCTTCAACGCGAGGGGGTAGATCGACAGCGGGAACCGGGCGAGGTCGCCGACCTGGTGCACGGCGAACGCGAACAGCGGGCTGGGGCTCTGCATCCAGAACGACACCGAGTTCGTGGCGAGGTTGATCGCCACCTTGATCGCGATCGCGGACAGCAGCACCACGACGCCGGCCGCGATCCGGCCCGCGGACCAGTCCACGGCCAGATTCGCCAGCGCGAAGCCGAGCATGAGCCCGCCGGTGACGATGTTGGACAGCCCGTTGACGCCGATCTGCATGCTGCTGACCTGCAGGACCACCGGGTACGGGCGGACCATCATGTAGTCGAGGTCGCCCTGGTTGATCTGCCAGGCCAGGTTCCACATGCCCTCGAAGAACAGCGAGCCGACACCCTCCGCGATCGCCACCATCGCGAACATCGCCACGACCGCCCAGAACGACCAGCCGTTGATGTGCGGGACCTTCGCGAAGATCGCCGCGAGGAAGACGACGTTGACGACCTGCATGACGACCGTGGCGGCCATCATGATCCAGAAGTCGCTCTCGTACTCCAGCAGCGAGCGCACGTGCGCCCCGAGCAGCCGCACGTAGAGCCGGACGGTGCGCATGTCATCCCCCGTTCACGGTCAGCCGGCGCAGCCCGCGCCGGAACAGCAGCCGGGCGCCGAACCACATGGCGAGGACCCAGCCGAGCTGGGCGGCGACCAGCAGCAGCGCGTGCGTGCCCGACGCCCGCCCGATGAAGATCAGCGCCGGGGTCGAGGTGAGCCCGGCGAACGGCGACCACTGCGCGGCGGTCGCCAGCCAGCCCGGGAAGAACGCCAGCGGCACCAGCGCCCCGGACAGCAGGCTGGTCAGCGCCTGCCTGGCCCACAGCACCCCGACGAAGTTCTCCGTCCAGAAACAGGCGAGGGTGCTCAGGTACGACACCGCGAACTTCAACGGCACCAGCAGGACCATGCTGGCGGCGAACAGCGCGAGCATCGGCCCGGACGGGGTCCGCAGGGCGCCGCCGACCGCGACGGTGACCGCCACGACGGCCACCACGGCGACGACCTCGATCCACACCCCGCCGGCCGTCTCGGCGAACCGGGCCCGCTGGTAGTCCACCGGCTTCACCAGGTCCAGCGCGACCAGCCCGGAGCGGATCCGGTGCGACATGCGGAAGTCCACGAACGTGCCGACCAGGGTGGCCGAGGCGAACCCGACCACCAGGTAGGCGCGCATCTGCGGCCAGTCGAAGCCGCCGACCTGCCCGCCGGTGAGCAGTACCCGCCACACCGCCAGCAACGCGATCAGCTGGAACGCGACCCCGCCCAGGGACAGCAGGAAGTTGGCCCGGTACGCCAGCGCGCTCAGTGCCGCGGCCCGGGCGTGCGCGAGGTACGGCTTCACGGCGTGAGCACCAGCTCGCCGGAGTACACCCGCCGGATCACGTCCTCGATGGACGGCTCGTCGACGCCGAAGTCCACGAGGTTCGCCAGCGGCGCGAGCGCGGTGACGACGTGCCCGGCGGTCATCGTGAACCGGTCGAAGCGCACCGAGAACTGCAGCGGCGTGTCCCCGGCGGTGACCTGCGCACCCGGCAGTGCCGCGCGGACGTCGTCGAGCGCGGCGGCGGTCTCGGTCTGCACGTTGAGGATCCGTTCGCGGGCGAACGCGTCCTTCACCGCCTCCAGGTCCCCGTCGAAGATGATCCTGCCCTCGTCGATGATGACCAGCCGCCGGCAGAACCCCTCGATGTCGCCGAGGTCGTGGCTGGTCAGCATGACCGTGGTGCCCTCGTCGCGGACCGTGCGGAAGAACTCCCGCACCCGGTCCTTCACCGCGAGGTCCAGCCCGATCGTCGGCTCGTCCAGATACACCACCGGCGGGTCGTGCAGCAGCGCCGCCGCCAGGTCGGCGCGCATCCGCTGGCCCAGCGACAGCTTCCGGCCGAGGACCGGCAGCACCTCACCGAGCTCCAGGACGTCCTCGAACCTGGCCATGCGCCGCCGGTACGTGCCGTGGTCGATGCCGTACACGTCGCGCAGCACGGCCAGGGACTCCGACACCGGCAGGTCCCACCACAGCTGGGTCCGTTGCCCGAACAGCACCCCGATGCGGTGCGACACGGCCATGCGGTCCCGCTGCGGCGACAGCCCGTCGATGCGCACCTCGCCCGAGGTCGGCACCAGGATGCCGCTGAGCAGCTTCACCGTGGTGGACTTGCCGGCGCCGTTGGGCCCGACGTACGCGACCGCCTCACCCGCCTCGATCGACAGGTCGACGTGATCGACGGCGGTCTTGTCCACGAACCGCCGCACGAAGAGATGTTTGATGGCCCCCCGCATCCCCGGATCCTTGTCCGGCCTGCGGAAGACCTTGGTCAGTTCTCGAGCCTCCACAAGTGCCATCGCCGCCGAGCCTAGTATTTCTTCGCGACTCGTATTAACCGGTTTTCCGCGTGCGGAGGATGCTGACGGACGCCGCCGGGCAGCCGGCGGGCGGTCAGGCCTGCCTGGCGAGGTCGGCGAGCGGCGCGCCGGTGAGCCGGTAGACGGCGATGTCCTCGCCGAGCACGGAGGGGATCTCGGCGCCGATCGAGCGGTAGTACGCGGCGGTCGGTTCGTTGGTCGGCCGGCCCCACCACTGCATGTGGCGGTAGCCGCGCTCGGCGCAGACCGCGGCCAGGGTGCTCAGCAGGGCGGTGTCGACGCCGGTGCCGGCGGCGTCCTCGCGGATGTAGATGTCGTCGATGTGGATCGCGGTGCCGCGCCAGGTGCTGTAGACCAGCGCCCACAGGGTGTACCCGACGACGTCGCCGGTCTTGTCGTCGACCGCGAGGTGGGCCCAGGCGACGGGGGCGGGTCCGAACAGGGCGCGGCCGAGTTCGGCCTCGTCGGTGCTGATCTGGTCGGTCGCCCCTTCGCTGGCGGCCATGCCGTGCACCAGCGAGTGGAGGAGGCCGAGGTCGTCGGCGGTGGCTTCACGAATCATGGCGGTCACCGTGGCACGTGACCGTCCGGGTGGGCACTGGGGCTTCTCCTAGACATTCGCCGCAACTCCTACCCGGGTGCAGGGTTTGGCGCCGACCATGAGCTGCCGGCGGCTACTTCGGGGCGTGGCCTCCGCGCTCCCGTTGCCCATCGCGCAGAGAGGCGGCCTCGATGGAGGCGGTACGGTTCGAGCTCAGCCCCTCGGAGATACCCGAGACCTGGTACAACATGGCCGCCGACCTCGAGTATGTGGCGCCGGCACTGAGCCCGGCGACCGGCCGGCCGGTGACCCGTGACGACATGCTGCGCACGATGCCGGAGGCGCTGGTCGACCAAGAGCTCAGCCGGGAGCCGGAGTTCGAGATCCCGGGTGAGGTGCGGCAGTTCTACGCGCAGTGGCGGCCCACACCGCTGATCCGGGCCCGCAACCTGGAGCGGGCACTGGACACCCCGGCGCGGATCTACTTCAAGCACGAGGGTGTCGGTCCGACCGGCAGTTTCAAGCCGAATTCGGCGGTCCCGCAGGCGTACTACAACAAGCGGGCCGGCAAGTCGGGGCTGATCGCCGAGACCGGCGCCGGGCAGTGGGGCAGCGCGATCTCGTTCGCGGCGTCGCTGTTCGGCCTGGACGCCAAGGTCTTCATGGTGCGGGTGAGCTTCCAGCAGAAGCCGCACCATCGTTCGCTGATGCAGATGTTCGGGGCGAGCTGCACGCCGAGCCCGAGCGCGGAGACCGAGGCGGGGCGCGCGGTGCTGCAGGAGCAGCCGGACTTCCCGGGCAGTCTGAGCGTCGCGAAGTCGGAGGCGTTGCAGGTGGCGTTCTCCGATCCGCGGTGGGGCTACACGCGCGGCAGCGCGCTGAACCACGTGTGCGCGCATCAGACGGTCATCGGCCAGGAAGCCATCGTGCAGATGCAACGGGCCGGCGACTACCCGGACATCGTGGTGGCGTGCGCGGGCGGCGGCAGCAACCTGGCCGGCCTGGCGTTCCCGTTCCTGCGGGCGCGGCTGCGCGGCGGGCCGCAGGTGCGGCTGATCGCCGCGGAGCCGGCGGCGTGCCCGTCGCTGACCCAGGGGCGGATCGCCTACGACTTCTCCGACACCGCCGGGCTCACCTCCCTGACCCGCACGCACACGCTGGGGCACAAGTTCGTGCCGCCGCCCGTGCACGCGGGTGGTCTGCGGGCGCACAACATCGCCCCGCTGGTCAGCCGGGTGGTGGAGGAGGGCCTGATGGAGGCGGTCGCGTTGCGGCAGCGGGACTGCTTCGAGGCGGGGGTGCTGTTCACCCGGACCGAGGGCATCGTGCCGGCTCCCGAGTCGACGCACGCGATCCGCGCCGCGGTCGACGAGGCGCTGCGGGCCCGCGAGGAGGGCGTGGCCAGGACGATCCTGTTCGGGCTCTCGGGGCACGGCAACTTCGACCTCAGCGCCTACGAGCGGTACCTCGGCGGTGCGCTCGCCGACGACAGCATCGACCCGCAGGCGCTGGAGATCGGGCGCAACAGCATCCCGGTGCTGGCCGGAGCGGCGTCATGAAGGGGCTCAGCGCGCTGCAGTTCCTCGCCCTGGGGGTCATCTGGGGCTCCAGCTATCCCCTGATCAAGCTCGCCGGTGAAGGGCTGAGCCCGGGCCAGCAGGTGCTGGGCCGCCTGGTCCTCGGATCGGCGGTGCTGGTGGTCGTGGCCGCGGTCACCGGGTCCCGGTTGCCGCGGTTCGGGTTCGTGTGGGTGCACATCACCGTGACCACCGTGCTCGGCATGGTCGCCCCGTTCCTGCTGCTGGCCTGGGGTGAGCAGCACACCAGCGCCTCGATGGCCGGCGTGCTCACCGCCGCCACCCCGCTGCTGACCCTCGCCCTGGCCACCGTGCAGCTGCGCAGCGAACGGGCGACGGTGCGGCGCACGGCCGGGGTGGTCCTCGGGTTCGCCGGAATCGTGCTGGTGATGGCGCCGTGGTCCGAGCTGGGCGGCACGATCGGCGGCCAGCTGGCCTGCCTCGCCGTCGCCGGGATCTATGCCGCGCACGCCGTGTTCGTCCGCAAGTTCCTCTCCGACCGGGGCATCCCGCCGGTCTCGTCGGCGGCGGCCCAGACCCTCGTCGCGACGGTGCTGCTGGCCGTGCTGCAGCCGTTCCTCGGCTGGGACAGCCCGTCGGTCACCTGGCAGGTGGCGTTGAGCATCGTGCTGCTCGGCGTGTTCGGCACCGGCCTGGCGTACGTCCTCTACAACCGGCTGATCGCCGACATCGGCGCGACCGGCGCGTCCGGGGTGAACTACCTGGTGCCGTTCATCAGCCTGCTCATCAGCGCGGTGTTCCTCGGCGAGGCGATCACCTGGAACGTGCTGGCCGGCGGCGTGGTGATCGTGGTGAGCATCCTGCTCGGCGAGGACCAGCTGCGGCCCGGCGCCTGGCGGCAGCCGTCCGGCGACGCAGCGTCCGCCGGTGACGGCGGGAGCCCGCTTGACGGTGGGGAGCCGCCCGGCGGTGGGGAGCCGCAGCGTGTCCCGGAGCCGCAGCGCACCTCGGGGCCGCCGGTCGCGGCAGCCGCACCGGCCACCCGGGAGGAGTCATGACCCTCCAGCCGCCCGCCGACGCGGTGCGTGCGGGAAGGCTGCCGGCCGACGCGGTGCGTGCGGGAAGGCTGCCGGCCGACGCGGTGCACGCCGCGGCCCGGCTCGCGCCCGAGCGCGTCGCCGTGCTGCACGACGGCGCCGGGACCAGCTTCGCCGAGCTCACCGCCGCGAGCGGGGCCGCCCGGGTGGCCCTGGACGGGCTCGGCCTGCCGGCCGGGCAGCCGATCGCGGTCCGCGCGGCGAAGTCGCCGGAGACCATCGCGCTGATCCTGGCCTGCTTCGCCGCCGCCCGGCCGGTGCTGCTGCTCTCCGTCGACCTCGGCGCGCAGGTGGCCGCCACCCTGGTCGAGCGGGCCGGGTGCGCCGGCGTCGCCACCGCTACCGGCGCGGCGACCAACGCCGGCGGCGCTCCCTTCGACTGGGCTCCCGCGCCGGTCCCGGCCGGTGCGCCGGATCTGCCGCCGGACACCTGCCTCATGCTGACCACGTCCGGTTCGACCGGTGTACCGAAGATCGTCCCGCTGACCGGGGCGGCGATCTCCCGCTTCACCGCCTGGGCCGCCGGCGCGTTCGAGCTCGGCGCCGGCACCCGGGTGCTCAGCTACGCGCCGCTGAACTTCGACCTGAGCCTGCTCGACGTGTGGGCCACGCTGGGGCACGGCGGCACCGTCGTGCTCGTCGACCCCGACCGGGCGGCCAACCCCGCGTACCTGCTGGACCTCGTGCGCACCACCCGGCCGAACATGGTGCAGGCCGTGCCGATGTTCTACCGGCTGCTCCTGGACGCCGCGGCCGGTGCGGGCGGCGGGCCTCCCGTCCCCGAGGTGCGGCACGTCATCCTGACCGGCGACCACACGCCGCCCGTGCTGCGCGCCGCCCTGCCGGAGCTGTTCCCCGCGGCGGTCCTGCACAACGTGTACGGCTGCACCGAGACCAACGACAGCTTCATCCACTCGTTCGGCGCGGACGAGGCCCGCGACGGTGCGCTGCTCCCGATCGGCGCGCCGCTTCCCGGCGTGCGGGCCCACCTGGTCGGTGCCGATGGGGCGTCCTTCGCCGGGCCCGGCACCGGTGAGCTGGTGGTGTCGACGCCGTTCCAGGCCGCCGGGTACCTGGCCGGCGACCGTTTCCCGGTCCGCGACGGCCACGCCTGGTACCGCACCGGTGACCTGGTCACCCGCGACGACCGCGGCCGGCTCCTGCTGGTCGGGCGCACCGACTTCCAGGTCAAGGTCCGCGGCGTGCGGGTCAGCCTGGAGGAGGTCGAGCAGGTCGTGCTCGCCCACCCCGGCGTCGCCGAGGCCGCCGTGGTCGCGCTGCCGGACGCCGCGGCCGGGGCCAGGATCTCCGCCGTCGTGCGCCCCCGCTCGTCCGGGCTGACCGGCCTGCAGATCCGCAGCTGGTGCGCGCAGCGCCTCACCCGCGCCGCCATCCCCGCGGTCTTCGACCTGCGCGACGCCCCGCTGCCGATCGGGGTCACCGGCAAGGTCGACCGCGCCCGCCTCAAGAACGAACTGCAGAAGGAGCATGCGTGAGCCAGCAAGGCGAGATCAGCCAGTACCTCATCACGCAGTACCTGCCCGGGACCCCGGCAGAGGAGCTGCCGGCGGACTACGACCTGCTCGACAACGGTGTCATCGACAGCCTCAGCCTGCTGCAGCTGGTCGGCTGGGTGAGCGAGCGGTACGCGATCGCCCTCGACCAGATCGACCTGAACCCGGAGGACTTCCGCTCGGTGGCGGCGGTCGACCGCTTCATCACCCGTAACACCCAGGTCAGCGTGGCCGCCGCCAGCGGCAGAGAAGGAGTGGCACCATGATCGTCCGGGACCAGAGCCAGGTCAAGACGGTCGACTGGGGCAACGGCCTGAGCCGCCGTTACCTGCTCGAGGCCGACAAGATGGGCTTCACCGTCTGTCACACCACGGTGCGCCCGGGCACCAAGTCGCGGCTGCAGTACCGCCGGCACCTGGAGGCCTGCCTGTGCATCCGCGGCACGGGACGGGTGGTCACCGCGGACGGCCAGGAGCACGAGCTCACCCCCGGCGTCATCTATGCCCTCGACGAGCACGACGCGCACTTCCTGATCGCCGACCCGGACAGCGAGCTCGAGCTGATCAGCGTGTTCAACCCGCCGCTGATCGGCGACGAGGTGCACTCGCTGGACTCCGACGAGTTCTCCCAGTACTGAGATGGTCTGGTCCCGGGAGCAGCAGCACCTGCACGACGCCGTGCTCGCGGTCGCCGCGACACTGGGCTCGGACCATGTCGAACGCGACGCGGCGGGCACCTTCGACACCGAGGGCTGGAAGAAGCTCGCCGAGCTGGGCCTGTTCGGGCTGCCGTTCGGCGAGCAGTACGGAGGTCTGGCGCAGGACCTGCCGACCACCATGTACGCCCTCGAAGCCCTCGGCACGGCGTGCCGCGACGGCGGGCTGAGCTTCTCGGCGGTGACCCACCTGGTCAGCACCGGGGTCGCCCTGCACCGGTTCGGGTCGGCGCAGCTCAAGCAGCGGTACCTGCCGGACGTCTGCGCCGGCAGCATCATCGGGGCGCACGCCGTCACCGAACCGGCGGGCGGCTCGGACATCACCCCGATGCGCACCACGGCGGTGCCAGACGGCGACGACTTCGTCCTCAACGGCAGCAAGGCGTTCGTCAGCAACGGGCCGATCGCCGACGTCATCCTCGTCTACGCCCGCACCGGCAAGCTCGGCAACCCGGCCGCGATCAGCGTCTTCCTGGTGCCGCGCGGCACCGCCGGGCTCAGCGTCGGGCAGCCGGTGGGCAAGCTGGGGCTGCGCACCTCGCCGCTGGCCGAGGTGTACCTCGACGACGTCCGGGTGCCCCGCGCGAACATGGTCGGCTCCCAAGGCGCCGGCCTGCTCATCCTCGACGCGGTCATGCAGTGGGAGATCCTCTGCGGCTTCGTGGTCAACCTCGGCGAGATGCAGCACCGGCTCGACCGCTGCGTGCGGTACGCCCGCACCCGGCGGCAGTTCGGCGAGCACATCGGGCGGTACCAGTCGATCTCGCATCGGATCGTCGACATGGGCACCGACGTGGAGACCGCTCGCATGTGGCTGTACAGCACCGCCCGCAAGCTGGCCGCGGGCGGCAACGTGACCACCGACGTCGCCCGCACCAAGTTGATCGTCAGCGAAAGCAACGTACGCTCCGCCCTCGCCGCGGTGCAGATCTTCGGCGGCTACGGCTACACGACGGAGTACGGGCTGGAGAAGGAGCTGCGCAACTCGGTGTCCGGCACGATCTACTCCGGCACGTCGGAGATCCAGCGGGAGCGGCTCGCCGCCCTGATGGGGCTGCACCGGCCCTTGGACAACGCGGACAACGCGGACAACGCGGGCGGCGCGGGCACGGCGGCGCCGCGGACGGAAAGGACGCTCGTGCCGTGACGGCGGACCTGACGGCGCTCACCGAGCCCACCGGTTTCCTGGACCACGACCACCCGGTCGTCGCCGGCTTCGTCGGCAGGGCCCTGGCCGGCCTGGGTGAGGGCGCCACCGACATCGACCGGGCGGTGCGGCTCTACTACGCCGTGCGCGACGGCATCCACTACGACGTCTACAACGCCGACCTGAGCCGCGCCGGCCTGACCGCCAGCGCCGTCATCGGCCGCGGCCGCGGCTTCTGCATGCACAAGTCCATCGTGTACGCGGCGGCGGTGCGCGCGGCCGGCATCCCCAGCCGGATCACCTACGCCGACGTGCGCAACCACCTCGCCTCGCCCCGGCTGCGCGACCTCGTCGGCGGTGACGTGTTCTTCCACAGCCTGACCACGGTGCACCTGGACGGGCGGTGGGTCAGGGCGACGCCGGTGTTCAACAAGCTGCTGTGCAGGCTGTACGGCATGGCACCGCTGGAGTTCGACGGCCGCGCCGACAGCCTGCACCACCCGTTCAACGGCGACGGGATCCAGCACATGGAGTTTCTCAGGTTCCACGGCGACTTCGACGACGTGCCCTACGACCTGGTCATCTCGACCATGCGCAGCAAGCATCCCAAGTTCCTGTCCGGCACGTCGACCACCCCGGCCGGTTCGCTGGTCGCCGAGGCCGCGCCGGGCCCGTCCCGGCCGGCCGCCGGCCCCGGCCACTAGCCGGTCAGAGCCGCAGGTCGTTCTGCACCGCGCGGCCCTGGCCGGACAGGAGGGCGTCGAACGTGGTGGTCAGGGCGAACGGGTCGGCGACCACCGGTGACGGCCGCCGGCCGACCAGGTCGGCGAGCTCCCGCCCGGCCCGGTCGATGCGCCGGTGCAGGGTCGCGTCGCCACCGGTGGCCCAGTCCTCGGTCGCGGCGAACACGGCGGTCGGGGCGACCACCGCGTGCAGGTACGTGAACATCGGCCGCAGGGCGTGCTCCAGGGCCAGGGAGTGCCGGGCGGTGCCGCCGGTGGCGCCGAGCAGGATGGGCTTGTCGGTGAGGGCGTCGTCGCCGAGGAGGTCGAAGAACGACTTGAACAGCCCGCTGTACGAGGCGTTGAAGATCGGCGACACGGCGATCACCGCGTCGGCGGCCGCGACCGCGTCAAGGACGTCCTTGATCGCGGGCGCGGGGAAGCCGGTCAGCAGGTGGTCGGTGACCGCGTGCGCGTGGTCGCGCAGCTCGACCACCCGGACCTCGGTGTCCGGGCCGATCTCGCGGGCGGCGGCCGCGGCGAGCCGGTCGGCGAGCAGGCGGGTCGACGAGGGCTGGCTGAGCCCGGCGGTGATCACCACGAGGCGTTTCATGCGTCCACCTTCTGCGTGAGCGAAGCGGCGGCCTTCAGGGAGGCGTGCGTCGGGGCGTCCGGCACGTGCGCGGGGCGGCCGACCGCGAACTCCTTGCGCAGCACCGGCACGACCTCCTCACCGAGGATGTCCAGCTGCTCGAGGACCGTCTTCAGCGGCAGGCCCGCGTGGTCCAGCAGGAACAGCTGGCGCTGGTAGTCGCCGGCGTACTCGCGGAAGGACAGCGTCCGGTCGATGACCTCCTGCGGGCTGCCCACGGTCAGCGGGGTCTGCGCGGTGAAGTCCTCCAGCGACGGGCCGTGCCCGTAGACGGGGGCGTTGTCGAAGTACGGCCGGAACTCCCGCTTGGCGTCCTGCGAGTTCTTGCGCATGAACACCTGCCCGCCGAGGCCGACGATCGCCTGGTCGGCGGAGCCGTGCCCGTAGTGCTCGAAGCGCTGCCGGTACAGCCCGACCATGCGGGCGGTGTGCTCCTTGGGCCAGAAGATGTGGTTGGCGAAGAATCCGTCGCCGTAGTAGGCGGCCTGCTCGGCGATCTCGGGGCTGCGGATCGAGCCGTGCCACACGAAGGGCGGCACGCCGTCGAGCGGGCGCGGGGTGGCGGTGAAGCCCTGCAGCGGGGTGCGGAAGTTGCCCTCCCAGTCCACCACGTCCTCGCGCCACAGGCGGCGCAGCAGTGCGTAGTTCTCCACCGCGAGGGCGATGCCGTTGCGGATGTCCTGGCCGAACCACGGATACACCGGGCCGGTGTTGCCGCGGCCCATCATCAGGTCCACCCGGCCGTCGGCCAGGTGCTGCAGCATCGCGTAGTCCTCGGCGATCTTCACCGGGTCGTTGGTGGTGATGAGCGTGGTCGCGGTCGACAGCTGCAGCCGGCTGGTCCGCGCCGCGATCCAGCCGAGCATGGTGGTCGGCGACGACGGCACGAACGGCGGGTTGTGGTGCTCGCCGAGCGCGAACACGTCCAGGCCGACCTCCTCGGCCTTGAGCGCGATCGTCACCATGGCCTTGACCCGCTCCGCGTCGGTCGGCACCCGGCCGGTCGTCGGGTCCTGGGTGACGTCACCGACGGTGAACACTCCGAACTGCATGGCACACGCTCCAAGCTCCTGGGTCTGACGCACAGGAGAACATAGCTGCCAAGTCAAACATTCCGCAGGTGAACTATCGCATGGCCGGTCCCGGACGCGGTGTGACGCACGCCACCGCCGGTGCCCGGTGCCCGGTGCCCGGTGGCGGGTGGCGGGTGGCGGGGTGGTCGGGGTTCGCCGGGGGCCGTCAGGCGAGCAGCCGCGCCGCGTCGCGGTGCGAGCCGATCCGGATGAAGTCGAGGTCCCCGCGTTCGGCGGCGGCTCTGGTGTACCGGTCGTGGTAGTCCTTGTGGCGGGTCCACGCCCAGCGCAGCAGCGACCGTTGCGGGTCGAGCCGCAGCAGGCTGGTGAGGTGCTCGCGGTTGCCGTTCCACAGCTCCTGGCGGGTGACGCCGCGGCGGACCGTGCGCCACAGGACCTGGCGCACGACGGTGCGCCGCGGCAGGTCGAACCAGACGACGGTGTCCGCCCGCGCCCACACCAGGTCGCGCACCGCGCCGTAGTTGCCGTCGATCACCCAGCCGTCGCCGCCGGCGAGCTCCGCCACGGTCCTGCGGAACTCCTCGACGCCGATCGGCGTCCAGCCGGGCTGGTGGTAGATCGCGTCCAGCTCCACGAACGGCACCCCGAGCCGGGCCGCCACGGCCCGGCCCAGGGTCGTCTTGCCCGACCCGGAGTTGCCCACCACCGACACCCGCCGCACGCTGCCCTCCCCTGACCGCTCCAGGTCAGCAGGTGCTGTGGAACAACCCGCCGACCGCCACCGAACCCACCAGACCGTTATACATGTCGATGGCTGCGCGGGTCTCCGCGACGTGCACCTCGACGCCGCGGGCCTCGAGGGCCTCGACGGTCGCGTCCGGCACGCCGAGCTGCTCGTCCATGCCGAGCGACAGCACGACCACCGTCGCGCCGTGCTCGAGCAGCTCCTCGGCGTCGGCGACCTGGATGCCGGGGGAGTGCCGGGTGCCGGTCTCGCCCCAGTCCCAGGCCCGCCCGCCGCCGGGCCACACCTTCAGGTCCTTCACCACGCCGAGGTCCTCGACCTCGATGCGCCCCCAGCTGACCGCGACGATTCGCGGCGACCGTGCCTGCATGACGCACACCTCCTCGATCCGGTCCGAGTCGTCCGGTCTGAGCCGTCCGGTCCGAGCCGTCCGGTCCGAGCCGTCCGACCCGTACCGTCCGGTCCGGCCCCGACGCACGGTACGCCGGAGCGGGCCGGTCCGCACGGACGGTGCGGTTTCCGGGTGAACGGCTGAGGAGCCGCGTCCCGCCGGCGCGGTACCTTGATCGTCCGGATCGTCGCGCAGGGAGGGCCGGTGCAGGTCACGCCGCCGTCCGGCAAGCTGTGGGTCAGCGTGCTCGGGGACATGACCGCCACGGTCGGCGGCGCCCTCGTCGACCTCGGCGGGCGGCGCCAGCGGGCCGTGCTCGCGGTGCTCGTGCTGCACCGGGGCGACATCGTGCCCACCGACCGGCTCATCGACTGCGTGTGGGGCGGCCGGCCACCGGCGAACGCGGCCGGGGCGCTGCAGGCGTACGTGTCGCACCTGCGCCGCAGGCTGGAGCCGGGCGCGACGGCGCGGGCCCGCGGCAACGTGATCGTGTCGCGGCCGCCGGGGTACGCGCTGACGCTGGACGCGGAGGCGGTCGACGCGTGGCGCTTCGACCGGGCCGTCACCGCGGCGCTCGGCACTCACGACCACGGCGCGCAGCGCGACCTGCTCGGCGCGGCGCTGCGGCTCTGGCAGGGCCCCGCGTACGCGGAGTACGCCGACGAGCCGTGGGCGCAGGCCGAGGTGGCGCGGCTGGCGGAGCTGCGCGAGGTCGCCCGGGAGCAGCTGCTCGAGGCGCGGCTCGCGCTCGGCGACAGCGCGCTGCTGGTGCCGGAGCTGGAGCAGCTCGTCGCCGCCGAGCCGCTGCGGGAGCAGCGCTGGCGGCTGCTGGTGCTGGCGCTGTACCGGGCGCACCGGCAGGGCGACGCCCTCGCCGCGCTGCGCCGGGCCCGGCAGACGCTGTCGGAGCAGCTCGGCGTCGACCCCGGCCCGGCGCTGCGGGCGCTGGAGGCGGAGGTCCTGGCACAGTCGGAGACCCTCGACGCGCCGCAGCGACCGGCCGAGCGGGTGCCGCCGGTGGAGCGGTCCGCGGAGGCGGCAGCGCCGGCGCGGGAGGATCCGGCCGGCGACGGCCCTACCGGCGTGCAATCGGCGGCGGCGGGTGGCCCGTCCAGCGGCGGCCCCGCCGGTGCGCAGGAGGCAGCGGGTGGGCCGTCCGGTGGGAACGCCTCGCCGGTGGCGGCGGCCGGTCCGGCCGGCACCGCGCCGCAGGCGCCTGTCGGAGGGATCCCTGTACCATCGAGAAAAATACATGAAGAGCACCTGGTCGACCGGGACCGGGAGGTCGCGGAGCTGCGCCTGGCGGCGGCGGACGCGTTCGGCGGCGTGCCGCGGCTGGCGATGATCGAAGGGCCCGCCGGGATCGGCAAGAGCCGGCTGCTGACCGAGGCGCGGCGCATCGCCGACGGGCACGGCGCGATCACGCTCACCGCGCGGGGCAGCCAGCTGGAGAAGGAGTTCGGCTTCGGGGTGGTGCGGCAGCTGTTCGAGGCGCTGCTGACCGACCCGGTGGAGCGGGAGCGGCTGCTCGCCGGGGCCGCCGCATCGGCCGCGTCCGTGTTCGACCTCGGCACCGACACCGGCGAGCGCGGCGACCACACGTTCGCCGCCCTGCACGGGCTCTACTGGCTCACCGCCAACGTCGCCGCCACCCGGCCCGTCGCGATCGTCGTGGACGACCTGCAGTGGTGCGACACCGGTTCGCTGCGGTTCCTGGCGTACCTGGTGCGCCGCCTCGACGGGCTGCCGGTGCTGCTCGCGGCGACACTGCGCACCGGGGAGCAGTACGACGACGAAGCGCTGCTCGCGGAGCTGCAGCTGGACCCGGCGACGGCGCCGGTGCGGCCCGGCCCGCTGAGCGCCGAGGTTGTGGTCGACCTGGTGCGGCAGCGGCTCGGCGACGGGGCAGAGCCCCGGTTCGTCGCCGCGTGCCACCAGACCACGTCCGGCAACCCGCTGCTGGTACGGCAGCTGCTGCGCGCCCTGGAGGCCAACGGGGTCCGCCCCACCGACGCGCACGCCGGCACGGTCACCGCCATCGGGTCGCGGGCCGTGTCCAGCATGGTGCTCATCCGGCTGCGGCGGATGCCGGCGGCGAGCACCGCCGTCGCGCGGGCGATCGCGGTCCTCGGCGACGGCGCGGGCCTGCCCACGATCGCGGCCCTCGCCGGGGTGGACGAGCCGGCCGCCGCGGCCGCCGTCGCCGCGCTCGCCCGGGCCGAGGTGGTCCGGCACGAGTACCCGATCGGGTTCGTGCACCCGCTGGTGCGCGACGCCGTCTACCAGGACCTGCCGCCGGGGGAGCGGCAGCTGCTGCACGAGCGGGCGGCGAAGGTCCTCGGCGGGCTGTCGGCGGCGCCGGAGCAGATCGCCGCGCACCTGCTGCAGATCCCCGAACGCGCCGACCAGTGGGTGGTGGACGTGCTGCGGGCCGCGGCCGACCGGGCCCTGCACCGCGGCGCGCCGGAGGGGGCCGCGGTCTACCTGCGCCGCGCGGTGGCCGAGCCGCCCGCGGCGGCGCAGCGACCGGCGGTGCTGCTGCAGCTCGGGCAGGTCGAGACGCTCAACGACGGCCCGGCCGCGATCGCGCACCTGCGGGCCGCGTACGACGACCCGGTCACCGACCCGGCCACGTTCGCCGCGGTGTCCCGGATGCTCACCCACACGCTGATCTTCACCGGGCCGGAGGGCAACGCGCCGGAGTTCGCGCGGCGCGCCTCGGCGCGGCTCGCCGCCGAGTTCGTCGACGAGCGGCAGGGGCTGCAGGCCCTGGAGCGCATCGCCGTGTACATGTACAGCGGCGACCCCTGGTCGTTCCCGGCCGAGGAGCCGCAGATCACCGGCGCCGGGCTCGGCGCCCGGATGCTCGCCGCGTGCCGCGGCTGGGAGCTGCTGGCCAAGGGCGTGCAGCTGGAGGAGGCGGCGCGGCTGGCCCGGTTCTCCCTCGAGGACGACATCCTGCTGCGCGGCGACCCCGGGCTGTTCTGGGCCATCGCCGGGGTGATCCTGGAGGACGCCGAGCACGACGCCGGCACCCTCTGGGAGGACGCGCTGAGGCTCGGCCACACCCGCGGCTCGCTGTTCACCGTCCTGGCCGCCCAGCTGTGGCGCGGCTGGCGGGAGTGGCAGCGCGGCGACCTGCCCGAGGCGTGCACGTCGCTCGTCGCGGCCAACGAGCAGAACCTGCGCTGGGGCGGCATCCCGGCGCTCGGCATCGCCTACGGCGAGGCGTTCCTGATCCGGGCCCTCGTCGACCGCGGCGAGCTGGCCGAGGCGCGGGCGTTCGTCGACGAGCGGCACGCCCGGCCGCGCGTCGGCGACGGCACCCGGCTGTTCAACCAGGCCGAGGCCGTGCTGCTGATGGCGGAGGACCGCCCCGAGCAGGCCCTCGCGGTGCTCGGCCGGCAGCACGACGGCAACCCGATG
This sequence comes from Dactylosporangium sp. NPDC050688, assembly GCF_040654515.1. Classification (NCBI taxonomy): domain Bacteria; kingdom Bacillati; phylum Actinomycetota; class Actinomycetes; order Micromonosporales; family Micromonosporaceae; genus Dactylosporangium; species Dactylosporangium sp. NPDC050688. Next base: position 148,290 of record NZ_JBFAIC010000003.1, read on the forward strand.
TGGTTCGAGGAGCGCTCGCTGCGCGCCGCGGCTCTCGCCGCGCTCGCCCGTACCGACGAGGCGGTGCGCCTGGCGCAGTCGGACCTGACCGACATGCGGCGGTGGGGCGCGCCGCGCGGCGTCGGGCGGGCCCTGCGGCTGGTGGGGGAGCTGCGCCGGGACCGCACCGAGCTGCTCGCCGCGGTGGAGCTGCTGGCCGGCACGCACGCCCGCCTGGAGCACGCCCGGGCGCTGTGCGCGCTCGGCGAGCTGGACGGCGACGCGGTGCCGCTGCGGGAGGCGCTGCGGCTGGCCGAGGCGTGCGGGGCCGTGCCGCTGCGGGCCCGGGTCGCCGCCGCGCTCGGCGCCCTCGGCGAGCGGGTGCCGGCGCAGCCGTCACCGTCGCTGACCACCGGCGAGCGGCGCATCGTGTCGATGGCCGTCGGCGGGGCGGACGACCGCGACATCGCCCAGGCGCTGTTCCTGACCCCACACACCGTGCAGGACACCCTGGCCGCGGTCCGCCGCAAACTGGGCGTCACGACGCTCGCCGAGCTGCGCGCCTATGTGTGACGCGGCTGTGACGCGGCCTGATTCAGGTCGGCCGCAAGTCCCTCCCAAGGCCGCGGCCGCACCGTTTCAGGCATGACCAGTGTTGCGAGCTCACTGCGTGGTCTGTGCGGCGGCGCGGTCCACCTGCCCGGCGACCCGGGGTACGACACCGCGCGGACCCCGTGGAACGTCACGGCCGACCAGCGTCCCGCGGCCGTGGCGTACCCGGCGGACGCCGACGAGGTCGCCTCGGTGGTCCGCGCCGCCGCCCGGGCCGGGCTGCGGGTCGCCGCCCAGGGCACCGGGCACAACCCCGGCCCGCTCGGGCCGCTCGGCGACGTGGTCCTGCTGCGCACGTCGGCGATGACCGGCGTCACCGTGGCCGGGCGCACCGCCCGCGCGGAGGCCGGCGCGCTGTGGGTCGACGTGGTCGAGCAGGCCGCGCCGCACGGGCTCGCCGCGCTGCACGGCTCGTCGCCGGGCATCGGCGTCGTCGGGTACTCCCTCGGCGGCGGCGTCAGCTGGTACGCCCGCACCCACGGCCTGCAGGCCAACGCCCTCACCGCGGTCGAGCTGATGACCGCCGACGGGACCCTGCTGCGCGCCGACGCGACCCGCGAACCGGACCTGTTCTGGGCGCTGCGCGGCGGCGGCGGCAACTTCGGCGTCGTCACCGCCGTCGAGTTCGACCTGTTCCCGGTCGCGTCCGTGTACGCCGGGCTGCTCGCCTGGGACTGGCGCGAGGCGCCCCGGGTCCTGCCCGCGTGGCTGGCGTGGACCGCGACCGCGCCGGACGCGGTGACCAGCGCCCTGCGGCTGCTGCAGGTCCCGCCGCTGCCGCACGTGCCGCCGGCGCTGCGGGGGCGCCGGCTGCTCGCCGTCGACGGTGCCGTGCTCGGCCCCGACGGCCCGCGGCTCGTGGCGCCGCTGCGGGCGCTGCGGCCGGAGCTGGACACGTTCGCCGACCTGCCGCCCGCGGCGCTGCCGCGGCTGCACCTGGACCCGGAGGGCCCGACCCCGGTCGTGTCACGTTCGGCGCTGCTCGGCGACCTGCCCGCCGCCGCGGCCGACGCGCTGCTCGCCGCCGCCGGCCCGGGCTCCGGCACGTCGCTGACCGTCCCGGCGGAGCTGCGCCAGCTCGGCGGGGCGCTGGCCCGGCCCGCCCCCGGCGGCGGCGCCCTGCCTGCGCTGGACGGCGCGTTCGCGCTGTCGTCGGCCGGGATCGCGGCCACCCCGGCGCTCGGGGCGGCGGCAGCGGCCGACGCCGGGCGGGTCGTGGCGGCGCTCGCGCCGTGGGCGACCGGGTCGCAGTACCTGAACCTCACCGCGGAGCGCGTCGCGCCCGAGGCGGCGTTCCCGTCGGCGACGGTGCGGCGGCTGCGCGCGGTCCGGGCCGCCGTCGACCCGGGCGGGCTGTTCGTGGCGAACCACCCGCTCTGACCCTTCGCAGATGGACGTCGTTTACAGATAGACGTCCACGCGGCCGCTGAACATGCCGTTGGTCTGCTCGAGGCGGGTGGTGACGGCCTCGCGGCTGCGCTCGAACTGCAGCCGGTTCTCCTCCGCGCGCTGCCGCAGCGTCTCCTCCAGCCGCAGCTGCTCGGCGATGCGCTGCTGGTCCTCGAGGCGCCGCTGGTCCTGCAGCCGCTGCTGCTCGACGCGCAGCTGCTCGTCGCGGTACTGCCGCGCGTCGTCGGCGCGGAGCTGATCCTGGCGGACCAGATCCTGGCGGACCGCGTCCTGCTCGTCGAGCCGGCGCCGGTCCAGGGCGCGCTGGTCCTCCAGCCGGTCCTGCGCCTGCCGGTCGTCCAGCCGCTGCTGGTCCACGAGGTCCGTCTGGCGCTGCGGCGCCACCTGGGTGGCGGTGAGACCGGTGGTGGTGGCTGCTACCGGTGTGATCGACATCGCGCATCCCCGTCCTGCGATCCGATTACTCTCCGAATGCTCTTGACTACTTCAGGCTACCCGGTGTCGCGACCGGTAACCGTACATTGGGATCTGCGAGACGCCGGTCACGTTCTGGAATCGTTGCTGTGTGCGGCGGTTGACTCGTAATGTCACGGCGGCAGTCCGAGGAGAGGCGCGCATCCATGCCCAGCGACAACGGCACGATCGGCGAGCACGTCACCATCCCGCAGGAGTCCGACAACCGGCACGCCCCGCCGGCGACGGTCGTCATCTTCGGCGCCTCGGGCGACCTGACCAGGCGCAAGCTGATCCCCGCGATCGAGAGCCTCGCCCGGCACAACCGGCTGACCGAGCACTTCGCCGTGGTCGGTGTCGCCCGCACGCCGATGGACGACGACCAGTTCATCCACGCCGTGCTCGGCGACCGCGGGCTGTCCGGCATGCCGCAGCTGGCCGGCGCCGTGCGGTACATCTCCGGCGGCTACGACGACCCGGAGACGTACAAGCGCCTGGCGACGGTGCTCGACGAGCTGGACCGCCAGCGCGGCACCTCCGGCAACCGGATCTTCTACCTGTCCACCCCCGCCGAGGCGTTCCCCCTGGTCATCAACGGCCTGGCCGGCGCCGGGCTGCACCAGGCCCACGAGGACGCCTTCGCCCGGCTCGTCATCGAGAAGCCCTACGGGCACGACGAGCGCAGCGCCAAGCAGCTCGACGCCACCGTGCACGCCGCGTTCGACGAGTCGCAGGTCTTCCGCATCGACCACTACCTGGGCAAGGACACCGTCCAGAACGTGCTGGCCCTGCGCTTCGCCAACGCCATCTTCCAGCCCATCTGGGACCGCACCTGGGTCGACCACGTGCAGATCACCGTCGCCGAGACCCTCGGCGTCGGCACCCGTGGCAGCTTCTACGAGCACGCCGGCGCGATGCGCGACATCGTGCAGAACCATGTGCTGCAGGTCCTCGCCCTGGCCCTGATGGAGCCGCCGGCGTCGTTCAGCGCCGAGGCGGTCCGCAACGAGAAGGTCAAGCTCCTGCAGGCGATCCGCCTGCCGAACGGGCGGGCGATCGACGACATCGCGGTGCGCGGGCAGTACACCCGCGGCGGCTCCCGCGAGGAGCTCATGCCCGGCTACCGCGAGGAGCCCGGCGTCGACCCCTTGTCCCGCACGGAGACCTACGCGGCGCTGCGCCTGGACGTCGACAACTGGCGCTGGGCGGGCGTGCCGTTCTACGTGCGCACCGGCAAGCGCCTGCCGAGCCGGGTCACCGAGGTCGCCCTGCAGTTCCAGCGCCCGCCGCACCTGCCGATCCCCGGCAAGCAGCTGACGGAGCTGCAGCCCGACGCGCTCATCCTGCGCATCCAGCCCGACGAGGGCATCGCCCTGCGCTTCGGCGCGAAGGTGCCGGGCCACTCGTTCCGGGTCCGCTCGGCCAGCATGGACTTCTCCTACGACAAGACCTTCCGTGAGGAGTCCCCGGAGGCCTACGAGCGCCTCCTGCTCGACGCCCTCATCGGCGACACGACCCTGTTCATCCGCTCCGACGAGGTCGAGCAGTGCTGGCGCATCGTCGACCCGATCCTGGAGCGCTGGGCCGAGGACACCGGCCCGATCCCGACGTACGAGGCGGCCTCCTGGGGCCCGACCGAGGCGAACCGCCTCATCGAGCGCAGCGGCCGCAGCTGGCGCAACACCGTCGCCTGACTCCCGCCCGCTCCCGACGTGGCGGGGGCCTGACGTGGTCGGGCATGGCGGGGCGGGGCATGACGTGGTTGGGCGTGGCGTGGTCGGGCGTGGCGGGGCCTGACGCGGTCGGGCCTGACGTAGTCGGGTGTGGCGTAGTCGGGTGTGGCGGGGCCTGGCGTGGGAGGCCTGGCGTGGGGGCCTGACTGGCCAGCCTTGACGTGGCCGGGCCTTGACGTGGCCGGGCCTTGACGTGGCCGGGCCTTGACGTGGCCGGGCCTTGACGCCACCCGCTCAGCGAGGTGGGCGTGGCGGCATTGCGCGGCGAGGTCGCCGGACAGGGTCTCCTGACCGGACTGTCTGGCGGCGGCCGCGTGACCGGTCTGCGGAGGCCGCGCAACGGTTCCCGCGGCGGGACGGCCCGAGGTTGCAACGTGACAGGTGCACCTCACGGGGCCGACGTGACAGCTCGCCTCACGCAGCCGGGGTGACCCGCCCACCCGAGTCGCGCGAAGCGCGGCTAAGGGACGGCGTGCCGCCGAGATGGCGGTCTGGCCGGTGCGGCAGCAGCCCGAGGGGCACAAGCTGTCGCCACGGGCGTCAGCAGGGCGTGCTGCACGACGCGGGTGCGGACGTTCCACACGCGGGTGGTGTCGAGTTGGTACGGCAGGTCGACGGCCGCAGTCCCTCGGAACGGCGTGACGGCGCACCTGACACGACACGGAACGGTGCCACCGGACGATGGCGCCTGCCGCAGCCGCGTGACAGCGCTGGCGCCCGGGGCGGCAGAGGGCTGCGTGACGAGGGTGCCCAACGGCATGGCGCGACGGGCAGCCTGATGGCCCGCGGCCGGACGGGCATGGCCGTGCCGCACCGACCCCGCTCAGGGCTCGAGATCGAACGCCGTCCGGATCGCCCTTGCCAGGGCCTGCTCCTGGTCGGGCAGCAGGTAGCCGAGCACCCGGCCGAGGTCGCTCTGCGCGATCGTGGCGATGTTGTCGCACGAGACCACGCAGCGCTGGTCAAGGCCGTTGCGCTGGCCCACCTCCACCTCGGTGTGCAGGCCTCGCACGGTCGTGGTGATGGGGGCGACGGTCACCCGGTTGAGGTGGGGTCTGACCCGCTCGCGGGTGAGCACCACGACGGGGCGGGTCGTGTCGAGCCGTGCCAGGTGGATCGGTCGCATCAGTCGATGTCCATCGGCTGCCGGGCGGCCCAGGCGGCGAGGTCGTCGAGGTCGGACGCGGTCTCGGCAGCATAGATCCGCGCGTCGTGCTCCGCCTCCTGGCGTCGCCGGTCGCGCTCAAGGGCGCGGATGACCACCGCCGCGCGGCTCGTCGCGGTGCCGGCGGCGATCTCAGCGTCGATGTATCGAGCGAGGTCGTCAGGCAGGCGAACCGCGATCTGCGTGGTCATACCACCATGATACCGCTCTGGGATGCAGTTTGGGATCGGCGATGTCATACATCGACTGTACGCTTATGCCAATAAGTTGTAAAGCTCAGGGCCAGCGGGTGGCGTTGGCTTCGGTCAGGGTGCCGGGGCGGTCCAGCACGACGCAGAAGGTGAGGCCGGCCGGGTCGCGCATGACCCACCAGCGGTCCTGGCGCTCGACCCGGGTGGCCCCCAGGGTCTCCAGGCGGGCCACCTCGGCGTCGAGGTCGTCGGTGTGGATGTCGACGTGCACCCGGGGGCCGCCGTCGCCGAGCTGCTGGGTGAGCAGCAGCAGGTCGTGCGCCGGCAGCCGGGCGCCGTGAAACTCGGGATACTTCTCGACCTGCTCCAGGGGTGCGTCCAGGGCGCCCCGCCAGAACGCCACGGTGGCGTCGTGGTCGGCGGCGGGCACGTCCAGGACGATTGTGTACAGCCTGCTGTAGTGAGCCACGCGCCGAATGTACCTACGCCGCCAGGAGGATCGACGTGCGCAGCGCCGGGGCACCGTCGACGGGCGCGGGGTCCTCGGGCGTCGGCGCGACCCCGCCCGCGGCGATCCGGTCCAGGGTGTGCAGGCCGAGCGGGCGGACGCTGCCGAAGATGGTGTAGTTGGGCCGCAGCGCCGAGTCGGCGAAGACGAGGAAGAACTGGCTGCCGTTGGTGTCCGGCCCGGCGTTGGCCATGGCGAGGACGCCGCGCGCGTACACCTTGCGGGCCCCGGTCGGGTCGGTCGGCGCCGGCGGCAGCCCGGTCGGCAGCTCGTCCTTGTACCGGTACCCCGGCCCGCCCTCGCCGGTGCCGGACGGGTCACCGCACTGCAGCACCTTCAGCGTCGGGTACGTGGTCAGCCGGTGGCAGATGGTGCGGTTGTAGAACCCGTGCCGGGTCAGGTGCAGGAAGCTCTGCACCGTGCACGGCGCCTGCGCCCGGTCCAGGGTGAGCGGGACGATGCCGAGGTTGGTGAACAGCGTGACCGTGACCGTCCCCCGCGCCGGGGTGTGCCGGGGGTCGCGGGGCAGCGGCACCGGCCGCACCGCCGGGTCGTCCGGTGTCGGCGTGTACGCACACGGCCCGCCGGTCGGTCCGGGCGTGCCGGTCGCGGCCCGGGCAGGCCCGGCGGCGAACACCGAGGTGGCGGTCAGGGCGAGTGCGATCACGGCGGCACGGATGCGGACCACGGTGTCCTCCATCGAAGATTGACAATCCCTAAGAGGTCTAACGGATGTCGATGCCTTCGTCAAGCCGGACGGCACCCGGGTGCCCGGCGCGGCGGTGGTGGACAGCACCGCCGAGATCGACGTCTGACGGGCAGCCATGCCCGCACCGTAGACCGGCCCGGAGAACGCCCGGGGGAGCTCAGCCTGAACTGTCGCGGACGGTCAGTGTGGTCGGGAACGTGCCGTGCCAGCCGGGGCCGACCTCGCCGGCGACCAGCGCCCGGGTCGCGGCCGCCGCCATCTCCTCGACGGGCTGGCGCACCGACGTGAGCGGCGGGGTCGTGCAGGCGGCGATGAGGCTGTCGTCGAAGGCGACGACCGCGACGTCCCGCGGCACCCGCCGGCCGGCCGCGGCGAGGGCCTGCAGCGCGCCGGACGCCATCAGGTCGCAGGCGACGAACAGCGCGTCCAGGTCGGGGTGCTCCTGCAGCAGCCGCCGGGTCGTCTCGGCGCCGCTGTGCCGGGTGAACTCGCCGTCCTCGCCGGTGATCGGGTCGAGGCCGAGGTCGCGCACGGCGGCGAGATATCCGGCGCGCCGGTCGATCGCGTCGTTGATGTGTGCGGGGCCGGGCACGGCCGCGATCCGCTTGCGCCCGTTGCGGTGCAGCAGGTGTACGGCCTCAACCGCGCCCCTGGTGTTGTCCGGCACCACCGAGGGCACCGGCACGGCGGTGCGTCCCATCGACACGACCCGCGGGCAGACGGCGTGGAAGTCCGCGGCGAGCCCCGCCGGCACGTTGACCAGCAGCGCGCCGGCGCTGACCGTGTGTGCGACGCGGTCGAGCAGGCGGGGCGCGTCGCCGAGCCCGACCACGTGGACGCGCATCTGCGCGTCGGTGTGCCGCAGCCCGTCGACGACCCCGGCGACGACGCGCCCGTAGTAGGGGTTGGTGCCGAAGCTGGTGGGCTGGCCGTCCACGACGATGAGCTCCACGACGTCGCCGTGCCCGCGGGCCAGGGCCCGGGCGGTCGGGTCGGGCCGGTAGCCGAGCTGCTCGACGGCGCGGGTCACCTGCTCGCGGACGGCCGCGGCGACCCGGGCGTTGCCGTTGACGACGCGCGAGACGGTGGCCCGGGACACCCCGGCGGCCAGCGCGACGTCGTCGAGGGTGGGCCGTTTGTGCTGCATAGGTCAACCTTATGTGCCGCTGGACACCATGGCGGGCGGGCCGGGCGCTGGGGCGGTCACCGCTGGCACGATGGGCTCATGAGCGCGCCGTTGCTGGAGGTCATCGCCCTGGACGCGGCCGACGCCCGGCACGCCCGCGACGGCGGGGCGGACCGGGTGGAGCTCGTCAGCGACATGGCCGCCGAGGGGCTCAGCCCGTCGCCGGCGACCGTCGCCGCGGTGCGGGCCGCCGTGGACCTGCCGGTGCGGGTGATGGTGCGCACCGGGCCCGGCTTCGCCGCCGGTGACCTCGGCGTGCTGCGGCGCACCGCGCGGCAGCTGCGCGCGGCGGGTGCCGAGGAGTTCGTCCTGGGGTTCCTGGACCGTGACGGTGCCGTCGACCTGCCGGCGGTTCTGGAGGTGCTCGGCGTGCTGGACGGGGCGCCGTGGACGTTCCACCGGGCGATCGACCACGCCGCGGACCGGGCGGCGGTACGGGCCGCGGTGGCTGGACTGCCGGGCCTGGACGCGTTGCTCACCTCGGGCGCCCCGGCGGGCCTGGCCGAGGGCCTCCCCACGATCCTCGCCGAAGCCGAAGCCGAAGCCGAAGCCGAAGCCGAAGCTGAAGCTGAAGCTGAAGCTGAAGCTGAAGCCGAAGCCGGGCGCCGGATCAGGCTGCTGGCCGGCGGCGGGCTGCGCGACGAGCACATCGGCCCGCTGCGGGCGGCCGGCGTGACCGCGTTCCACTCCGGGGCCGCCGTCCGGCCGGGCCGCTCCTGGACGGACCCCGTCGACCCGGACCTGGTCCGCCGCCTCCGGACCCGCCTCACCGCGGCGACCGCCGGCGGTCAGCCAGCCGGCTGATACGGCGCCTCCGCGGGCAGCAGCGCCCGGGCCTCGTCCAGCCTGCCGGCCCTGACCAGGTCGTGCACGGTGTGTGCGAGCTCGGTGACGTCGGTGATGCCGGCGGTCCACTCGTCCACGTACCGGTGCACGGCCTCGCCGCTGAGGCCCAGCTGCAGCGACCGGTGCTCCAGCGGCTGCAGCTGCAGCGAGCGCTCCGGGTCCCACTGCACCCGGACCGGGCTGGTGCGCAGCTGCCGGGCCCACGCCTCGCGGCTGGCGTGCACGCCGGGGACATAGTGGCTCAGGCACGCGCCGGCGACCGCGGCGTCGAACCCGTCGCGGCGCAGCCGGACGGCGAGCACGTGCTCCTGGCCCTCCTTGGTGGCCCAGCCGCTGCGGTGCATCATCCACAGGAACGACGGCTTGACCCAGGTCATCCGGTCGCGCTTGAACGGCGGCACGAACCGCTGCGCGGCGATGGCGGGCAGCGCGATGGCGGGGCTGTAGGCCTGGTAGACGGTGACCGTGTCCTCGTCGAACACGGCGCGGATCTCGTGCGGCACGCCCGAACCCTAGAAGGTTAGGGTTGGCCGGTGCCATTCGTTTTGAACGACCTGCCCGCCACCGCCGCGGACGTCGCGAAGCACCTCGAGGCGGCCGGGTTCACCGAGTCGGCGCCGCTGCGGCAGACCCTGGCCCTGGCCGAGGAGGTCGGCGAGTTCGTCGGGGCGGTGCGCCGGCACGCCGGGATGGCGCGGCGGTCCGGGCCGTTCAGCGACGTCGAGGCGGAGCTCGCCGACGTGGTGCTCACCGCGTTCGTCACCGCCCACACCATGGGCATCGACCTGCGCCAGGCCCTGGAGGACAAGCTCGCGGTCGTCTACGCGCGCGGCTGGCGGGAGTCGCCGCCGGTCGCCGGCGCGCAGTAGTACGGGGCCGGGCCCGGCCCCGTCGCGAGGATCATTAGCCCGGCTAACGAGCTATATTGGCCGGGTGGAACCCAGCGGACCGGCCGTGCGCATCGCCGGCCTGCGGCACCGGTTCAAGGAGACCGTCGCCGTCGACGGGCTGGACCTGGTGGTGCGTGAGGCGGAGGTCTTCGGCCTGCTCGGGCCGAACGGCGCCGGCAAGACGACCACGATCCGGGTGCTCACCACGCTGCTGCCGCCGCAGGCCGGCACGGTCGAGGTGTTCGGCCAGGACGTGCGCCGCCGCAGGATGGCGGTGCGGCGGCTGATCGGCTACGTGCCGCAGGCGCTGTCCGCCGACCCCGCGCTCAGCGGCCGGGAGAACGTCGCACTGTTCGCCCGGCTGTTCGACGTGCCGCGGGCGCACCGCCGCGAGCGCACCGCCGAGGTCATCGACGCGATGGGCCTCACCGACGCCGCCGACCGGCCGGCCGGCACCTACTCCGGCGGCATGATCCGCCGCCTGGAGCTGGCGCAGGCCCTGGTCAGCGCGCCGCGGCTGCTGGTCCTCGACGAGCCGACGATCGGCCTGGACCCGGTCGCCCGGGCCGGGGTGTGGGACCGCATCCACCAGACCCGTGCCCGCACCGGCATGACCGTCCTGGTCACCACCCACTACATGGAGGAGGCGGCGGCGCACTGCGACCGGGTCGCGCTCATGCACCGCGGCCGGATCCGCGCCCTGGACACGCCGGCGGCGCTGGTCGCGTCACTCGATGGCGGCGGCGATGGCGGCGAGGCGAACCTCGACGACGTGTTCCGCGAGTACACCGGCGACGACCTCGACGGGGGAGGGTTCAAGGATGTCCGTGCCGCTCGCCGCGCCCGTTGAGCCGCTGCGCCTGCTGGCCTCCCGCACGGCCGCGCTGTGCCTGGTGGAGCTGCAGAAGCTGCGGCGCGACCGGACCGAGGTGGTCACCCGGGCCGTGCAGCCGGCGTTGTGGCTGCTGGTCTTCGGCCAGACGTTCACCCGGCTGCATGTCATCCCCACCGGCGGTGTGCCCTACCTGGACTTCCTCGCCCCGGGCATCCTGGCCCAGTCGGCGCTGTTCGTGTCGATCTTCTACGGCATCCACATCATCTGGGAGCGCGACGCCGGCGTCCTGGCCAAGCTCATGGTCACGCCGACGCCGCGGGCCGCGCTGGTGACCGGCAAGGCGTTCGCCGCCGGGGTGCGCGCCCTCACCCAGGCCCTGGTCGTCGTGGTGCTCGCCGCGCTGCTCGGTGTCGGGCTGGACCTCAACCCGCTGCACCTGCTCGGCGTCGCCGCCGTGCTCGTGCTCGGCTCGGCGTTCTTCTGCTGCCTGTCCATCACCCTCGCCGGCCTGGTGCTCAAGCGCGACCGGATGATGGGCATCGGGCAGGCGATCATCATGCCGCTGTTCTTCGCCTCCAACGCCCTCTACCCGGTGTCGGTCATGCCCGGCTGGCTGCGCGTGCTCAACCACGTCAACCCGCTCAGCTACGAGGTGGAGGCGCTGCGCGGCCTGCTCATCGGCACGCCCGCCCGGCTGCTGCTGGACTTCGGCGTCCTGGCCGGCTCCGCCGCCGTGGCGGTCGCCGTCGCCTCCGCGATCCTGGGCCGTCTCACGCGTTGACCCGGCGGCAGGTGTACCGCGGTGCGGCCGGCCGGCCGGTGCGGGCGGGCCGCCGGTGGGTCAGCGGGTGTGGCGGGGGCCGGTGGAGCCGCGGACGGTCAGGTGCACGGGCAGCATCACCGACTGGCGCATCGCCGGGGCGCTCGGGTCGAGGCGCGACAGCAGCATCGACACCGCGACCCGCCCGGCCTGCTCGATCGGGGCGGTGAGCGTGGTCAGCGGCGGGTGGCAGAAGTCGGTCCTCGGCGAGCAGCACCTGTGGCTCAACGGGCCCAACAGCTACTGGACCCTCGTCGTGGTGCAGCTGTGGACGTCGTGGCCGCTGCTGTACCTGCTGGCCGCGTCCGGCCTGCAGAGCATCAGCGAGGAGGTGCACGAGGCCGCCGCGCTGGACGGCGCCGACTGGTGGGCGAAGCTGCGCCACGTCGTCCTGCCGCACCTGCGCGGGGTCCTGGCGCTCGCGCTGATCATCGCGTTCCTGCACAACCTCAACAGCTTCACGCTGCCGTACGTGCTGTTCGGGGTGCCCGCCCCGCACGACGTGGAGGTGCTGCCGGTGCTCACCTACGTGGAGAGCTTCCAGAACTTCCGGTTCGGGCTCAGCGCCGCCATGGCCGTGCTGTCGCTGGTGCTGGTCGCGATCCCGCTGTCGGTGTACCTGCGCGCGGTGAGGCTGAACCGGCATGAGGACTGACGTGCAGCGGCTGCTGCCGCGACCGGTGCAGGCGGCGGTCGTCGCCGTGCTGCTGCTCTTCGTGCTGACCCCCGCCGAGCTCGACGAGGCCGCCCGCCTCGACGGCGCCTCGTCCTGGCGGATCCTGCGCTCGATCATCATCCCGCTCAGCTGGCCCGGCCTCGTCGTGGCGAGCATCTTCGCGTTCCTGCTCGGCTGGAACGACGTGCTGTTCGCCTCCGTCATGACCAGCCCCGACAGCCGTACCGTCGCGGTCGCCCTGCAGGTGTTCGGCGCCACCCAGGAGGGCGGCGCCATCCCGATCTACGGGCAGCTGATGGCCTCCGCGCTCATCTGCGCGCTGCCGGTGGTGGTGTTGTACCTCGTGTTCCAACGGTTCCTGGTCGGCGGCCTGACCGCCGGGGGAGTGAAATGACAGACCTGATCAACGTGGCGATCGTCGGCAGCGGCATCATCGGCGGCAACCACGCCGACGCCGTCCTGCGCCATCCGAGGCTGCGGATCGTGGCCCTCGTCGACGCCGTCGACGCCGCCAACACCGCCCTCGCCGCCCGCATCACCGCCGCCATCGCCGGGTCCGGCCATGGCGCCGACAGGGCCGCCGACACCGCGGCCGGCCGCGACGACCCCGGCCCGTCGTGCCACCGCACGCTCGGCGCCGCGCTCGCCGCCGAGCAGGTCGACCTCGTCGCCATCTGTACCCCCAGCGGGCTGCACGTCGAGGCCGCCGAGGAGACCCTGCGCGCCGGCGCGCACCTGCTCGTCGAGAAACCCCTCGACGTGTCGCTGGCCAAGGCCCGGGCCTTCGCCAAGGTCGCCCTGGCGGCCGAGGCCCGCGGCCTGGCCTGCGCCGTGGTCAGCCAGCACCGCTTCGACCCGGCGATGGTCGCCGTGCGCCGCGCCGCGGACGACGGCCGGCTCGGCCGGCTCACCTCCGCCGTGGTGTCCATGCCGTGGTGGCGCGACCAGGCCTACTACGACTCCGCCGACTGGCGCGGCACCTGGGCGTTCGACGGCGGCGGCGCCGTGGCCAACCAGGGCATCCACCTCGTCGACCAGATGCTCGCCCTGCTCGGCCCGCCGGTCGAGGTCACCGCGCGCACCGCCCGGGTCGCCCACGACCGGATCGAGGTCGAGGACCTCGCCGTCGCCACGCTGCGCTTCGCCGGCGGCGCCCTGGCTGTGCTGCACGCCTCCACCAGCGCCCACCCGGGACTGCCGGTCCGGCTGCAGCTGCACGGCACCCGCGGCTCCGCCGTCCTGCACGACGACCAGCTTGAGTACTTCCACAGCGCCGACAGCCCCGACCCCGCCGCCGTGCAGACCCGCGCCCTGGTCGCCGCCGAGGACCTGTACGGCGCGCCGAAGCCCGCCGACGGGTTCGTGCTCGGGCACCTGCGCCAGTACCAGGACCTCGTCGAGGCCATCGACGAGCGGCGCCCGCCGGGCGTGCGGGTGGCCGACGGCCTGCTCGCCCTCGCCACGGTGCGGGCCGTGTACGTGGCGGCCACCCTCGGCCGCCCGGTGCTGTTCGACCAGGTCCTCGACGGCGTCCACGACGACGTGCGGCCCGAGGTGACCTGGGTGGCACCGCCACCGTCAGCTGAGGAGGAACAGGCGTGAGGTTCTCGGTCTTCACCGCGTCGACCCCGGAATGGACCCCGGACGAGGCCGTGCGGCACCTCGCCGCGCAGGGCTGGGACGGCGTCGAGTGGCGCGTCGTCGACCAGGACGACGCCCCGGTGCCCGGCTTCTGGAAGGGCAACCGCGCCACCTGGCCGCTCACCGGCCTGGAGGCGGACCTGCCGCGGATCGCCGCCCTGACCCGCGGCGCCGGCCTGGAGTTCTCCGGCATCGGCGGCTACGCCCGCAGCTTCGAGCACGACGACGTCGCCCGGCTCCTGGCCGCCACCGCGACCCTCGGCGCCGGCCGGGTCCGGGTCGCCATGCCGCTGCTGTCGACCGGCCGCTACCCCGACCTGTTCGACGCGACCCGCAAGGACCTGGAGTGGGCGACCGGGCTCGCCGCCCGGCACGGCGTCACCATCCTGGTCGAGCTGCACCACGAGACGATCGTGTCCTCGGCGTCCGCCGCGATGCGCCTGCTCGACGGGTTCGACCCGCGCCACGTCGGCGTCATCCACGACCTCGGCAACCTGGTCATCGAGGGCCACGAGGACCACCGGGCCGCGTTCGAGCTGCTCGGGCCCTACCTGCAGCACGTCCACGTGAAGAACGTCGCCTGGCGCCCGGTGGACACCGCCGCCGACGGCACCGTCACCTGGGCCCACGACTGGGCGCCGCTGCGCACCGGGCAGGCGCACGTCGGGCGGTACCTCGCCGCGCTCGTCGCGCACGGCTACGACGGCTGGGTCACCCTGGAGGACTTCTCCACCGCCGTGCCGCTGGCGCAGCGGACCGCGGACAACCTCGCGTACCTGCGCGGCCTGCTGTAGCGAGGCCGCGCGCGGCCCCGCCGGAACGGGGGCGGCCGGGTCAGTGCGCAGTCGCGGCCGGGTGGGCGGTGCCGGCCGGGGTCAGTGCGCAGTCGCGGCCGGGTGGGCGGTGCCGGCCGGGGTCAGTACGCCGCTGCGGCCGGGTGGGCGGCGGCCCAGGCCGCCCCCACCAGCGCGGCGTGCTCCGTGTCCGACACCGGCCTGGCCGGCAGCCGCAGCGCCAGCGCCGGCTCGATCAGGTCCCAGGCGCCGGTCATCGACCCGCCGAACACGACCACCTCGGCGCCGAAACGGGTCAGCCACTGCGTCAGCAGCCGCCCGAGCGCGCCGAACGCGGTGTCGATGACGGTCTGCGCGGCGGCGTCCAGCTCGCGGGCCCGGGCGGCGAGGCCGCGCATGCCGTCGACGTCGACGCCGGTGGCCTCCCGGTACGCCCGGATCAGCGCCCGGTCGGACACGACGTCCTCCAGCTCCACCCCGTCGATGGTGCAGAAGTGCACCTCGCCCTCCGGCGGCACGTCGGGGCCGGTGGTGACGACGCTGCCGTCGGCGAGCCACGCCGAGCCGATGCCGGTGCCGAGGGTGATGGCCACGCAGCGGCCCGCGCCCTTGGCGGCGCCGTCGACCCACTCGCCGAGCAGGAACGCGTCGGCGTCGTTGACGAACGTGAACGCGGCCGGGTCGGCGGGGATCGCCGCGGCGAGCGCGGCGCGCAGGTCGACGCCGTGCAGGCTGTCGAACTTGCCGACGCCCTCGTGCCGGGAGACGCCCGTGCGGTAGTCGAACGGGCCCGGCATCGCGATCGCCCAGCGGTCCCCGGGGTCCGCGTCGAGCAGCTTCGCCGCGCCGGCGAGGGCGTCGACGATGCCGTCCGCGTCGAGCGCGGGGTCGAGGGGGTGGCGTCGGCGCTGGATCACCTGCCGGTCGTCCAGCAGCACGCCGGCGGCGGTGACGTGGCTGCCCCCGATCTCGAGGACCCACACCGGCCGGGAGTCTGCTTCGGGCGCGTGCACGGGCGTAACGTTAGCGCACACATGATCGCCGGATCATGAGCGACCGCAGGCACTGGAGGTTTCGCCGTGCACGACCCGAACCGGTTGCTGGGCCCCGGTGGCGGTCTGCCCGAGTCCGTCCCGCCGTGGCCGGCCCGCCGCCGGGCTGCGCATCACCGCGGTCCGCCCGATCGTGACCGCGCCGGAGGGCCTGCCGCTCGTCGTGGTGAAGGTCGAGACGTCGGAGCCGGGGCTCTACGGGCTGGGGTGCGCGACCTTCACGCAGCGCTACGCGGCGGTCGCAGCCGCGGTGGCGGAGCACGTCGGGCCGCTCGCCGTCGGTCGGCACCCGGCCGACATCGAGGACATCACCCGCACGGTGCACTACTCGTCGTACTGGCGCAACGGGCCGGTGCTCAACAACGCCCTGTCGGGGCTGGACCAGGCGCTGTGGGACATCGCGGGCAAGCGCGCCGGGCTGCCGGTCCACGAGCTGCTCGGCGGCCGGGTCCGCGGCGGCGTCGAGGTGTACACACACGCCTCCGGCGCCGGCACCGCCGAGGTGCTCGACGAGGCGGAGCGGCTCATCGCGCTCGGGTACCGCTGCATCCGCCTGCAGCGCGCGGAGCCCGGGCTCGGCAGCTACGGCGCGCCCGGCACCGGCGGGCACTACCCGGACTCGCCGAACCCGGACGGCTGGGACCCGGAGCGCTACCTGCGCGGCACCCCGTCGCTGTTCGCCGCCGCCCGGGAGCGGCTCGGCACCGGCGTGAACCTCATGTACGACGTGCACAGCCGGCTCACCCCGAAGCAGGCGGTGGTCCTGGCGCGGGCGCTGGAGCCGTTCGGACTGTCGTTCCTGGAGGACCCGATCCCGTCGGAGCTGTACGACCGGCTGCCGGAGATCCGCGCCGCCGCGCCCGTGCCCCTCGCGGTGGGGGAGCAGGTCGGCTCGGTCGCGGAGGCGGCCCGGCTCATCCGCGACGGCGGTGTCGACCTCATCCGGCTGCACACGTCCGCGGTCGGCGGCCTCACCCCGACCCGGAAGCTGGCGGCCCTGGCCGAGCTGTGCGGCGTGCGGACCGCGTTCCACTCCCCGGCCGACGTGTCGCCGGTCGGCGTCGCGGCGAACCTCGCCGTCGACATCTCCAGCCACGCGTTCGGCTACCAGGAGTCGCACGAGTACAACGAGGCCACCTACGACGTGTTCCCCGGCTGCCCCGACGTGGTGAAGGGCTACATGTACCCGTCGGAGCGGCCGGGCTGGGGCGTCGATGTCGACGAGGTCGAGGCCGCGAAGTACCCGCCGACGAAGTTCCTGTTCGACCGCTGGGCGGCCGTGGTACGCCGGCCGGACGGGGCGCTGGAAGCGCCGTGAGGGGTCGTGGCCGGCGTCCTCGGTGACCGCGGTCGTCAGTCGCGGCCCTGCCAGGTGGTGACGCAGACCTCGTTGCCCTCGGCGTCGGCGAGGATCCAGTACGCGGGCGCCGCCGCCTCCGACACCAGCACGCCGCCGGCGGCGAGGGCGGCGGCGATCCGGTCGGCGGCCGCGTCGTGCGGGACGCTGATGTCGAGGTGGATCCGGTTGCGCTCGGCGCGCGGCTCGGTCATCTGCTGGAACCACACGGTCGGGCCGAGCCGGTGCGGGTCGGCGACCGCCGCGCCCGGGTCGGTGGCCGCGCCGGGCTCGTCCTCGTAGCCGAGGACCGCCTTCCAGAACGGGCGGACCGCGGGGATGTCGAGGGCGTCGACGGCGATCTCCAGGAGCTGGACGGCGCGCCCGGCCGCCGGGACGGTGGTGAGGCCGGCCTCGCGCAGCGCCGCGGTCAGGGCCCGGGCGAGCGCGATGTCCCGCTCGCCGGGCCGGCCCGCGCCGATCGTCTGCAGGCTCAGGTGTACGTGGTCGGCGCGCAGGTCGAGCCACAGGTGCCCGTCGGCGTCCTCGCCGGCGGCGGCCGCGCACCGGGCCGCGACCTGCGCCGCCTGCCCGACGGAGCCGACCGGCACCGTTGTCATGAGAGTGCCGAGGACGTACCGCCATCCGACGTCGAACACCGCGTCGCTGATCTCCCGCCGATTCATCCGACAGAATGTAGTCCCTACACGTAGATGTCGACGCCCCTGCCGTCGGAGACGCTGTTGGCCACGGCGGTGTTGTGCCGGCTGCCCATGAGCGCGCCCAGCGTGTCGGCCTGGGCGTTGACCTGCGCCTGTGCGGCGGCCGGGTCGACGCCGCGGCCGGCGGGCGGGACGCTGAAGGTGATGGACGAGGCGATCTGGCCGACGTTCATGCGTGCTCCTCCGCTCGGCGGGCCGGTCGTGTCCCCATCGGCACCGCCGCCGGGGACCTGAAGGGTTTACGCCGGGCGGCCCAGCCGCCACTGGGTCAGCAGCCCGGCCGCCGCCGCGGCGAGGATCGCGGCGCCGTAGAGCACGACCGTGGTGAGCAGGCCGAGCGGGGCGACGAGCTGCCCGGCGACGATCGCCGGCAGCCCGAAGGACAGGTACGCGACGAGGAACACCGCGGCGAACAGCCCGGCCCGCTGGTGGCTCTCGGCGAGGGGACCGACGGCGCGCAGCGCCCCGGAGAACGTGGCGCCGAACCCGGCCCCGCCGACGATCCCGCCGGCCCACACCAGGGGCAGCGTGACGGTGCCGATGCCGGTGAGCACGACCGCGGCGCCGAGCAGCACGGCGGCGCCGCCGAACTGGATGGTGCGGCGCGGGTGCTGGCGGCCCAGCACGTACCCGGCAACGGCGGCCGACGCGGGCGGCAGGAACGCGGTGGCGCCGTTGAGCAGGCCGCTGTCGAGGTGGAAGATGTCGCGCACGATCGTCGGGGCGAGCCCCATGAACAGGCCCGCGAACATCCAGCTGGCCAGGTGCACGGGGATCGCGGCGGTGAACTCGCGCCGGGCGGCGCGGGGGACCGTGACGCGGTCCTGCCCTGGACCCTGACCCCGGACCTGGCGCGGCGCTGCGTCGACCGGCTGCTCGCCGACCGGCCGGTCACCTGAGAGCGAGCTAGCGTCGGGGTTATGAAGATCCCAGGGCCCGACCACCCGATCACCGTCACCCCGACCGACCGCCGTGTCACCGTCCGCGTCGACGGGGTCACCGTCGCCGACAGCACCGACGCGCTGACGCTGCAGGAGTCGACCTACCCGCCGGTGTACTACCTGCCGCTCGACGACGTGGACCAGTCGCTGCTGCGCCGCACGGAGCACTCGACGCACTGCCCGTACAAGGGCGACGCCTCCTACTACAGCGTCGTCACCGCGGACCGCGAGCTCACCAACGTGATCTGGACCTACGAGACGCCCTACCCGGCCGTCGAGCCGATCGCGAAGCGGGTCGCCTTCTACACCAACCAGGTCGACCTGACTGTCGAGTAGTCGTCACGGCATCTGGCCGACGGCGGCGTAGACCGAGACGTCGGCCGGGGTGAGCGACGGGTCGGGGTCGTCGGGGCGCCACTCGTGGGCCGCGACGACACCCGGCTCCACCAGCTGCAGCCCGTCGAACAGGGCGCCGAACTCCGTGCGGGTCCGGGGCCAGATGTCGGTCTGGCCGGCGGCGAGCATCCGGTCGTACACCTCGGCGATCTGCGGCGGCAGGAAGTCCTTGGTGGCGTTGCTGGCCACCAGGTAGCTGCCCCGGGGCAGGGCCGCCAGCAGCTCGCGCACGATCGGCTGGGCGGCGCCCTCGCCGTGGATGAAGTGCAGCACGGCGACGAGCATCAGGCCGACCGGCTGGGTGAAGTCCAGCGTGGCGCGCAGGTCCGGGTGGGCCAGGATGTGCCCCGGGTCGCGCAGGTCCGCCTCCAGGTAGGCGGTGGCGCCCTCCGGGGCACTGGTCAGCAGTGCCCGGGCGTGGACCATGACCATCGGGTCGTTGTCGACATACACCACCCGCGCCGACGGGGCGATCGCCTGGGCGACCTCGTGGGTGTTGCCGGCCGTGGGCAGACCCGTGCCGATGTCCAGGAACTGGCGGATGCCGGCCTCGCCGGCGAGGAACCGGACGGCACGGCCGAGGAAGCGCCGGTTCTCCCGGGCCGCGATCGGCGCGCTGGGCCAGGCCGCGGCGATGGCGTCGGCGGAGGCCCGGTCGGCGGCGAAGTTGTCCTTGCCGCCGAGCCAGTAGTTGTACCGCCGGGCCGGGTGCGCGACGCTGGTGTCGATTCGATCCACGGACACGCGACAAACTGTATACGCCGGATCAATCAGGGACGCGAGGCGCGGATCGCGGCGGCCATCTTCGCCGGGTCGTGGCCGGGGCGCACGCCGTCGAACAGGATCGCCGAGCCCGCGATGTGGTCGGTGCGCAGTGGCAGGATCGCCTGGTAGGCGGGGGAGTCGTACCAGGCGCGGACCGCGTCCTTGTCGGGGAACGCGATGAGCACGACCGTGCCGGGCCACTCGCCCTCGCGGACCTCGACGTCCGGGCCGTGGGCGAGGAACGTGCCGCCGAACGGGTCGAGGGTCGCCTGGATGCGCTCCAGGTAGACCAGGACGTCCTCGTGCAGGTTCGGGGTGTGCAGGTGGGCCAGTGCGTATGCCGTCATGCCGGTGATCCTCGCCGGTGGGCCGTAACCGTGTCGATGACCTGCGAGGTAATGGCCGGCGTCCGTCAGGTGGCGGCGTCCAGCAGCATGGCGGCGGTGCGGGTGGCGACGCCGTCGATGCCGCCGCCGCGCATGACGGCGCGGACCGAGGCGCCGTCGAACAGCATCAGCAGCTGCGTGCCGAGCTGCCCCGGGTCGCGGGCGCCGAGCAGGGCCGCCTGCCGCTGGAAGTACGCCTCCAGCTGCTGCTTGAACTCCCACGCGACCCGGCTGGCCTGGTGTGACGCGTCGTGCAGCTCGATCGTGGTGTTGGCGAACGGGCAGCCGTGGAAGCCCGGCGTGCCGGCCTGCTCCTCCAGCACGTCGAAGACGTGCAGGACGCGCTCGCGCGGGCCGAGCTCGGCGTCCGCCGGCGCGAAGTAGTGCGCGACGGTCGCCGGGCCGTGCACTCGCAGCGCCTCGGCGACCAGGTCGTCCTTGGTGGCGAACAGCTGGTACATCGACCGCTTCGACACCCCGGCGGTCTGGCACAGGCGCTCGACGCCGACCGCGCCGACGCCCTCGGCATAGAACAGGTCGGCGGCGGCGCGCAAGAGACGGTCACGTGTAGGGGAGGTCACACGCCAATGATAAACCGATCGGTTTATGGTTGCGGGGCAGCCGGAAACCGATCGGTTTTCGGTCCTGAGCGGAGGAGCCCGACATGGATCTCAAGCAGGCGGTCGTCCTGGTCACCGGCGGCAACCGGGGCATCGGCAAGGCCCTCGCGGCGGAGGCGGTCGCCCGCGGCGCCCGCAAGGTGTACGCCGCCGCCCGCGACCCGCGCACGGTCACCGCGCCGGACGTGCACGCCGTCGCCCTCGACGTCACCGACCCCGAGTCGGCCCGCCGTGCCGCGGAGCAGACCGGCGACGTCACGGTCCTGATCAACAACGCCGGCATCTACGTCGGCGCGAGCCTGCTCACCGGCGACCTCGACGAGGTGCGCCGCGAGTTCGAGACCAACTTCTACGGCCCCATCCAGGTGACCCGCGCGTTCGTGCCCCAGCTGCTCGCCAACGGCGGCGGCCGGATCGTCAACGTGCACTCCGCGCTGTCCTGGGTCGCGCTCGGGCGGTCGTACAGCACCACCAAGGCGGCCCTGTGGTCGGCCAGCGACGCGCTGCGCCTCGAGCTCGCCCCGCAGGGCATCGGCGTCACCGGCCTGCACGTCGGCTACGTCGACACCGACATGACCGCCGCGGTCACCGCGCCGAAGATCAGCCCCGAGGCGGTCGCCGCGCAGCTCTTCGACGCGGTCGAGCAGGACCGCGACGAGGTCCTCGCCGACGACGCGTCCCGCGGCGCCAAGCGGTCTCTCACCGCGGACCCGGCGCAGCGGTACGCGGCGGTGGCAGGATAGGACGCATGGGTGCCTACCGGTCGACCGGCGAATTCCAGCGGGACCAGCGCTACATCACGACCCGCATCACCGCCGACGGCCGCGACGGCTACCCGGTCGAGCCCGGCCGCTACCGCCTGGTGGTGAGCCGGGCCTGCCCCTGGGCCAGCCGGGCGATCATCGTCCGGGAGCTGCTCGGGCTGCAGGACGTGCTGTCGATGGGCGTCTGCGGCCCCACTCACGACCAGCGCAGCTGGACGTTCGACCTCGACCCCGGCGGCCGCGACCCGGTGCTGGGCATCGAGCGCATCCAGGACGCGTATTTCGCGCGGTTCCCCGGGTACGAGCGCGGCATCACCGTGCCGTGCGTGGTGGACGTCACCACCGGCCAGGTCGTCACCAACGACTACGCCCAGATCACCCTCGACCTGTCCACCGAGTGGACCGAGTTCCACCGGCCCGGTGCGCCGCAGCTGTACCCGGAGCACCTGCGCGCCGAGATCGACGAGGTCAACGACGTCGTCTTCCGCGACGTCAACAACGGCGTCTACCGGGCCGGGTTCGCCGGCACGCAGGAGGCGTACTCGTCCGCCTACGAGCGGCTGTTCGACCGGCTCGACTGGCTGTCGCAGCGGCTGTCGACCCGCCGGTACCTCGTCGGCGGCCAGCTCACCGAGGCCGACATCCGGCTGTTCACCACCCTGGTCAGGTTCGACGCGGTGTACCACGGCCACTTCAAGTGCAACCGTCACAAGCTCACCGAGCTGCCCGTGCTGTGGGACTACGCCCGCGACCTGTTCCAGACCCCGGGCTTCGGCGACACGGTGGACTTCGAGCACATCAAGCGGCACTACTACGAGGTCCACCGCGACATCAACCCGTCGGGCGTCGTCCCGCTCGGCCCCGACCTTTCCGGTTGGCAGCTGCCGCACTCCCGCGCGGACCTACCATCGTGACCGTGGACCTCGTCACTGTCGTCACCGGGGGCAGCCGCGGTATCGGCGCCGCGACCGCCGAGCGCCTGGCCGCCGACGGGCACCGCGTCGCCGTCGGGTACCAGCACGCCGCCGAGGCGGCCGAGGCGGTCGTCGCCGCGATCACCGGCGCCGGCGGGGCCGCCGTCGCCGTGCGGGCCGACACCGCCGTCGAGGAGGACGTCGCGCGGCTCTTCGCGACCGCCGCCACCGAGCTCGGCCCGGTCACCGGCCTGGTCAACAACGCCGGCACCACCTCCACGATCGGCCCGTTCGCCGAGCTGGCCACCGCCGACCTGCGCCGGGTCGTGGACGTCAACATCATCGGCGCGTTCCTGTGCGCCCGCGAGGCGGCCCGGGTCCTGCCCCGCGGCGGCGCCGTCGTCAACGTCTCCTCCGCCGCCGCGACGCTCGGCAGCCCCGGGGAGTACATCCACTACGCCGCCAGCAAGGCCGCCCTCGACACGCTCACGATCGGCCTGTCGAAGGAGCTCGGCCCGGCCGGCATCCGGGTCAACGGCGTCGCCCCCGGCATCATCCGCACCGAGATCCACGCCGTGTCCGGCGACCCGGGCCGCGCCGAACGGGCCGGCCCCGGCGCCCCGCTCGGCCGCCCCGGCGAGCCGGCCGAGGTCGCCGAGGCGATCGCGTGGCTGTTGAGCCCCGCGGCGTCGTACACGACCGGCACGATCCTGCGGGTGGCCGGCGGCCGGTAACCGTGGCGGGACCGCGTCGAGGTCGTCGACCATGACCCGGCGTGGCGTGGTCCGGCGTGGCATGGTCCGTCGTGGTCCGTCGTGGTGGCGGCCGTTGCGGCTGATGTACCGGCCGGCGCGAGGTCGGTCCGGTGTGCGGTGGTCAGCGTTCGTGCAGGGTGTCGATGTCGGCGCCCTGGTCGAGCAGGTAGCGCACGGCCCGGTCGAGGTCGGCCTGCCGCAGCACGAGCGCGCCCACCCTGGTCCGGCGGTTGTTCTGGGCGCCGCGGTCGTACACGTCGACGCCTCTCGCCCGGACCTCCAGCCGCCACCGCCCGTCCCCGGTGACGAGCACCCGCATCCCCCGCACCGCATGATTCTCGGCGCCGCATCGCGGCTGTGACCGACATTTCCGGAAAATCGGAAAAGGGAGCGGGTGGGTCACCACTCGGCGTACGGGACGTTCCAGTCGCCCAGGCCGTCGGTGAGGGTCAGCTGCTTCGGGGTGTTGCGGACCTCGACGACGTCGCCGACGTCGAAGGTGTCGTAGAACCACTTCGCGTGGTCCGGGGCGATGTTGATGCAGCCGTGCGAGGTGTTCTCCTTGCCGTGCTTGGGGATGTTCCAGTCGGCGAGGTGCACGTACTCGCCCGAGAGGGAGATGCGGCAGGCGAGCCGGATCTTCTCCTCGTAGTAGTTCGGGTCGTTCTTGTTGGTCACGCCGTAGCTGGCGGAGCTCATGGTGACGAGGGGTTCCTTCGTCATCAGCACGTGCACGCCGCTGGCGGTCAGGTAGTCGATCTTCTCGCCCTTGGAGCCGATGGCGCCCTTGCCTCCCTTGCCCATGCTGCAGGGGATCTTGCGTACCATCTGGCCGTCGACGTAGCACTCCATCTGCTTGGTGGTGGAGTCGGCGATCGCGATGCGGGACTTGCCGATGGAGAAGCTCGCCGAGGCGTTGCCGCCGCCGTACACACCCTTGCCGATGTCGACGCCGAGCAGGTTGGCGCTGACCTTGACGGTGGTGCCGGGGGTCCAGTACTTCTCGGGGCGCCAGTGCGCGCTCTGGCTGCTGACCCAGTGCCATTTGCCCTCGACGGCGGGCGACGTGGTGACCTGCATCGCCTGCTCGACGGCGTCCTTGTTGGTGACGGCCTTGTTGAAGAAGACGATGACGGGCTGGCCGACACCGTACGTGCCGCCGTTCTTCAACGCGAGCATCGGGTTGGCCTGGAACGTGATCGACACGGTGCCGGCAGGCTTCAGCGTGGTGAAGGTCGCGGTCTGGTTCACCGCGGTGCCGGCGGTGTCGACGCCGGTGACCGTGACGGTGTACGTCTGGCCGTACGCGAGCGTGCCCGTGGACTGCCAGTTGTGCTTGTCCTCGGCAAGTGTGCCGGCCAGGGTCTTGGTGCCGGCGGCGACCGCGACGGACTCGAGGGTGCCGTTTTCGATCGCCACGGTGACCGGGCTGGACGGGGCGACGTCCTTGCTGTCCGCGGCGGGCGTGATGGTGAGCTTCGCCGGCTGCGGGCCGCCGCCACCCTCGCCGCCGGTCGTGCCCGCGGCCGCGCCGGTCTTCTTGCCCCCGTCGGAGCAACCGGTCAGCACGGCGGCTCCGGCGATCCCGGCGGCGACCCCCGCACCGGTGGCCAGCATCCTTCGACGACTCAGCATGATCTGCACCCTCCCCGTGGCGAACGCTACCCACACGAAGACGTCTCGCAAAACCCTCCGCGTTGCACCCGCGCCGGGAAACTCAACGGACAATTGCCGCGAATATGGGCGATGCGCTCAGCCGCGGGCGGCCAGCGCGGCCTCGACGGCGTCGTACATGGCGCTGCCGCGGTCGTGGTCGCCGAGGCGGCGGGTGACGTAGGCGAGGGTGTACCCGATGGCCGCATCAGTGCCGGCGGACGAGCCGCCGATGCCGCCCATGCCGAACCAGGCGCCGTCGCGGCGCCAGCCGAGGGTCCAGGTCGCGTCCTCCTCCAGCAGCCGGTCGAAGCCGACCGCCTGCGGGCCGGTCGCCTCCGCCAGCAGCGGCGCGGGCAGCAGCTCGGGCAGGCGGGTGTAGGAGGCGGCCAAGCCGCGCGCGGTGGCGTGGCAGTTCACCGCGGGCAGCTCGCCGCCGCGCCACAGCGGGCCGTTGACGACCTCGGTGGCGAGCAGGGCGGCCGGGCCGAGCGCCCGGGACCACAGCTCGCCGTGGCCCTGCAGCTGCCGCTGCGGCCAGTCGGGGGTGGCGTGCTCCACCTCGGCGCAGCGCCGCTGCTCCGCCTCCGGCAGTCCGAAGTGGACGTCCAGGCCGAACGTGCGCACGACCTCGCCGACCGTCTCGCCGGTGGCGCCGCGCAGGATCTCACCGAGGATGGTGCCGTACGTGAGCGCGTGCTCACCGAAGGCCGTGCCCGGCTCCCACTCGAGGGGCGTCGCCGCGATCGCCGCCGCGAACCGTGATGCATCTAGAATTTCGGAAATATCCGAAACGCGGGCGGCGGGTATCCCTGCCTGATGGGCGAGGGCGTGCCGGACCGTCGCCCCGGGGTGCGGGAACGCCGGCCAGTACGCCGCGATCGGCGTGTCCAGGTCGATCCGCCCGTCGGCGACCCGGCGCAGCACGGCGAGCGCGGCGACCGGCTTGCCCGCGGAGAACACCGTCGCCAGCGTGTCCGCCTGCCACGGCCGGGTCCGCGCGGCATCGGCCCAGCCGCCCCACAGGTCCACGACCAGGGTGCCACCCGCGTACGCCGCGACCGACGCCCCTGTCTCCGCCCCGGAGGCGAACAGCTTCTCGAACGTCGCACGGACGGCCTCGAACCCGGGCGCGACGCTGCCCTGCACCATGTCTGCCACGCGCCGCACCCTACCGGCGCCCCGCCCGCCGCCGCAGGCAGTTTCTGGCCGGTTCAGGGCCTGCCGGTCGCCGCAGCGACGGGTGCGGATCGGTCGCTGATCTGTCGTGGGGTTGTGGGGATCTCCTACAGTCTCTGTGTGACCGACGTGCCGCAGCCGAGCCCCGACCACGCCGACCAGGGGCCGCAGCGCACCCCGGGCACCACCGAACCGTCGCCCCTGTGGCCCGGCCAGGCGCACACAGCGCCCGGGGCCGGCCAGGCGCACGCAGCGCCGGGGGAAGGCCGGCCGCCGTCCGCAGGCGGGGTCGCTCAGCCGCCGCTCGCGCCGCCTGTCGCGGCGTCCGTGCCCGGGGCCGGTCAGTCGCCGTCCGCGCCACCCGCTGCCCCTTTCGCGCCGTCCGTCCCGGCGGTTGCGTTGTCTGCCCCGCCTGTTGCGCCATCCGCCCCGCCGGCCGCGCCGCCGTCGGCACCGTACGTGGCGCCCGTGTCCGGAGCCGGTCAGGCGCCGCCGGTCTGGCCCGGGCAGGGGTCCGCAGGATCCAGTGAGGTGCCGGGCGCCGGTACAGTTCCGCCGTCGCCGGACGGGGTCGACGACGGTCCGCCGCCCGGGCTGTGGCAGAAGATGCGCGCCGACCCCGAGTACGCGCCCGAGCACCTCGCGATCGAGGCCGTCACCAGGATCGGCCCGAAGATGGTCATCGAGCTGCAGAAGCTGCGCGCCATGAACCCCGGGGCGCCGCCGGACGCGCTCGCCAGCATGGTGGTCTACCGGTACACCAACCACGCGCGGCTGTCCGGTGCGGTGTCCGGTGCCGTCGGCCTGGCCGGCGCGGTCCTCGACGTCGGGGTCCTGGCCTGGACGCAGGCGAAGATGGTGCTGCTCATCGCCGTCATCTACGGGCGCAACCCGGCCGACCCCGAGCGGGCGATCGAACTGCTCGTGCTGCAGGGCGTGCACAAGTACACCGACACGGCCCGCGCCGCGCTGCAGGTCGCGCGGGGGCGGCAGGGAATCGAGACGCTGCTGCCGGACAAGCGCCGGCCGGTGAACCAGATGCTGATGCGTCTCGGCCTGAAGCTCGCGCAGATGGCCGGCATCCGCGCCGCGAAGCGCATCTTCGCCAAGCTCGTCCCGGGCGCCGCGATCATCCTCGGCAGCTTCGCCAACGCCGGCGCCACGAAGGCGCTCGCGAAGAAGGCGATCGAGCTGTACGGCCGGCCCCAGCTGCCGGCGCAGCGCCCCCCGATGCAGCTGCCGAGCGGCGACCCCCGCAAACCCTGACGGACCGCGTACCCCCGGCCGGACCGCCTGCAGACCCTAGGGCACGCCCTCACATGGTCCGCAGGAGCGTCGCGAAGACGACGACGTTGCCGCGGTACGACCGCTGCAACCGGTCGAACGTGCCGCCGCAGGTGACCAGCCGCAGCACCGGCCGGTCGGTGGCGCCGTAGACCTCGTCGGACGGGAACTGCGACTTCGGGTACTGCGCGACCCGCTGCACGCCGAACACCGCGGTCCTGCCGTCGGCCCGGCGCACGCTGACCTCGTCCCCGGGCCGCAGGTCCCGCAGCTGGTAGAACACCGCCGGTCCGTCCCTGGCCGTGTCGACGTGGCCGAGGATCACCGCCGGCCCGGCCTCTCCGGGCGTGGCCAGGTACCGGTACCACCCGGCGGGCGCCCCGGCCCGCAGCGGCGGCACCGCGATCGTGCCGTCGCCGTTGAGCCCGAGCTCCATCAGCGCCGTGCTGACCCCGATCGCCGGAATCTCCAGGTGTACGGGCACCGACGCCCCCATCCCCGCCTCCGGCGTGCCGGTGGTGCTGCCCACGCGGACGGCGGGCGCGGGCGCCGGCGGCCCGAGGGGTTCCTGCGTGGCGGCCTGCGGTCCGGCGGCGCGCAGCGCGTCGTCGCGGCGCTGCGGCTGCTCGGCCGGCGCGGCGCCGATCAGCACGAACGCGAGCCCGGCGACCGCGCAGACCGCGGCCACGGCGTCGAGCGCCCGCCGCCGCTGCCGCGGTGCCATCGCGTCGATGCGGTCCCGCACCCGGGCCACGAGCCTCGTCCCGGCTCCGGGCATCGTGGTACGGGGCGTCGCGGCAGGCGTCGGCTCCACGTCAGTGCCAGCGGGCGCCGGGACGCAGGCGGAACACGACGAGCGCCGCGGCGGCCAGGAGCAGCGCGATGCCGGTGCCGGCCAGGAGCGGGTTGCGCATGCCGAGGCCGCCACCGCCGCCGGTGCCCGGCGCGCCGCTCGGCGTCAGAGGGGCGGCGGTGGCCGTCGCGCCGGACACGCCCGCGGAGCTGCCGGTGCCGGCAGAGCTGCCGCCGCCCGCCGCGCCGCTGGCACCACCCGCCGCGCCCGCCGAGGATCCGCCGCCCGCCGCGCCGGCGGATGACCCGCCAGCGGTTGGCCCGCCGGTGGGGGTCGCGCCGGTCGGGGCGCCGCCGGGGGCTGACGTGCGGCCTGCCGCGCCGCCCGCGCCCGTCGAGGAGCCGGTCGCGCCGCCGGTCGAGGTGCCGCCGGGAGCAGCCGTCCGGCCGGCGTTACCGGAAGCGGCCGATCCACCCGAAGCGCCTGATCCACCCGAAGCGTTCGGGCCGCCCGAGGCTCCCGGGGCGCCGGCGCCGGGGCGGCCGGTGGGGGAAGCGGTGCCGGTGGCGCCGGGGGCGGCGCCGTTACGGCCGGGGCGGGTCGCGGCGCAGTACGACAGCAGCAGCACCAGCAGGACCAGGAGCGCGACCGCAACGACCGCGGCCACCATGCGACGCTCGACCGGGGTGCGCCGCGCGTGTGCTCGCCTCACGGGTTCGGACATCGGCCATCCCTGGCGTGAACGGGGGGTCACGGTGTGGAGAGGTGGTACCCAACCGTCAGCCTGGCATAACCGCCGGTCGATAGCACCTGTCAGCCCGAACGTGGGCGAGCCGCGCCGACGCTCAGCCGGCGGTCTCCGGCGCGCGGCGCGCCGCCCGGACCGCCGGGGCGGCGCCGGTCCGGCGGTCCCACAGCAGCAGCAACCCGACAGCGGCCCGCAGCGCGACGGCGCCGGCCAGCACCCACACGATCCACGACATGCCGGGATACATGCCCACCCGGTCGATGTGCCAACCAGAAAAGAACGGCCGGACGGGCTACTCGAACAGCGAATGGTGGCCGCCGCGTGCCCGGCGGCGGCGCTGCACGACGACCAGGTCGACCACGGCGACCGCGGCGAGCAGCACGAACAGCCACGCCGGCAGGGGCAGGCCGGCGCGGAACAGCAGCACCGCGAAGACGACGGACATGACCAGCCCGAAGGTGGCCAGGACGAGCCGCAGGTTCAGGGCGCTGTACGGGTGCCCGACGGTACCTCGCCGCCGGGGCGGTTGCGCGTCGAGAGGCATACGGATCCCGTACCCCCGCCGGGTCGCCGTCGAACAAAAGAACGCGGTCGAACGGGAACACCGGCAGCTTGGATCTCGAGGCCCTTGATCGAAGGCGCGGGGTGGTCGCCCGGATGGCCGCTCCGCTCCTTCGATCATGGGCGGGGCGGTCGGGGGTGAGGGCGGCCGGTACCGTGTCGGCGTGCCAGGACGTGATCTGCAGGGGCGGACGTCGTGAGTGGGCGGCTGCGGGAGATCGCCCGCCAGAGCGTCGCGATCGCCACCGCCGGCGAGTACCGCAACCAGGCCGGTGAGCTGGTGCGGATCGGCCCGGCGGTGACCGCGGCCGTCGCCGGGACCAGGCTGTACCTGCCGGAGGACGTGATCCCGCCGCCGGCCGGGCCGGTCGCGGCGCCCCGGGTGGAGGTCACCGGTGAGTCGACCCTGGCCGCGGCGCGCCGGCTCGGTGACGACGTCGCGTGCCTGGTGTTCGCCTCGGCGAAGAACCCGGGCGGCGGCTTCCTCGGCGGCGCGGAGGCGCAGGAGGAGAGCCTGGCCCGCGCCTCGGCCCTGTACCCGTGCCTGCGCGCCGCGCCGGAGTTCTACGCGTTCCACCGCGAGCAGCACGACCTGCGCTACAGCGACCGGGTCATCCACTCCCCGGGCGTGCCGGTGTTCCGTGACGACAAGGGCCGGCTGCTCGACGCGCCGCACCACGCCTCCTTCCTGACGGCCGCCGCGCCGAACCTGGGCGCGATCCTGCGCAACCAGCCGCAGGACGCCGCGGAGGTGCCGGACGTGCTGCGCCGCCGGGCCCGCCGGGTCCTGGCGGTCGCCGCCGCCCACGGGCATCGCACCCTCGTGCTCGGCGGGTGGGGTTGCGGGGTGTTCCGCAACGTGCCGGCCGACGTGGCCGCGGCCTTCGCGGCCGCGCTCGCCGAGGTCGACCGGTTCGATCGGGTGGTCTTCGCGGTGTACGACCGGCTGCCCGGCACCCCGGTCCGGGCGGCGTTCGCCGCGGTGCTCCCCCCGGACCAGGGCTGAGCGGCGGGACCCGCGGCGGCACCGGATCAGGGCTGAGCGGCGGGATCCCGGCGGCACCGGGAACAGGCCGTGCGGTAGCCGTCGCGTCACCCACGGTTCGGCTGCGCGCAGGCCGGTCCGACTACCTTGGCGCCTGGTGGGGCCACACCCGGCCACCTGTAGAATTGGCGCCCGGATTGAGCGGGTTGCAGGATTTGGACGGATTGATGGTGATATTCGCCTGCGGCTCGCTCGTTTCCGCGTGCGAAGGTTCCGGCGCATCGGCTCGCGAGCGGTAGGAGCGCAATGACAGTGAACGAGGCTGCGGTCGACGGCCCGGTCGACGGCCCGGTCGACGCCGCGCCCACCGAGTCGGTGTGGCGCTCGTCGGTGCCCCGGATGCTCCTGGCGATCGCCGTCGCGGTCGCGGTCGTCGTGCTCGCCGTGACGCACTGGAGCGCGGTCAGCGCCGGCGCCGCCGGCCTGGCCCGCGCCAACAGCGCCTGGCTGGCCGTCGCCGCGCTCGGCACCGCCTCGATCTGGGTCGCCGGCACGATCACCCAGATCGGCTCGATGTCGCTGCGGCCCCCGGTCGGCAAGCTCCTCGCCGTGCAGGTCGCCGCGTCGTTCGCCAACCACATCCTGCCGGCCGGTTCGGGTGGGATGGGCATCAACATCCGGTTCCTGCGCCGGCACGGCCTCGGCCCGGGCGCCGCGGTCGGCTCCGTCGGGCTCAACTCGCTCGTCGGCATGGTGACGCACGTACTGCTGCTGGTCGTGGCGGTCGCGGTCAGCCCGGCCCTCGCCCGCGGCATCCAGGTGCCGGGGTCGTGGCGGGAGACGGCGTCCCGCGCGGCCGGCCCGGCGGCCTGGGTGCTGCTGGCCGCGGGCGGGCTGCTGCTGACCGTGGCGCTGGCCGCCTCGGTGTGGCCCGCGTGGCGCCGGCGCATGGCGGCCCGGGCGGCCGCGGCGCGGCGCCGGGTGGCCGAGGAGCTGCGCGGGCTGTGGGGGGTGCTGCGCGACCCCTACCGGGCGGCGGCGCTGTGGCTCGGGTCGCTGTCCACGCCGCTGCTGCACGCCGTGATCCTGTACGCGGTGCTGCGCAGCCTCGGCGTGGCCGTGACGGTCGGCACCGCCGTCGTGCTCTACCTCGTGGTGTCGTCGCTGTCGGCGTTCGTGCCGTCACCCGGTGGCATCGGCGCGCTGGACGTCGCCATGCTGGCCGGGCTCGCCGCGATCGGCGTCACCTCCGCCGTCGCGCTCGGTGCGGTGGTGGGGTATCGGCTGATCACGGTGTGGCTGCCGCTGCTGCCCAGCGCGTTCGTCCTGGCCGTGCTGCTGCGCCGGCGCATCATCTGAGCGGCGACGCCCCGCCGGGCGCAGCACCAGCGCCGGCCAGGTGGTCAGGCGCGCCGGCAGTGGCGGCAGCAGCCGCGCGGGCCAGCCGGTGAGGCGGGCCGGCAGCGGCGGCAGGGCCGGGGCCAGGGCGACTGCCGCGAGCCCGACGGCCACGCCGGCGACGACGTCGAGCACCCAGTGGTTCGCGGTGACGACCACGACGACGCCGGTGACGGTCGGGTACAGGTAGCACAGCGCCCGCCCGCGCCGCCCGCTGAGCAGCGCGGCCGCCACGCACGCGGCCCACACCGCCCAGGCCAGGTGCAGCGACGGCATCGCCGCGTACTGGTCGGCGGGCACCTGACCGCCGTGGTCGAGGCTGAAGCCCGCCTCGGCGATCGTGTCGACGTAGCCACCGCCCGGCATCAGCCGCGGCGGCATCACCGGCAGCAGGTAGAACACGGTCATCCCGGTCACGTTGGTGATGACCAGGGCGTTGCGCATCGGCCGGTACAGCTGCGGGCCGGCGACGTAGCACCAGACGAGCACCGCCAGGGCCACCCCGATGTGGGCGAACTGGTACCAGTACACCGCGGCGAGCGCGAGCGGCGGGTGGTCGGTCAGCCAGCGGTTGGCGGCCAGCTCCCAGTCCAGGTGCAGCAGCCGCTCGATCGACAGCACCTCCGCGCCGTGCCGGTGCGCCGGTGCTTCCCGTACCGCCGCGAGCGAGCGGATCATGTCGTACACCTTGACCAGCAGGACCACGATCAGCAGCTCGCCGAGCAGGTGGGGGCGCCGGCGGCGGGCGGGTGGGGCGGTGGTGGCGGGGCGGTCCGTGACGGGGTGCAGGGTCACGCGCGGGCGCCGATCGGAGCGCGGTGCGCCGCGGCGAGCTCATACAGCCCGGCGGTCCTGGCCAGGACGTCCGGCCACGCCACCGGCGGCGCCGTGGCCAGGTTGTGCGCGGCGATGCGGCCGCGCCGCTGCGGATCGGTGGCGAGTGCGGCGATCGCGTCGGCCATCGCGGCGTCGCTGTCGACCAAGACACCCTCCCTGCCATCGGTGATGAGCTGGCCTATCCCGCCCTCGGCCCGCGCGACCACCGGGAGCCCGGCGCACCGTGCCTCCAGCGCGGCGATCCCGAAGGACTCCAGGATCGCCGGCGCGACGAACAGGTCACCCTGCGCGAACAGGGACCTGATCTGCGGTCGGGACAGCCTACCCGGCAGGCTCACCCATCCGGTCATCCCGTGCCGGCGCAGGTAGCGCTCCATCGCGGGGCGGCGCGGGCCGTCCCCGGCGATCACCACCCGCAGCCCGGCGGTGTCCGGCAGCGACATCCGGGCCCGGCGCAGCAGCCTGAGCAGCTGCATCGGGCGCTTGCGGGCGGCCAGGCGCATCACCGCGACGACGAGCGCGCCGCCGGGGTCGGCCGGGTGCGGGTCGACCCGCCACCGGTCCACGTCGATGCCGTTGGGCAGCACGTGCACCGGCATCGGCCAGACCAGCCGACGCAGGGGCGCCGCCGCGACGTCGCTGACCGCGGTCCACACCGCCGGCCAGCGGGTCCAGCCGGCGGCGACGTCCAGCGCCCGGAACGCGTGCTCCAGGTGCGACAGCAGCGAGTGGACCGTCACGACCACCGGGACCCGCTCCGCGAGGGCCGCGGCGGCGAACGCGAGGGGCGAGGCCGGGCCGGCGTGCACGTGCAGCACGTCGTACCGGCCGTCCAGCAGCAGCTCCCGGCCGGCCCGCAGGATACCGGGGCGCACCTCGGCGGGCAGCCACAGGCGCTCCGACAGCCGGTGCACCCGCAGCTCGCCGTCGTCGGCGGGGCCGCCGGGGGTGGTGGTGACGATCTCGACGTCGTGGCCGGACGCCTGCTGCCGGACGGCCAGGTCGTGCACCTGCATCTCGATGCCGCCGAGGCGGGGCAGGAAGAAGTCGGTGACGTGCGCGATTCTCATGAACGGGGGCTCCGAAGCGGTCGCGGCCGGCACCCGGGGGGAGATGGGAGCATTGGCCGGTGCCGTACACGATGGTGTCGTTTCATGCTCATCCGGACGACGAGGCGTTGCTGACCGCCGGGACCCTCGCCCGCGCGGCCGCCGAGGGGCACCGCGTCGTCCTGGTCGTGGCCACCGCCGGTGGGGCGGGGCTGGCGTCCTCCGAGGTGCTGGCGGAGGGGCCCCTCGCGCGGCGCCGCCTGGCCGAGCTGCACCGCTCCGCCGAGGCGCTCGGCTGCGCCCGGGTCGAGTGCCTCGGATACGAGGACTCCGGGATGGCCGACGCCCCCTCGGGCGCGGCCGGCGCGTTCGCCGACGCCGACCGGGAGGAGGCGGCGCAGCGCCTCGCCGAGCTGCTGCGGCAGGAGAAGGCCGACGTGCTCACCGTCTACGACCCGGCCGGCGGCTACGGCCACCCCGACCACGTGCAGGTGCACCGGGTCGGGATCCGCGCCGCGCAGCTGGCCGGGACCCCGGTGGTGCTGGAGGCGACCGTCGACCGGCGGCTGCTGCAGCGGGCGCTGCGGGCCGTGCACTGGCTGCCGGGGATCCCGGCGGACTTCCACCCGGCGCGGTTCGCCGGGGCCTTCGCCGAGCCGGAGCGCATCACGCACCGTGTCGACGTGCGTGCGTTCGCCGCGCAGAAGCGGGCGGCGATGGCCGCGCACGCCAGCCAGGCCGGCGCCGACACGGGGCGACGCACGCTGGCGGTGCTGCTGAAGCTGCCGCGGCCGCTGTTTCGTATCCTCATGGGGCGGGAGTGGTACGTGCAGCACGGCCGCGCCCCAGCCCGTCCCCTGATCGGCGACGTCTTCGCCGGGCTGCCGGACAGCCGGTGAGCCGCTTCCCCGAACAGGCAATGCGCCCCCGATCGTCGATCATGCCAGTGGCCGTGCACCGCGAGCGCTGCGTCGGCAACCAACGATCAGCGAACCGCTGGGGAATTGTAGGTGGTCCGTTTCCTGCGTAGGGGACAGGCACACCCGCCGGTCACCGCGTTGTGCTCAGATGTGGCGCGCCCGTGCCGAATGGGGCGGCGTGGGGGAGTGGGCGTCACTGCGCCGGCCGATGATCCTCGCCCGGGACCGGGTGGCCGCGACGCGTGCGGTCGCGTACTTCCTGATGGTCTGCGGTGCGGTCGTCGGCAGCTGCGGCTGCATGCTCACCATCGTGGTCACCAAGTTGCGGGCGCGGGCCGACACGCTCGTGGCGATGCTGGAGCTGCAGGCGCTCAGCGACCCGCTCACCGGCCTGCCGAACCGGCGCGCCTTCGACCGGGACCTCGCCGCCGCGCTCGACGCGGCCCGGCGCACCGGTGCCGAGCGCTGCCTGCTCATCATCGACGTCGATCGCTTCAAGACGATCAACGACACGTGGGGCCACGCGACCGGCGACGCCGTCCTGGTGCAGGTTGCGGCGGCGCTGCGGGAGGCCACGGCGGCCAGCGGCATGCGGGCCGCCGCCGCCCGGCTCGGCGGCGACGAGTTCGCCGTGGTCGTGCACGGTGACGTGAGCGGCGCGCAGCGCATCGCCGCGGTGGTGCGGGCCGCGGTCGGCCGGATGAGTGACCTCCCCGAGGGGCTGCCGACGCTGAGCATCGGGCTGGCCTCGACCAGCTCTGGTGCGGTGGAGCCGGAGGCGCTGCTCGCCGCCGCCGACCGGGCCCTGTACGACGCGAAGGTCCGCGGCCGGGACCGGGTCTCGGTGGTGGAGGCGGTGCCGCGGCGGCGACCCCGGACGGTGCCGCAGCGGTGACCGGCGGTGCCCCGGCGGCGTCCCGCGGGGCGACCGGCAGCCACCCCGGACGGTGCCCCCTATTGACATGCTCCGATCCCGCCTCGATGCTGTGAGAGCGCTCTCTCTAAAGAGTCTTCACAGATTTCTGGCGGGAGCCGCACCGGCGGACCACACAACGTCGTGACAGCCCAGTCCGGCCGCCACCGGAGGCACCCTGGGCCGTCCAGCGGACCTGAGGAGCCACCTTTGCGCACGATGACCAGGCTGCTGCGCGCAGCCGCGACCCTCCTGCTGGCCGCGCCGGCCGCCCTCGCGGCCGGTCTCGTGGCCGGCGCTCCCGCGCAGGCGATCGGGCCGAGCCTGCTGCCCCTGACCGTCACCAACACCACCGGCCGCGGTGACGCGGTGTACCTGTACGTGCTCGGGGTCAACCTGGCCACCGGCCGGCTCGGGTACGTCAACGCCGCCGGCACGTTCAACAACTGGCCCGCCGGCGGGCTGCCGCCCACCCCGGCGCCGGACGTGTCGATCGCCGGCCCCGGCAACGGCGGGACCCGCACCATCCAGATCCCGCGCGGGCTGTCCGGCCGGGTCTACTTCTCCCTCGGCCAGCGGCTCAACTTCTTCCTCACCCCGGACGGCCTCGTGCAGCCCGCGCCGTGGGCGGGCGGGGACTCCAACCGCGACATCCTCTTCGACTGGAGCGAGTTCACCTACAACGACGCCGGGCTGTGGCTCAACAGCTCGCAGGTCGACATGTTCGCCGTGCCGCACGCCGTCACCGTGACCGGCGCCACCGACGCCACGAAGCGGACCGGTGACCTCGTGGCCAACGGCCGCGACGCGGTCATCAACGGCATCCGGGCGCAGTCCGGCTGGGCCGGCTCGGTGTACACCCGAAGCGACGGCACCGTGCTGCGCGTTCTCGCGCCGGGCAAGGCCGCCGAGACGGGCGGGCTGAGCTCGACGTACCTCGACTCGTACATCAACAGCGCCTGGGGCGCGTACGCGAGCAAGACCCTCACGGTCGTGCCGTTCGGCGACCAGCCCAGCATCCGGTACTTCGGCCGCACGTCCGGCACGGTCATGAACTTCACCAACAGCGCCGGCCAGCAGGTCGCGTCCTTCCAGCGGCCCACCAGCGCCGACGTGTGGGGCTGCGCCGGCCGCCTGGCCGCGCCCAACGACCAGGTCGTCGGGCCGATCTCCCGCACGCTGTGCGCCGCGCTCAACCGGGGCACGCTCGGCACCATCGACACCCAGCCGA
Organism: Dactylosporangium sp. NPDC050688; assembly: GCF_040654515.1. NCBI lineage: Bacteria > Bacillati > Actinomycetota > Actinomycetes > Micromonosporales > Micromonosporaceae > Dactylosporangium > Dactylosporangium sp. NPDC050688. Next base: position 184,940 of record NZ_JBFAIC010000003.1, read on the forward strand.
GCACCAACGCGGCGGACTTCTACAAGAGCAACCCGACCAACCAGTACGCCAGAATCATTCACGCGAACATGGTCGACGGCAAGGCGTACGCCTTCCCCTTCGACGACGTGGGCGCCTTCGAGTCGCTCGTGCACGACGGTGACCCCCGCGCCGCCGGCATCGTGCTCACACCGTTCAGCGGCGGCAGCAACCCGCAGCCGACCGGCAACCGGATCATCAGCAACATGAACAACAAGTGCGTCGACGTGCCGTCGTCGAACTTCACCGACGGCGTGCAGCTGCAGATGTGGAACTGCAACGGCACCGGCGCGCAGAACTGGACGTTCAGCGGCGACACCATCTCCGCCGGCGGCAAGTGCATGGACGTCGCGGCCGGCTCCACCGCCAACGACGCGAAGATCCAGCTCTGGACGTGCAACGGCACCGGCGCGCAGCGCTTCACGCTCAACGCCGCCGGCGACATCGTGAACCTGCAGTCGGGCAAGTGCCTGGACATCCAGTCGTTCAACACCAACGACGGGGCCAAGCTCATCCAGTGGACCTGCACCGGCAGCTCCAACCAGAAGTGGCGCCGGGGCTGAGCCCCCGGCTGAGCCCCGGCTGAGCCCCGGCTGAGCCCGGGGCGGCCGTTCGACGCCGACCTGCCCGACCCCGGGCAGGTCGGCGCTGTCGTCCCGGTCAGCACCCGGTCAGCACATGGTCGGCACCTGGTCCGGCACCGGTCCGTGTCCGCCCCGGCCCGGTGGCACGTCACGCCCGGGGCACAGGCTCCGCACAGCCGGCACGCGGCCGCGCCCGACGGCCTCGCCAGGGCGTCCCGACATGCGAGGGCTCCGACGAGGGCGGAAAGCCGCGCATCCCTCGGTACCGTGCATCGACGTACTCCAACATATCGATAGGAGGTACGTCGATGACGCGCCTGAGGCGTGCACTGTCGGCGATGGTGATCCTGGTGGGGCTGGTCGGGGTCGGCAGCCCTGCGGCGGCGGCCGGGACCGACATCCGTGACCAGCTCGAGGCGGCGCCCGGGGTGACGGTGCTGGAGGAGCAGCCGGTCGCCGCGCCGTACCGGTTCTTCGTGCTCAGCATCACCCAGCCGGTCGACCACCTGCGTCCCCGCGCCGGCACGTTCCAGCAGCGGTTCACGCTCCTGCACCGGGGCACCGACCGGCCGACGGTGCTGCACACCACCGGGTACGGCGTCCCGGAATACGCGTTCCGCGCCGAGCCGACCCGCCTCGTCGACGGTAACCAGCTCTCCGTCGAGCAGCGGTTCTTCACCCCGTCGCGGCCCGAGCCGGCGGACTGGTCGAAGCTCACGATCTGGCAGGCCGCCACCGACCACCACCGCATCGTCGCCGCGCTCAAGCCGATCTACGCGCAGCGGTGGATCTCCACCGGGGCGAGCAAGGGCGGCATGACGTCGGTGTACCACCGCCGGTTCTACCCCGCCGACGTCGACGGCACGGTCGCGTACGTCGCGCCGCAGGACGTCGTCAACGGCGAGGACTCGGCCTACGACCGGTTCTTCACCAGGGTCGGCACCGCGCAGTGCCGGGCCGCGCTCGACGCGGTCCAGGTCGAGGCGCTGCGCCGGCGGGCCGAGCTCGTCGCGCGCTACGAGGCGTGGGCGGCGGCCAACGCGCGCACGTTCGGCATCGTCGGCAGCGCCGACCGGGCGTTCGAATTCATGGTGAACGGCACGACGTGGGCGTTCTGGCAGTACAGCCTGGAGAGCGACTGCGCGGCGGTACCCGCGGCGAGCGCGTCCAGCGACGACATCTGGGCGTGGCTGGACGAGATCTTCGGCCTCGACTCCAACACCGACCAGGGCGTCAGCCCGTACATCCCGTACTACTTCCAGGCGTCCTACCAGCTGGGGTACCCGGACGTGGCGCTGCCGCACCTCGCCGGCCTGCAGCGTTACCGGGGTCAGGACCGGGCGCAGTCCTACATCCCGCAGGAGCTCGTCCCGCGCTTCCAGCCGCTGGCGATGCTCGACGTCGACGCGTGGGTGAAGCTCTCCGGCCGGCAGTTGCTGTTCGTGTACGGCCAGAACGACCCTTGGGGCGCCGAACCGTTCAGGCTCGGACCCGGCACGCGCGACTCGCTCACGTACACGGCGGCCGGTGCCAACCACGGCGCGAACATCAGCCGCCTGACCGCGGCCGAGGCGGCCACCGCCACGGCGGCCGTGCAGCGCTGGGCGGGCGTGCCCGCACCGGCGTCGCTGACGGCGGCGGCGTCGTACGTCCCGGGGCTCGACGACCGCGACCCGGCGCTCGACCGCCGGTTCAACCGCCCCTGACCACGGCCCGCTGCGACCGGCCGAGCTGACCCCGCCCGCCGGCGCCCCTGGAACGGGGAGCCGGCGGGCGGGCCATGGGCGAGGCGGCGGCCGGGACGCGGGGCGTCGGGAGGCGGCGGCCGGGCCACCGTGGTGATCCAAGTCGCGCCCCGGCCGTCTGGGCCGGACGACCACGACGCGACTTCGATCAACCGATCAACCGATCGACCAGGGAAGATCACGCGGTCGGCGCACCACGCGGCGATGTCGTCGCCCTTGCCGTCGGAGGCGCTGTTGGCCACTGCGGTGTGCGGGGCGTCAGGACGCGGCGGTCAGGAGGTCGCGGGGCTGGACGGGGCGGCCGGGGACGGGGTGGCGGGCGCCGGCGGCGTCACCGCGGGGGAGGGCCTGCGGCGGGTGCCGTCGTGGCCGGGGCGCGCCGGCTTGCGGCCGTCGCGGTCGTCGTCCCGGAAGGCCGGGCCGCCGCGGGGAGCGCGCTCGTCGCGGCTGAATCGGCCCCGGTCGTCGCCGCGGTGACCGTCGCCGAACACGAACGCCCCCACGGCGACCACGCCGGCGCCCAGGCAGCAGCCGAGCACGAGGGCGACCACACCGACCAGCACCGGGATCCCGGCCCGCGACCGCCGCAGGCCCGACCCCGCCGAACGGAACCGGCCCGGGTCCGTCGCGGCCGGCGGGCCGGTCGGGTGTGCGCCGGCGGGGTGTGCGGTCGTCGCCGCGGGTGCCGGAGCGGGTTCCGCCGCCCAGACCGGCTCACCGGGCGTCAGGTCGACCGGCTCGGCGGGCGCCGGGCCGGCCTGCTCGGCGGCGGTGGGCGCCGGCCCGGAGGCCGTGGGCGCCGCGGCCGTGGGCGCCGGCCCGGACGTGGCGGGTGCCGGGTGGGCGGGGACCGGCGCGGTCCGGTCCGGGTCGTCCGGCAGTGGCTTCGTGTCACTCATCAGTGGTCCTCCGTGGCCGGCGAGGATCGGCCGGCACCCGCCGGCGACCGCCGGTCCGCGTGGCAGGGGTCCACGGCGGCCGGCAACCGCCAGCATCGGCCCGGCGTTTAAGAGGGCCGGACCGCGCGGCTAAGAATTTGATGAGAAACGCTGTGTCAGCCGCCGGGCGACGTCCGCCGGGGAGGGCATGCGGGCGATCTCGCCGGCGATCGCCCGGGCCGCGTCGCGGTGGTCGTTGCCGCGGACCGCGAGCAGCGCCGACACCTGCGCGGTGACGGCGTCGGCGGTCACCTGGTCCGGTGCCAGCCGCAGTCCGGCACCGGCGGCGGTGACGGCCTCGGCGTTGGCGAACTGGTCGGCGCCCTGCGGCAGCAGCAGCTGCGGTACGCCCGCAGCCAGCGCACCGAGCGTCGTGCCGCTGCCGCCGTGGTGGACCACGACATCGGCCTGCGGCAGCAGCTGGGCCTGCGGCACCCACCGGGCGACGGTGACGCCGGCCGGCACGTCGCGCAGCCGCTGCGGCGGGACCCGCCCCGCGGCGACGACCACGGTGGCGTCCAGCCGGGCCAGCCCGGCGATCGCGGTCTGCAGCAGCGCGGCGGTGCCGAAGACGGTGCCGAGCGTCAGGTACACCAGCGGCCGGCTGTCGCGCGGGAACACCGCGGGGCCGTCGGGGTGGGTGAACGGCACCGGGCGCAGCTCGATGCGGTCGGCCGTGGCGAGGAAGGCCTTGTCCTGCAGCGAGGGCGGGCAGATGTCCAGGTGCGGCAGGCCCGGGACGGCGGTGTCGGGCAGCTGCAGGCCGATGCCGTCGGGGATCATGCGGCCGAAGCCGTGCCAGACGCCGGGGATGCCGGCCCGGTGCGCGGCGACGGCCGCCCCCGGTAGGCCCCACCCGTGCACGACCAGGTCGGGGCGCAGCCGGTCGAGTTCGGGGGCGAGGTCCTCGGCGTAGATCTCGTAGAAGGCGTCGGCGGGGCGGAACGGGCGCAGGCCGTGCGCGGCCAGGGGCGGGTGGACCTCCTCGCCGGCGGCGAAGTGCACCTCGTGGCCGGCGGCCCGGGCGGCGATCGCCAGGGGGATCAGCGGGTAGGTGTGGCCGACGGAGCCGAGACCGGCGAAGAGCACGCGCACCGGCCCAGCTTGCCAGTTGACGACCGCCCCGAAAAACATACACTCCAAGTGCACATACTGCCGCGGGATCGAAGGAGGGCCATGAGCGCAGGAGAGGGCCGGCTCGCGGGGCGGGTCGCGGTCGTCACCGGTGCGAGTCGGGGCATCGGGCTGGCCATCGCCCGGCGGTTCGTCGAGGAGGGCGCCAAGGTCTGCATCACCGCCCGGAAGCCCGACGCGCTCGCCGAGGCCGTCAGCGCCCTCGGCGGGCCGGTCAACGCCGTCGCCGTCCCGGGGCGCGCCGACGACCCGGAGCACCGTGCCGAGGCGGTGCGGCGCGTGGCGGACCTGTACGGCCCGCCGGACGTGCTCGTCAACAACACCGGCATCAACCCCGTGTACGGCCCGCTGCTGGAGCTCGACCTCGCCGCCGCCCGCAAGATCTTCGAGGTGAACGTGCTCAGCGCGCTCGGCTGGGTGCAGGAGGTGTTCCGCAAGCCGCCCGACGGCGGGGGCGTGGTCGTCAACGTGTCGTCGGTGTCCGCGGTGCAGCCGCCGGCCGGCATCGCCTTCTACGGCGTGACCAAGGCCGCGCTCAACCATCTCACGTCGTGCCTGGCGGTCGAGCTGGCGCCGGCGGTGCGGGTCAACGCGATCGCGCCGGCCGTGGTGAAGACCCGCTTCGCGGCCGCCCTGTACGAGGGGCACGAGGAGGAGACGGCCGCGCAGTACCCGATGCGCCGCCTGGGCGTGCCCGGCGACGTCGCCGGCGCCGCGGCGTTCCTCGCCTCCGACGAGGCGAGCTGGATCACCGGGCAGACACTCGTCGTCGACGGCGGCGTCACCCTCGCCCGGAGGGCCGGCTGATGGGCGCCGGGCTGGAGCTCAACGGCGCCGCGGTCGTCGTCACCGGCGGCGGTTCGGGGATCGGTGCGGCCCTGGCCCGCCGCTTCGCCGGGCTCGGCGCCCAGGTGGTCGTCAACGACCTCGACGCCGGCGCGGCCCGCCGGGTCGCCTACGAGATCGACGGCCTCGCCTTCTCCGGCGACGTCGCCGACCCCGACGAGGCCGACCGGCTCGTCGACTTCACCTGGGACAAGCTCGGCTCGCTGGACCTGTTCTGCGCCAACGCCGGCGTCGCGCACGGCGGCGACGCGACCGCGCCCGACGCGATGTGGCAGCAGGCGTGGCAGGTCAACGTCATGGCGCACGTGTACGCGTCGCGGGCGCTGCTGCCGCGCTGGCTCGCCCGGGGGCACGGCCGGTTCCTGGCCACGGTGTCCGCGGCCGGCATGCTGACGCTGCTGGGCAAGGCGCCGTACGCGGTGACCAAGCACGCCGCGTTCGCCTACGCCGAGTGGCTGCGCGTCACGTACGCCCACCGCGGCATCGTCGTGCAGGCGCTGTGCCCGCAGGGCGTGCAGACCCCGATGCTGGCCCAGGGCACCGGGCCCAGCCGCGGCCTGCTGGACCGCACCGCGATCACCCCGGAACGGGTCGCCGACCACGTCGTGGCGGCCCTGGCCGGCGACCAGTTCCTGATCCTGCCGCACCCGGAGGTCGCCACGTACTACGCGCGCCGCGGCGAGGACCCGGACCGGTGGCTGAACGGCATGAACCGGCTCCAGCAGAAGATCGACCAAGGGCGGCTGTAGATGGACTTCACGTACGACGCGGTGACCGAGGGGTACCGCGAGCGGCTCCTGGCGTTCATGGACGAGCACGTGTACCCGGCCGAAACGCGGCTGCACGAGGGCACCGGCGACTGGGGCCCGCCGCCGGTCCTGGAGGAGCTGCGACGGCGGGCCCGCGAGCAAGGGTTGTGGAACCTGTTCCTGCCCGGCGAGCACGGCGCGGGGCTGACGAACCTGCAGTACGCGCCGCTCGCCGAGATCATGGGGCGCAGCCCGTCGCTCGCCCCGGCCGCGCTGAACTGCGCCGCCCCCGACACCGGCAACATGGAGCTGCTCGCCGGATTCGGCACCCCGTGGCAGCGCGACCGGTGGCTGGAGCCGTTGCTGGACGGGCGGATCCGCTCGGCGTTCTGCATGACCGAGCCGGACGTCGCCTCGTCCGACGCGACGAACATCGCCACCCGGGTCGAGCGCGACGGCGACACGTACGTCGTCAACGGCCGCAAATGGTTCGCCACCGGCGGCATGAGCCCGCACTGCGAGCTGCTCGTCGTGATGGGCAAGAGCGACCCGGCCGCGCCCCGGCACCGGCAGCAGAGCATGGTGCTCGTGCCGCGCGGCACCCCCGGCGTCACGGTGCGGCGCGGCCTGCACAGCTTCGGCTACGACGACGGCGACCACGGCGGGCACGCCGAGATCGAGTTCAGCGACGTGCGGGTCCCGGCGGAGCACCTGCTCGGAGGGGAGGGCGACGGGTTCGCGATCGCGCAGGCCCGGCTCGGCCCCGGCCGCATCCACCACTGCATGCGGCTCATCGGCATGGCGGAGCGCGCCCTGGAGCTGATGTGCCGGCGGGTGACGGCGCGGGTCGCGTTCGGCCGGCCGATCGCGGAGCAGGGTGTGGTGCAGGACTGGATCGCCGAGTCGCGGGTGCGCATCGAGCAGGCGCGGCTGCTGGTGCTCAAGACCGCGTGGCTGATGGACACCGCCGGCAACCAGGGCGCCCACACCGAGATCCAGGCCATCAAGATCGTGGTGCCGTCGGCCGTGGAGTGGGTCGTGGACAAGGCGATCCAGGCGCACGGCGCGGCCGGCGTCAGCCAGGACACGCCGCTGGCCGGGCTGTGGTCCCGGGCCCGCACGATCCGCATCGCCGACGGCCCCGACGAGGTGCACCGCCGCTCCCTCGCCCGCCGCGAGCTGCGCCGGTACCGGTGAGCCCGGTGACTCATCCGGCCAGGAACTCCACGAGCGCCGGCGCGTACGCGGGGGCGCGCAGCGCGGTCATGTGGTCGCCGCTCACCAGCCGCCACCGGGCGCCCGGGATCGCGCCGGCGAGCACCTCGGGCCGCGCGGCGAGCTCGTCGTCCCGCCCGGCGAGCACGAGGGTGGGTGCCGTGATCCGGTCCAGCGCGATCGGGCTGCGGTGCGCCGCGTGCACCTGGGCGGCCAGCGCCACGCGGTCGGCGCCGATCGCGTCGGCGAGCACCCTGAACGCGGCGGCCGGGGACGCCTCGACCGCCGTCGGCGACGAGGTGAGTAGCACCGCGGCGATCTCCGCCGGCGGCATGACCCGGGTGTCCAGCCCGCCGAGCTCGGCGACGCCGGCGCCGACGCCGGACAGCACGAGCCGGCGCACCCGCGGGTCGCCGCTGGCGAAGATGGCGGACACGACGGCGCCCATCGAGTACCCGACCAGGTCCACGGTGCCGGTGCCGATCGTGTCGAGCAGGCAGCCGAGGTCGCGGGCCATGACGGCCTCGCCGTAGCGGCCGGCGTCGTGCGGCTTGTCGGAGGCGCCGTGCCCCCTCGCATCCAGGGCGACGACCTGCCGGCCCGCCTCGACCAGGGCGCCGACCAGGCCCGGGCCGACGAAGTTGACGGTGGCGTCGACGACGAACCCGTGGTGCAGCACCACCGGCGGCAGGGCCGAGGGGCCGCCCCACACCTGGTACGCGATGCCGACCCCGTCGAAAGAACTGAACCGATCCATGTCGGCGAAGATTAGTGCACTCGAAGTGCAAATAGGAGAGGGTTGCGATGGATTTCTCGCTCAGCGACGAGGAGAAGGCGATCCGGGACACCGCCCGGTCCTTCATCCGCAAGGAGGTCGAGCCCCTCGAGCAGGAGGTGCTGCGCCGCGAGCGCCGCCACCAGCCGGGGCTGGAGCGCAGCGAGCTGCGCGAGCTGCAGCGCAAGGCGAAGCAGTTCGGCTTCTGGGGCCTGTCCACCCCCGAGGAGTACGGCGGCATGGACCTCCCCGCGGTGCTGCAGTCCCTGGTGTGGACCGAGGTCGGCCGCTCCTACGTGCCGTTCCGCTTCGGTGGCGAGGCCGACAACATCCTGTACTTCGCCAACGAGGAGCAGCGCCGCGAGTACCTCGTGCCGACCATCGAGGGCGAGCGCGTGTCGTGCTTCGCGATCACCGAGCCCGGCGCCGGCTCCGACGCGGCGAACATCAGCTTCAGTGCCCGCCGCGACGGCGACGACTGGCTGCTCAGCGGCGAGAAGACGTTCATCACCAACGGCAACGACGCCGACTTCACGATCGTCATCGCGGTCACCGACAAGGACCGGGACGTGCGCAAGGGCGGCGCGACCGCGTTCCTGGTCGACCGGTCGATGGGCTGGCGCTCCGAGTTCATCCAGACCATGGGCGAGGGCGGTCCCGCGTCGCTGGTCTTCGACGACGTGCGGGTGCCCGGCCGCAACATCCTCGGCGAGCTCGGCCAGGGCTTCGACCTGGCGATGCGCTGGATCGGCAAGGGTCGCTACGTCATCCCCTCGCACGCGCTCGGCATCGCGGAACGCGCGCTCGGCATGGCGATCGAGCACGCCAACACCCGGCACACGTTCGGCCGGCCCATCGGGCAGAACCAGGCGATCCAGTGGATGATCGCCGACTCGGAGGTCGAGCTGGAGGCGGCCCGCTGGCTGGTGCTGCGCGCCGCCTGGACCGTCGACCAGGGCCTGGACCCCCGGCACACGTCGTCGATGGCGAAGCTCTACGGCGCCGCCATGGTCAACCACGTCGTGGACCGGGTCATGCAGATCCACGGCGGCATGGGGTACACCCGCGAACTGCCGATCGAGCGCTGGTACCGGCAGGTCCGGCTGCTGCGCATCTTCGAGGGCACCGACGAGATGCAGCGCATGATCATCGCCCGGGACCTGCTGCGCGGCTTCACCCAGATCGGCGGGCACCTGGCATGAGCGGCCCGCAGCGCAGCGGAGGGCTGCGAATCATGGGCGCAGGGTGGAGCTCAGGCCGGCGCCGGAGCGCAGCGGAGGTGACAGCATGAGCGCGACCCTTTCCGTCGCGGCCATCCTGGCCGAGTCCGCGCGGCGGTACCCGCAGCGCGTCGCGGTCGTCGACGGCGACCAGCGCGTCACGTACGCCGAGCTGTGGCGGCAGGCGCTGACCTGTGCGGCGGCCCTGCGCGACCTCGGCGTGCGCCCCGGTGACCGGGTCGCGCTGCAGTGCCCGAACGTCGTGGACTTCCCGCGCGCCTACTACGGCATCCTTGCCCTAGGCGCCGTCGTCGTGCCCGTGCACCTGCTGCTGACCGCGCAGGAGGTCGCGTACACCCTGCGCGACAGCGACGCCCGGCTGCTCGTCTGCCACCCGGCGGTGGCCGCGACCGGGGCCGCCGCCGCGGAGCTGGCCGGGGTGGCCGCGGTCGCGCCGGCCGAGCTGGCGCACGCCGCGCCGTTGCGCTCCTACGCCTCGCGGCAGCCGCAGGACCCGGCGGTCGTGCTGTACACCAGTGGCACCACCGGGCAGCCCAAGGGTGCCGTGCTGACCCACCTGAACCTGGTCATGAACGCGACCGTCAACGTGTTCGACGCCAACGACGCCCGCCCCACCGACGTGGTGCTGGGCTGCCTGCCGCTGTTCCACACGTTCGGGCAGACGGTCGGCATGAACGGCACCTTCCGGCTCGGCGCCACCCTCGTCATGCTGGCCCGCTTCACGGGCGAGGCCGCGCTGGACCTCATGGTCGCCGAGGGCGTCGACGTGTTCCACGGCGTGCCCACGATGTACCTGGCGCTGCTGGAGGCCGCCGCGCGCCGGGCGGAGCTGCCCCGGCTGCGGCTGTGCGTCTCCGGCGGCGCGTCGCTGCCGGTGGCGGTGCTGGAGCGGTTCAACGCCGCCTTCGACACGTCGATCTTCGAGGGGTACGGGCTGTCGGAGACCTCCCCGACCGCCACCACGAACCAGCCGCACTTCGGCACTCGTGCCGGCACCGTCGGCCACCCGGTCTGGGGCGTCGAGGTCGAGATCGCGCGGGCCGAGCTCGACGACCGCGTCGAGCTGCTGGCGCCGGGCGAGCTCGGCGAGATCGTCGTGCGCGGGCACAACGTCTTCGCCGGGTACCTCGGCCGGCCCGAGGACACCGCCCTCGCCGTCGTCGACGGCTGGTTCCGCACCGGCGACCTCGGTACCCGCGACGCCGACGGGTTCGTCACGATCGTCGACCGCAAGAAGGACCTCATCATCCGCGGCGGCTTCAACGTGTACCCGCGCGAGGTCGAGGAGGTGCTCGCCCGGCACCCCGGCGTCGCGCAGGTCGCGGTGATCGGCGTGCCGGACCCGGTGCACGGCGAGGAGATCTGCGCGGTGGTCGTCGCGGCCGACGGCGCCACGCTGGTGGCCGAGGACCTCGTCGGCTGGTCGCGGGAGCACCTGGGGCGGCACAAGTACCCGCGCCAGGTGCGCATCGTGGACGCCCTGCCGCTCGGGCCGAGCCACAAGGTGCTCAAACGGGAGCTGCGGCGGGCCGTCGTGGCACAGTGACCCCTTCCATTGGTGTTACCGACGCGTAACACTGGCGACATGGTTAGTGCATCGACCGTGCAGAAAGTTTCGTTGCGAGGCCGCGACGCCGACCGTGCCGCCATCGCCGCCCTGCTCGCCGCGGCCGCCGAGGGGCGCGGGGGAGCCCTGGTCGTCGCCGGGCCCGTCGGCATCGGCAGGTCCGCCCTGCTCGCCGGCTCGACGGCCGCCCGCGCCGGCGCCACGGCTGCCCTCACCGGCCCGGCCGCCGTCACCGGCCCGGCCGTCGAGCTGGCCGTGGCCGGGTGCCCGGCGGAGACCGCGCTGCCGTACGCCGGGCTGCACCGCCTCCTCGCCGGCGTGGTGCCCGACCGTGGCGCCGGGCTGCCCGGCTGCCACGGCGGCGCGCCGGACCGCGGCGCGGGGGTGGCCGGGTGCCACGGCGGCGCGGCGGCGGACCGGCTCGCCGCGGGCCTGGCCACGCTCGCCGCGCTGCGGGCGCTGGGCGGCCGGGCCCGCGGGCCGGTGGTGTGCCGCGTCGACGACGCCCAGTGGCTGGACCGCCCGTCGCTGGACGCCCTCGCCCTGGCCGCCCGGCACGCCGGCGGCGACCGGGTCGCGCTGCTGTTCGCGCTGCGCGACACGCCCGCCGCAGCCGGCAGCGAGGCGGCCCTCGCCGGCCTGCCGGTCCGCCGGCTCGCCCCCCTCGACCTGCGCGACAGCCGTGACCTGCTCACCGACGCGGTGCCGGACCTCGCCGGCGACGTCGCCGGGGTCCTCGCCGCCATGGCCGAGGGCAACCCGCGGGCGCTGACCGAGCTCGCCGCCGCGCTGGACGCCGAGCAGCGCCACGGCCAGGCCGCCCCGCCCGACACGCTGCCCCGGGACAGCCCGCTACGCCGGGAGTACCGGGCGGTGCTGCGTACCCTGCCCGACGCCACCCGCCGGGTCCTGCTGCTCGCCGCGACCGCCGCCCTCACCGGGCCGCGCACCCCCGGCGGCCGGCCGGGCTGCGGCGTGGCCGCGCTCCTCGCCGCCGGGCACCGGCCGGACGACCTCGCCGCCGCCGAACGCGCCGACCTCGTGCACGTCGAGGACGGCCGGGTCCGGTTCGTGCCACCGCTGTTCGCCCACGTCCTGTACGCCGAGGCCGGCCTCGCCGAGCGGCACGCCGCACACCGGCTCCTCGCCGCGCTACCGGCCGCCAAACCCGCCGCGGCGCCGGCCGCCGAACCCGCCGCGGCGCCGACGTGCGAACCCGCCGCGGCGCCGACGGGCGAGCCCGGCGCGCTGCCGACCGCCGAACCCGCCGCACTGCCGACCGGCGAACCCCCCGCGGTGCCGACCGACGGACCCGCCGCACTGCTGACGGGCGAGCCCGGTGCGGTGCTGACCGCCGCGCTGCACCTGGCCGCGATCGCCGGCGGCCCAGACGACGCCCTCGCCGCGGTCCTCGCCGGCGCCGCCGCCGACGTGCCGCCCGCCCTCGCCGCGACCGCGCTGCGGCACGCCGCCGCGCTCACCACCGGCCCCGTCCTCGCCGCCTCCCGTACCCTCGCCGCGGCCCGCCTCGCCTGGCGCGGCGGCGAACCCCACCAGGCCCGGATGCTGCTGCGCTCGGTGTTCGCGCCCGGCGTACCGGAGCACCTGCACGCCGAACGGGAGCTGCTGCTCGGCGAGATCGACCTGCGCACCGGCGCCGGCGGCGGCGAGCAGCACACCCTCGTCGCCGCGGCCGGCCGGCTCGTCGCCCAGGACCGGCAGCGCAGCCTCGGCGCGTTCACGCTGGCCGGCGAGGCGCTGCTGGCGACCGGCCGGCACGACCAGTTCACCGCGCTCGCCGAACAGGCGCTGCGGCTGCGGCGCCCCGGCGACCCGGCCGCCGCCGAGCTGCTGTTCGAGTACTTCACCGGCGTGTCCGCGCTGTTCTCCGGCGACCCGTCGCGGGGCGTGGTGCCGCTGCGGCGGGTCCTGCAGCTCGCCGCCGCCGTCGACGACCCGCCGGTGCTGGTCCGCGCCGCCGGCGCCGGCATCCTCATCGGCGAGGACCAGCAGGCGTACCGCCTCGCGGTGCGGGCCGCCCGCCTCGCCGGCGGCGCCGGCGACCAGGCCACCGTCCCGCACGCCCTGGACCTGGCGGCCACCGCCGCGTTCGCGCTCGGCGACCTCGACCTCGCCGTCGCCACCGCCACCGAGGGCCAGCGCCTCGCCGCCGCCACCGGCCAGGACGCCGTCGCCGACAACTGCCGCGGCATGCTCGCCGTGGTGCTCGGCATGCTCGGCGACGCCCCGGCCAGCCAGGCATGGGCGCGCCGGTGCCGGGCCAGGGCCGGCGTCGACATCGACAGCCAGGCCCGCGCCATGTGCGTCTGGGCCTCGGCGCTGCTGGACGTCGCCGAGGGCCGCTACGCCGACGCCGCCGGCCGGCTGTGGGGCGTGATGCGCACCGCCGGCGGCCGCGGCCACCTCGGCGTGCAGATCCCCGCCACCCCGACGCTGGTCGAGGCGGTCGCCCGGTGCGGCGACCGGGCCCCCGCCCGGCAGATCCTGTGGGCCTACGACCTATGGGCGCACAGCACCGCGAACCCGACCTGGCTGGCACTGTCTGCCCGCTGCCACGCGCTGCTCGCCGACACCGAGGACGAGGCCGACGCCCGGTACCGCGAGGCGATCCGGCTGCACCTGGCCGGCGACTCGCCGTTCGCCAGGGCCCGCACCGAGCTGCTCTACGGCGAGGAGCTGCGCCGCCGCCGGCACCCGGCCGCGGCCCGCGAGCACCTGCGCCGCGCCCTGGCCACCTTCGACCAGTTCGGCGCGGCCGCCTGGGCCCAGCGCACCGCCGCCGAGCTGCGCGCCGCCGGTGACCACGTGACCCCCACCGAGGAGGCCCGGCAGGCGCTGACCGCACAGCAGGCCCTGACCGCGCAGCAGGCCCGCATCGCCGAGCTGGTCGCCGGCGGCGCCACCAACCGCGAGGTCGCCGAGGTGCTGTTCCTCAGCCCCCGCACCGTCGACCACCACCTGCGCAACATCTTCACCCGCCTCGGTGTGCGCTCCCGCACCGAGCTGGCGAAGGTGGTCTCCTGACCCGCCTGCGGGCAGGCGATTCCACCGATGCGGCAGCGGTACCCCACCCGGCAGGCTCACGGTGCGCCGGCGCCACAGACCACGGTCCGGGTGCGCACACCGACGTGCGTACCCGGACTGTGCACCATGCCTCGACCGGACGCTCAGGGGACCGTCTTCTCGATCGCCGCCGGGCCCAGCTCCTCCAGCTCGCGGCGGCTGCGTTCGACGTTCGCCGGGGTCGGGTCCCGCCCCTTGGCCACCGCCAGGTCCTCCGGGTCCCACGGCTGGTCCGCGCCGGTGCGCACGTTGACCGGCCGCCCACCCGGCTCGGAGTTGCGCGCGGCCGCCGGCACGCCGGAGATGATCGGGTCGTCGTCGCCCATGTGCGGTGCTCCCTTCACTCGTGCTGCCTGCTGCCGGGCCTCCTACCCGCGGTCACCCCGCTCACACCAGCCGCACTGGCGCGCCCGCCGCGTGCCGGGACGGCGGCGCGCCAGGGTGAAGCGGGGTTGCGGGCGGCCCGGACCGTGGCACGATGCGAGAGGTCGGCACACGGAGACGGAGGTGCGGCATGAGCGATCCCGAGCGCAGCGCAGCGGAGGTGACGGCATGAGTGGTGTACGGGTGTTGGTCGGGACGCGCAAGGGCGCGTTCATCCTGACCTCGGACGGCGCCCGCAAGGACTGGAAGATCGACGGGCCGCTGTTCGGCGGCTGGGAGATCTACCACGTCAACGGTTCCCCGGCGGACCCCGACCGGCTCTACGCGTCGCAGTCCGGCGGGTGGTTCGGCCAGCTGATCCAGCGCTCCGACGACGGCGGCGCCACCTGGGAGCCGGTCGGCAACGACTTCACCTACGAGGGCAAGGTCGGTGACCATCTCTGGTACGACGGCACGCCCCGCCCGTGGGAGTTCAAGCGGATCTGGCACCTGGAGCCGGCCCGGGACGACCCTGACACGGTGTACGCGGGCGCCGAGGACGCCGCGCTGTTCCGCTCGACCGACGGCGGGCGCGAGTGGCAGGAGCTGACCGGGCTGCGCACCCACGAGTCGGGCGCGCGCTGGCAGCCCGGCGCCGGCGGCATGTGCCTGCACACCATCATCCTCGACCCGGTGCACCGCGACCGGATCTTCGTGGCGATCTCGGCGGCCGGGGCGTTCCGCTCCGACGACGCCGGCGTCACCTGGCAGCCGATCAACCGGGGCCTGGTGTCCGGGCAGATCCCCGACCCGGACGCCGAGGTGGGGCACTGCGTGCACCGGCTGGCCATGCACCCGTCGCGCCCAGACGTGCTGTTCATGCAGAAGCACTGGGACGTGCTGCGCACCGACGACGCCGGCGGCTCGTGGCGGGAGATCAGCGGCGACCTGCCGACGGACTTCGGGTTCCCGATCGCGGTGCACGCCCACGAGCCCGAGACGGTCTACGTCGTGCCGATCACCAGCGACTCGCAGCACTACGTGCCCGACGGCCGGCTCCGGGTGTACCGCAGCCGCACCGGAGGCGAGCACTGGCAGCCGCTCACCGAGGGCCTGCCGCAGGCCAACTGCTACGTCAACGTGCTGCGCGACGCGATGGCCGTGGACACCCTCGACGAGTGCGGCATCTACTTCGGCACGACCGGTGGGCAGGTGTACGTCTCCGCCGACGCCGGCGACAGCTGGCTGCCGATCGTGCGGGACCTGCCGGCCGTGCTGTCCGTGGAGGTGCAGACGCTGCCATGATCCGCGTCGTGCTCCCCGCGCACCTGCGGCAGCTGGCCCGCGTCGACGGCGAGGTGCGGCTGGAGGTGTCCGGGCCGGCGACCCAGCGGCTGGTCCTGGACGCCCTCGAGGCCCGCTACCCGGCGCTGCGCGGCACCATCCGGGACCGGGCCAGTGGCCGCCGCCGCGCGTTCGTGCGCCTGTACGGCTGCGAAGAGGACCTCTCCAACGACGAACCCGACGACCCGCTGCCGGACCCGGTCGCCACCGGCAGGGAGCCGCTGCTCATCATCGGCGCGATGGCCGGCGGCTGACCCACGAGGTCCCCGCCGCGCGACGCGCGAGGTCCCCGCCGCCCGGACGGGCGACGGGGACCCGGGTGCGGGTGCCTCAGCAGGCGTTGCTGCGGAAGTCGGACACTGCCAGCCCGCCGAAGCCGCAGGTGTACGGCGTGAACCGGGCGTCCTGGTTCAGCCAGCGCTTGAACCACGACACCAGCGCGCGGGACGTGGTGGCGTCCGTCGTCTGCGGGAAGAAGTGGCTCGCCCCGGTCAGCTCGACGTACGTCTTCGGCCCGCCCAGGCTGTTGTAGAACGGCACCGAGTGCGTGGCGACCGGCGCGATGGCGTCGAGCTGACCGCCCACGATCAGGACCGGCTCGTTGACGTTGTTCCAGGTCTTGTCCGTGTTCCAGGGCGCGAGCGGCACCCCGGCCTTGACCAGGCCGCTGGTGTCGGCGGCGAGCGCCTCCAGGGTGCCGCCACCACCCATCGAGTGGCCGGCCACGCCCCGGCGGCTGCCGTCGGCGCGGGACCGCACGGCGGTGGAGGAGGAGTTCACGGCCCAGTTCAGCGCGGCGAGCAGCTGGTTACCACGGCTGCCGGGCTGGTCGTAGATGCTGTTGGTCTCGATGCCGACGACCACGAACCCCCACGAGGACAGGCGCGGGCCGATCCAGGAGAGGCTCGACCAGGTGGCGGTGAACCCGGGCGAGACCGCGATCACCGGGTACCGGCCGGTGGCCGTCGGGTAGTACACCCGGCCGCCGCCGAAGCCGGAGACCAGGCTGGAGATGCTTTCCGACGTGGTCGCGAAGCTGCCGTTGCCGGTGATGT
The DNA here is from genome assembly GCF_040654515.1 of Dactylosporangium sp. NPDC050688. NCBI lineage: Bacteria > Bacillati > Actinomycetota > Actinomycetes > Micromonosporales > Micromonosporaceae > Dactylosporangium > Dactylosporangium sp. NPDC050688. The sequence goes on from NZ_JBFAIC010000003.1 coordinate 201,598, forward strand.
TGGCGGCGGTGGGTGCCTGGCCGATCTCGTCAGCGAGCGCCGGGGCGGCGACCGCGGCGACCCCGCCGCCCATGAGCGTGAGGACGACGGCCAGCCTGAACAGGATGGTTCGCAACGCTGCACTCCTCTCGAAACACCTTCGTAACTTCGATGGGTGTCAGTGTGTGCAGGCGGTGCCCCCGGGTGTATCGGCGAAATCACCGGTGTTCGGCGATGAACCCCGGTTCGGTACCGTTCGGGCATGATCAGCGTCGGGGCCGCGGTCGACCTGCTCGTCGTCGGCTCGGTCCTCGGCGGGGTGGCCCTGGTGCTGCGCCGCCCGCCGCCCGCGCCGCCCGGCACCGGCCGCGGACCAGGGTTCTGGCTGGCCGCCGTCGTCGCCGCGGTCTACCTCAACCAGGTGCTGTTCACCGTGTACGTCCTGCGCGTGCACGACGGCGACCCGGCGTTCATCGCCCGCTACCTGCCACCCGGCTGGTTCGACCTGGCCGGCGGCGGCGCGGTGCAGGCCGTCGCGGCGGCGTTCCCGGCGCCGTGGCTGCTCGCCGTGAGCGTCCTGCGGGTGCAGGCCATCCTGGAGCTGCCGTTCGTCGTCCTCGCCTACCTGTGCGTGTGCCGCTGGCTCGACCCGGTCCGCGCCCGGGTGCTCACCACCCCGGCGGTGCTGTGGGCGGGGTGCGTGGCGTACTCGGTCGTGTTCGGGCTGGTCGAGTGGGGGCTGCGCAACCCGTACACGGTCGACGACCTGGTGCTGCGGGGCGTGTCCTGCGTGGCGACCGCGCTGCTGGTGGGCCGGTGGCGTCCCCGGCCCGCGCTGCCGGCGCCGCGGACCGCGGTGGACGTGCTGCTGGCGGTCGGGTCGGCCGCGGCGCTCGGGGTGCTGGTGCTGCTGGTGTATGACACCGCCCTGCTCTACAACCTCGGCCACGTGCCCCGGCTGCTGCCCGTCGCGGCGGTGGCGGGCGGTGCCCTGGCCGGCGCCCGCCTGCTCGCCCACCGCCGCGCCGCGAGGCCGGGGCCGGCGGCGGGGCCGGCGGTGGCGACGGTGTCAGGGGCACTGGCGTGGTTCGCGGCGCTGTTCTTCGTGCCGGCCCTGCCCGTCCGGTACGCCCTCGACCTCGGCACCCTGTGGCTGGCCGTCGCCGGGACCGCCCTCGTCGCCGGGGTCGCGGTCGTGCTGGCCGCGCGGGACGCCGTCGCCGGGCTGAAGGACGCCCGGCGGTCGGTCGGCGGGTGGCTGGCGCAGGTGTCGGCCGCCGCGATGGCCGGGCTGGCTGCGGCGACCGGGGCGCTGCTGCCGCCGCCGACGTACCCGGAGGTGCGGATCCTCCTCGCGGCGGCGCTGTTCCTGACCGCGGCGACCGCCACGTGCGCGGCCACGGACGCCCTGCTGCGCCGCGCATAGGCGCCCTCCGGCATCGGCTCGGCGAAGGCGCGCGACGGTCACCTGGCACTGCTGACCGGAAGTACGACCGCGGGTTCAGCGGGGAGTGATCAGCCTGGCGCGGATGCGTTGCAGCAGCGACGGCCGGGCGGCCGGTGCGGCAGCCGGTCCAGCAGCGGCGGGGGCGGCGGGGAAGGTGCCGGTGTCCTCGCGGATCACGGTGCCGGTGCCCGGGGGTGCCGGCCGGGACGGGCGCGGTCCGGCGGTGGGTGCGTCCGCGGGGTGCACGGTGACGCCGTGGAAGTGACGCACGCCGTCGGCGGTCCCGGTCTTCGTCCACTCGCCCCCGCCGGTGCGGTCGTGGCCGGGCAGGCGCCGGCCGTACCAGTCGAGGACCGCGTCGACGGGGGCGGCCGTGGCGAACCAGGTGGTGGTGATGTGCCCGCCGGTGGCGGCGTAGGTACGCAGCGTGTCGAACGGCGCCGCGCCGGGGAAGTGCGTCACCGGCGCCAGCGTAGGCCACCGGAATCAAGGTGCACGGGTAGTGCCGAAAGCGCCGGCTGCGGGTGTATCGTCGGCGCACGCCGCTCCAGGCGCCGCCGCAGGAGGCCGTCATGGTGTTCAAGGTGGATGTCCCGCCCGCCCTCGTCCAGGGCGACGTCGACGAGGGCTACGGCCCGGTCGCCGACGCGTTCCGGCGCAACTTCGCCGAGCGCGGCGAGATCGGGGCGGCCTGCGCCGTCTACCGCGACGGGCGCAAGGTGGTCGACCTGTGGGGCGGCTACCGCGACGGGCGCACCCGCGCGCCGTGGCTGCGCGACACGCTCGTCACGGTGTTCTCCACCACGAAGGGCGTGTCCGGCCTCGCGATCGCGGTCGCGCACTCCCGGGGCTGGATCGACTACGACGCGACCGTCGCCACGTACTGGCCCGAGTTCGCCCGCAACGGCAAGGAGGGCGTGACCGTCCGGCAGCTCCTGGCGCACCAGGCCGGGCTCGCCGCGATCGACCGGCCGCTCACCGTCGCCGACCTCGCCGACCTCGACGTGGTCGCCGGCGCGCTCGCCGAGCAGCGCCCGGCGTGGGAGCCCGGCACCCGGCACGGCTACCACGCGATCTCGCTCGGCTGGTACGAGGGCGAGCTGCTGCGCCGCGTCGACCCGGCGGGACGGTCCCTCGGCCGGTTCTTCGCCGAGGAGATCGCCGCGCCGCTCGGCGCCGAGTTCCACGTCGGCGTGCCCGACACCGTGGACCCGGACCGGATCGCGTTCATCCACGGGTTCCAGCCGGCGGAGCTGCTGCTGCACCTGGGCACGATGCCGCGCGCGTTCGTGTTCGGGTTCCTCAACCCGCGCAGCGTGACCGCGCGCTCGTTCGCCAACCCGAAGGTGCTGTCGCAGACGGGCAACTACAACCTGCCGGAGGTGCGCCGCCTGGAGCTGCCCGCCGCCAACGGCACCGGCGAGGTCCGTGCCGTCGCCCGCGCCTACGGCGACGCGGCCACCGGCGGCACGGCGCTCGGCCTGAAACCGTCCACATTGGACGCACTGGCCCGCCCGGCGGAGCCGCCCAGCGGCGGGCTGCTCGACGTGGTGCTGCGGGTGCCGACGGTCTTCTCGCTCGGCTACCTGAAACCGTTCCCGCGGCTGCGGTTCGGCGCCGCCGGCGACCGGGCGTTCGGCACGCCCGGGGCGGGCGGGTCGTTCGGCTTCGCCGACCCGGAGACCGGCGTCGGCTTCGCCTACGCGATGAACCGCGCCGGCTTCCACCTGTGGGACGACCCGCGCGAGCTGGCGCTGCGCGAGGCGCTCTACCGCACCGTGCTCGGCGAGCGCCCCCAGCACCCGGACCCGGACCCGCGCTGAGGCATCGCGCGGGTGGGGGCGCTCAGCCGCGCAGCTGCTGGACGAGCGCGACGTACTGCCGCTGCGCGTCCTCCTGGCCGGTGCCAGCGAGCGCCTTCCAGGCGTCGTACTTGGCGCGGCCCACCATGTCGAACACGCCGGGGCGCTTGCCGCCGGCGTCGCCGTGCGTGCCCTGCTTGTACAGGGCGTACAGCCGCAGCAGCACGTCGTTGCCGGGGCGCTGGTCGAGCTGCTTGACGTCGATCTGGGCCTGCTCGAACTCCGCGGTGAGTGACATGCCCGCAGACTAGCCGAAGGGCAGCGGGTGACCCTCGACGAGGGACTCCGGCGCGGACAGCTGCCACGCCTCATACAGCAGCTCACCCAGCTCGACGGCGTCGATGCGCTGCAGGTACACCACCACCCACCCGAACCCGCCGGAGGTGAACTGCACCTCGAACACGTCGGGGCGCTCCGCGACCAGGGCGAGCTGCTCCGACAGGGTCTGCTTCAGCCCGGTGGTGTGGGTGCGCGGCCAGAAGTAGCCGAACCGCCGGCCGCGCACGCTGAAGGACGTGTAGTCGGCGGCGTGCGCCCGCTCGACCTCGGCCAGCTGGTCGACCATCGCCAGGAACTGCGCATCCGCAACCGCCACCGTCGCATTCTCGCGCACCGGTGGAAGTTTCACGGCCCCGCCCGGGCCGGTCACGGGCGGGCGGGCCGGACGATTGACACGCCGGTGGCCGGTTCGTAGCTTCACAGTCGAAGCGCTTCGACAAGATGGGGCCGCGCATGAAGTTCAGCGACGGGTACTGGCAGCTGCGCGACGGGGTGCACGCGCTGTATCCCGTGCACGTCCGTGACGTGGCCGTCGGTGCGAACAGCCTGTCGGTGTACGCGCCGACCCGCCGGGTCACCGGCCGCGGCGACACCCTCAACACGCCGCTGATCACCGTCGAGTGCACGACTCCGGCGCCGGACGTCGTCGCGGTGCGGGTCAGCCGGCACACCGGCGGGCGGGCGCGCGGGCCCCGCTTCCGCGTCGAGACCGACCCGGCCGCCGACGGCAAGGTGACCCGCGACGAGGACACGGTCACGTTCACCGCCGGTGCGCTCAGCGCGCGCTTCGCGCTCGGCGAGCAGTGGCGGCTGGACTTCCTCGCCGAGGGCCGGGTGCTGACCACCAGTGCGCCGAAGGCGCTCGCCGCGCTGCGCACCGGCGACGGGCACTTCCTGCGCGAGCAGCTGAACCTCGGCGTCGGCGAGGTGGTGTACGGCCTCGGCGAGCGCTTCGGCCCGCTGGTGAAGAACGGCCAGACGGTCGACATCTGGAACGCCGACGGCGGCACCAGCAGCGAGCAGGCGTACAAGAACGTGCCGTTCTACCTGACCAGCGCCGGCTACGGGGTCTTCGTCGACGACCCCGGCCCGGTCTCCTTCGAGGTCGGCTCCGAGGTGGTGTCCCGGGTCCAGTTCAGCGTCCCCGGCCAGGTCCTGTCCTACCTCGTCGTGTACGGCCCGACCCCGCGCGACGTGCTGCGCAAGTACACGGCGCTGACCGGCCGCCCGGCGCTGCCGCCCGCCTGGTCGTTCGGGCTGTGGCTGTCCACGTCGTTCACCACGTCCTACGACGAGGCGACCGTCACGTCCATCGTGGACGGCATGGCGCAGCGCGGGCTGCCGCTGTCGGTGTTCCACTTCGACACGTTCTGGATGCGCGAGTTCCACTGGTGCGACTTCGAGTGGGACCCGGTGACCTTCCCCGACCCGGCCGGCATGCTGGCCCGGCTCAAGGCGAAGGGGCTGCGCGTCTGCGTGTGGATCAACCCGTACATCGCGCAGCGCTCCGCGCTGTTCGACGAGGGCGCCGCGGCGGGCCATCTCGTGCGGCGCGCCGACGGCGACGTGTGGCAGTGGGACCAGTGGCAGGCCGGGATGGGCCTGGTGGACTTCACCAGCCCCGGGGCGAGGGCCTGGTTCCAGGACAAGCTGCGCGCCCTGCTCGACCTCGGCGTCGACTGCTTCAAGTCCGACTTCGGCGAGCGGATCCCCACCGACGTCGTGTGGGCCGACGGCGCCGACCCGCTGCGGATGCACAACTACTACACCCACCTGTACAACGAGGCCGTCTTCGAGGTGCTGCGGGAGCGGCGCGGCGCCGGCGACGCGGTGCTGTTCGCCCGGTCCGCGACCGCCGGCGGCCAGCAGTTCCCGGTGCACTGGGGCGGCGACTGCTCCGCGACGTTCGAGTCGATGGCCGAGAGCCTGCGCGGCGGGCTGTCGCTGGCGATGTCCGGGTTCGGGTTCTGGAGCCACGACATCGGCGGCTTCGAGGGCACCCCCGACCCGGCGGTGTTCATCCGCTGGATCCCGTTCGGGCTGCTGTCCTCGCACAGCCGCCTGCACGGCAACGAGTCCTACCGGGTGCCGTGGCACTTCGGCGACGCCGCCGTCGACGTGCTGCGCGAGTACACCCGGCTCAAGGCGCGGCTGATGCCGTACCTGTACGGCGCCGCCGTCACCGCGCACCGCGAGGGCCTGCCGGTGCTGCGGCCCCTCGCCCTGGAGTTCCCCGACGACCCGGCCTGCGCCCACCTGGACCGGCAGTACATGCTCGGCGGCAGCATCCTCGTCGCCCCGGTGTTCAGCGCCGCCGGCGACGTCACCTTCTACCTGCCCGCGGGGCGGTGGACCGACCTGCGCAGCGGGGAGGTGCTGACCGGACCGGGCTGGATCCGCCGCCGGTACGGCATCGGCGACCTGCCGGTGCTGGCCCGGCCCGGCTCGGTCGTGCCGTTCGGCGCGCGCGACGACCGCCCCGACTACCCATACGCCGACGGCGTCACCCTGCGGGTCTTCGAGCTGCCCGACGGCGCGGGCACGACCGTGGACATCCCTTCGCCGCAGGGCCGGCTCAGCGACACCGACGGCGCGACCTTCACGGTGCGCCGGGCCGGGACGACCGTCGAGGTGCGCCGGGATCACGGGAGCCCGGTGCCCTGGCGGGTGCAGCTGGCCGGCATCGCGGCGGTGGCGGCCGTCGATGCCGGCCGGCTCACTCCCACCGTGACCGCCGACCCCGCCGGGGTGATCGTCGCCGCGTCCGCGGACACCGGGCAGGTGACCGTGCACCTGCGCTGACCGCCGGCGCCGGCTGGTGCTGGGCTTTGCTCCGGGTGTGTGTCAGCGCCGCCGCGGTCCGGACCGGGTGTTCCGGGCCGCGGCGGCGCTGTCGCGGACCGTCAGCGCCGGCGGCAGCAGCGTCGCCTCCGGCACCGCCCCGCCGTCCAGCTGCGCCATCAGCAGCTCGACCGCGCGCCGGCCGACCTCCTCCGCGGGGATGCTCACCGACGTGAGCCGCGGCTTGCCGCGCTCGGCCAGGTCGTCGGGGCAGATCGCGACCACCGACACGTCCCGCGGCACCCGCCGGCCGAGCGCGGCGAACGCGTCCAGCAGCGGCGGCACCGTCGGCTCGTTGTGCACCACGACGCCGGTCAGGTCCGGGTGGGCCCGCAGCAGCCCCGTCACCGTCTCCAGCACCGCGTCCGGGGTCGGCTCGCACGGCACCGTCGTGCCCCGCAGCCCGCGCCGCCGCAGCGCCTCGTCGAACCCCGCGGCGGTGCGGCTGGCGAAGCCGAGCTCCCGCTCGTACACCTCCGGCGGCGAACCGACCAGGGCGACGCAGCGGTGCCCGAGGTCGGCGAGATGCTCCACGCAGGCCGCGCCGGCCGCCGTGAAGTCCAGGTCGATGCAGGTGAGCCCGGCGGCGTCGGCGGGGAACCCGATGAGCACCGACGGGCGGCCGAGGGTGCGCAGCCGGGGCAGCCGCCGGTCGTGCAGCTCGACGTCCATCACGATGAGCGCGTCGGCGAGCGAACTGGCCGCGACCCGCTCGATGCCCTGCTCGCCCTCGTCCTGGGTGAGCAGCAGCACGTCGTGGTCGAACCGCCGCGCCGCCGTCACCACCGACGTCACGAACTGCATGAGCACCGGCACGTACAGCCCCGTGTACAGCGGCATGATGAGCGCGATCACGTTGGATCGGTTGCTGGCCAGGGCGCGGGCCCCGGCATGCGGGTGGTAGCCGAGGACCTCGATCGCGGCGAGCACCCGCTGCCGGGTCACCTCGGAGATCGTGCGCTTGCCGCTCAGGACATAGGACACGGTGCTCGGGGACACCCCGGCCTGTCGTGCCACGTCACCGATCGTCGCCATGCCACCCCGCCCGTCGCCGCGCCGGCCACTGTGGCCGGTCGCCGCTGTCCAGCCCACCGCCACGACAATATGCGACAGCCCCACGCGCCCCGCCCCGCCGCGCTTCTGGGGCACCCGCCGAACGGCCTCATGCGACAGCCCGGCGCCGTAGGGTGAGAGGCGGCTGGCGCCGGTGCCGGTGCCTGTGACGGCGTGCGCCGGGCCGGTGCCGGTGTGCGCCGCGTGCGGGAGGTCGTGCGCCGCGTGCGGGACGTCGTGCGCCGCGTGCGGGACGTCGTGCGCCGCGTGCGGGACGTCGTGGCGGGCGCGACCGGCCGCGAAACTTCCGCGCGCCGGGGCCACCTTTGTGCCCGTCCCACCGCTGGTCCCGCTCGTTCCGGCCGCGTGGTGGTGAGGTCATCCCGGCGACCACGTCACAACTTGGATCACGGGCCGTCATGATCCAAGTCGCCCCGAAGCCCGCCATGATCGGCCACCGACGCACGCCATGATCGAAGGAGCGGAGCGGCCATCCCGGTGACCATTCAGCGACTTGGATCACGACCGCTCGGTGATCCACGTTGTCCTGCGGCCGTGCGGACGCCTCCGCGGCCTGCCCGGCACGGCCCCACCGCCCAACCGGGCCGGGCTTGTCCGCTGCCGGACCGGCCTCGTCCACCGCGGTCCACCTGGCGTGTCCCTTTTCGTCCTCGTGGTGCGGAAATTTCAGGACCGATGCGAATTGACGCCGGTTAACACAACTGATGGATTATGCTCAATGTAAGACACAAATATGTCCCCCTTGCGGGCACCCTCTTCCGGGTACCATGAATGCGGACATTGGCCCCAATTGATGGCGGACCAAACGCCACGCCCTTCCGTCGCAGGCTTTGAAAACGCTAGCCTTGCGGGCATTGCCGGACGCCCCGCGACCGCCTCTGCGGATCGACGGGCAGCCATGCGAAAGGGGGCAGACCATGAAGGCCGTGCGCTCGCTCTGACGCTGACAGCTGCCGCCGGCGGCGTTTTCACAAACGGCGCCGGCGCAGGTCCACCGCCATGCATCGGAAGAACTGGAATTCCTCGTGACACAGCGGATCACGGTCCCCTTCGAAGGGGAAGGCAGCGGGGCCGGGGAGCTCACCTGGGGTCAGTTCGCCGCGTGGCGCTCGATGCAGGTCGTCGAGGCCACCGAATGGGCCGGCGGCACGATGCCGCTGGCGGCCGGCACGACCGTCCGGGACGTCGTGACCACGCTCGGGTTCATCATGAGCCGGCACCAGTCGCTGCGGACCCGCCTGCGCCCCGCCGGCGACGGGCCGCCCGAGCAGGTCCTGTCCAGCTCCGGTGCGATCACGCTCGAGGTGTACGACGACGACGGCGACCCCGAAGCCCTCGCCGCCACGATCCGGGCCCGGTACGAGGCCGCGCCCTGGGACCCGTACACCGACTGGCCGGTGCGGATGGCGGTCGTCGCGGATGCGCAGGACCCCGGCCGGGCGCTGTGGTTCGTCGCGCTGTACTGCCACATGGTCATCGACGGCTACGGGTTCGAGGCGCTCATCGCCGATCTCGCCAACCTCGACACCGCCACGGGCCGGCACCTCGCCCCGGTCGCCGGCGTCCAGCCGCTCGAGCTCGCCGCGGCGCAGCAGGGGCCCGCGGCCCGCCGGGCGCATCAGGCGTCGCTGCGGTACTGGGAGAAGCAGCTGCGCGCGATCGAGCCCCGGCGCTTCCCGGTCGAGCTGACGCCGCAGCCCGAACGGTGGTGCGAGGCGACCCTCAGCTCACCCGCGACGCACCTCGCCCTCGCCGCGGTCGCCGCGCGCGCGAAGGTGCACAGCGGGACGATCCTGCTGGCCGCGTACGCCGTCATGCTCGGCCGCCTGTCCGGCCATCCGGTCGGCGCGTTCCGCATCGTGGTGAGCAACCGCTTCCGGCCGGGGTTCGCCGAGTCCGTCAGCAACCTGGCGCAGGCGGGACTCGCCGTCATCGACACCGGCGGGTGCACGTTCGACGAGGCGGTCGCCCGGACGTTCAAGAGCCAGCTCACCGCCGGCATGTACGCCTACTACCACCCCCGCGACCTGTGGGCGCTCGTCGCGCGGGTCGGCGCCGAACGGGGCGTGGACCTCGACACCGGCTGCTACTTCAACGACCGCCGCCGCTTCGCCGCCCAGGTCCCCGCCCTGGACGTGCCGGCGCCGGCGCGGATCACCGCCGCCCTCGCCGGCAGCGCGCTGCGCTGGGGGCCGAGCTCCGACGAGTGGGACGCGACCTGCTTCCTGCACGTCGACGCTGCCGTCGACGCGGTCGAGCTCACCTGGCGGGTCGACACGGCGGCGGTCTCCCCGACGATGGTGGAGACCTGCCTGCGCGGCATCGAGTCCCTCATCGTGACCGCCGCCCTCGACCCTGCCCCGTCCGGTCCGGCCGCCACGGTGGCCGGACCGGACGCGGGCGTCCCCGTGGCGGCCGTCCCCGCGGGCTGAGGCGGCGCCGCGGGCCGCGATCACCCGCCGCGGCGGCGGCAACGGTGACGGCAGAACGCGACGGCGACAGCGACGGAAACGGCGACAGCGGCGGCGACGGCAGAACGCAACGGCGACGGCGACGGCAAACGCGAAGGCGAAGGCGACGGCGTGGGGCGGTCAGCGGCGGGTGAGCCAGGCGCGCAGGTTGGCCACCCACAGCGCCACCGCGCCGGCGGCCAGCAGGGCCGCCACGGTGACCCGCCAGTGCTGGGCGGCGGTCTCGACCAGGGTCCAGCCGGTGAGCAGTACCACCGCCGCCATGACCCCCAGTCGCAGCAGGCGCAGCAGCCGGGCCCGCGCCGCGGCCTCCACCGCGACCAGCAGCGCCAGCAGCGCGACGACCGACCAGAACACGCCGAGCGGCGGGTTGAGCACGATCAGCGCCGCGCCGCCGAGGACCACCGACGCCGAGACCGCCGACCACAGCACCAGGAACCGGCGCCTGGCGGGCCCCGGCGGCGCGGCGAGCCGGTGGGTCGCGGCGGCCGGCGCCGGCGGCGGGTCGCCGTCCTGCAGCGCCACCCGCTCCGCCTGCAGCCGCTCCAGGTCCGGGTCGGGGTGGGCGTCGGCGGGGCGACCGGCCGCCCGCGCCGCGGCCCGCTCGCGGCGGGCCCGCTCGCGGTGCCGGTCGATGAGCGCGGTGACCTCGCGCAGCCGGGCGCCCGCGGCGGCGTCCGGGTCCGGGCCCTCCGCGTCCAGGCCCGCCCACGTGACCGGGTACCCCCACGACGCCCGCACGGTCCCGTCGCGTTCGTAGCGGGGGCCGGCCGGGGCGCGTTCGCCGCCGAAGCGGTCCTCGGTGTCCAGGCCCCACAGCCCGCGGTAGTCCCGGACCCAGGGCGTGTCGTCGCCGATCAGGACCGGGGTCCACGCGAGCCGCTCGCCGGGGCCGATGCCGGGGCCGTCGCCGCGGTGGTAGTCCAGGAACGGCAGGCCGAACCCGGGCCCGGCCGGTGCCGCCGGGTCGGTGCCGACCAGCCGCCGCGCCGCGCGCCACCAGGCACCAGCGGTCTCCAGCCACGGCCAGCTGACCGTGGTGACGTAGTCGCCGCGCCGGTACGCGCCCGCGTGCGACCCGGCGCCGGCGTAGACGACGGGGTGCTCGCCGACGCGTTCCAGCTCCGGGTCGTCCCAGCGGCGGCGCAGCTCGGGGCCGAGCTTGTCGTGGCTGGAGAAGACCACCCAGGCGGGCGGCCCGCCGGGCTCCGCCACGAACACGGTCACCTGCTCCCAGTCGGCCTCGTGGTCGTTGACGCCGCCGAACGTCGAGCGCCAGTCGTTCATGGCGTAGAAGAACCAGTACTGCAGGACCAGGTACCCGCCGTCGCGCGACACCCGGCCGTAGTAGGGGCGGACGTCCGGCTCGGGCCGCGCGGCGTAGCGGACCTGCGCCGCGGCCCGCGTCCCGCCGGGCACGGTCCCGCGCACCAGCAGCGACATGCGCAGCGCCGCGTCGACGAGCCGGGCCGCCAGCCCCACCGCGGCGAGCCGGTCACCCGGCCGGAACATGGTCGTGCCGGCGTCACGGCGCCAGCTGCGGTACGCCTGCCCGCGCAGCGGGCGCTCGACGAACCGCAGGTGCAACGGCTCGCCCCGCAGCCGCCGGCCGTGCTCGGCGAGCCCGTCGGCGTCCAGGCCACCGGCCGGCACCAGGCACCCCGGGCCGCGCCACAGCGAGGCGGCGCGCAGGAACCCGTCGACGGCCGTCGGCAGGAACAGCTCACCCGCCGTGTAGCGGATGACCGGTTCGTGCCGGGCGAGCAGCCGCAAATCGTCGGACATCACGTCGTACTACCCGGGTGAACGGGCCACGGGGGCGATTGCCCGCATGAACGGGATTTTCCCTCAACGCCGCCGCGGCCCGGCCGATGCTGCGGATAGCCCCTATTTCCCGCATCCGCGGCAAGGATGACACATGCGCACTGGCACGAACTCCGTCGAGGTCACCGTCCGCCGCGGCGCACTGGTCGGCTGGGTGGCCGACCGGTCCGTCGGGACCAAGAACCTGATCGGCATCGCCCTCATGGCGCTGGTCGCGATCGGCGTCGGCATCCTGTCGATCACGAGCATGGCGCAGCTCAACGACCGGCTCGGGCAGCTCAAGTCGCGACACCTGGAGAGCATCGAGCAGCTCGTGGTCATCCGGCAGGGCGTCAGCGAGAACTACCGGGGCCAGTCGCTGTTCTCGTGGTCGGCGTACGACCCGTCGGTGGCGCCGCGGGCCGACAAGGCGGTCGAGGACGGCGACGCGATGATCGACGCGGCGGTGGCGAAGTACCGGACCCGCCTGGCCGGCTCCGCCGCCCGCGAGGCGGCGCTCAACGACTTCGCCAAGGCCTGGACCGACTACAGCAACCTCCGCGACGTCGTGGTCTTCCAGAAGACGGCGCCGGCCGGCGCGACGGTGCCGACCGACCCTGCCGCGCGCAACACCCTGTGGCAGGATCTCGAGGGGCAGATGAACACCGCCCTGGCGAAGCTGCAGCAGCAGGAGATCGTGGAGTCCGGGCGGCGAACATCGCGGGCAACATCGCCGGGGTGGCCGACGCCGCGGACACCACGACCGCGACCCTGAGCGAGGTCGACGCGACGGTGGCCGAGCTCAACGGCCTGGCGTCGGACCTGCAGCGGGCGGTCGGCCGGTTCCGCATCTGACCGTTGCGCAGCTGGCGGTTGCGCAGCTGACCGCTCCGCAGCTGACGGTTCCGTTCGGCGGCGACCACCGAGAGCAGGCAAGACACCACTGAGAGCGCTTTCTTGACGCGGTGGGCGGCGAGTTTGTAGGTTCGACCAAAGTCAATCTGTGAAGATTGCTTACGGTAACCGTACGGACGCCGCCAAGTCCTCGGGAGGTCGCCCAATGCACCTGCGCGTCAAGGCCCGCACCCTGCTCATGCTGGGTGCCATTGTGATCACGTTCCTCACCGCGGTCGCGGTGCGGGACGCCGGCACCAACGCGGCCCAGGCCGCCATCGGCGGGCTCACCTGGTCCGACGAGTTCGACGGGCCGGCCGGCAGCGCCCCCAACGGCAGCAAGTGGAAGTACGACGTCGGCGGGGGCGGCTGGGGCAACAACGAGCAGCAGTACTACACCACCAGCACGAGCAACGCCTCGCTCAACGGCGCCGGGCAGCTGGTGATCACCGCGCGCCGGGAGAACCCGGCCAACTACCAGTGTCACTACGGCACGTGCCAGTACACCTCGGCCCGGCTGCTGACGGCGGACCGGTTCACCCAGACGTACGGCCGATTCGAGTCGCGCATGAAGCTGCCGCGCGGCCAGGGCATCTGGCCGGCGTTCTGGATGCTCGGCGCGGACATCGGCAGCAACCCATGGCCGGGCAGCGGCGAGATCGACATCATGGAGAACATCGGCCGCGAGCCCAACCAGGTGCACGGCACCATCCACGGCCCGGGCTACTCCGGCGCCGAGGGCATCGGGGCCGGCTACAGCATCGGCGCGCCGTTCGCCGACGCGTTCCACACGTTCGCCGTCGAGTGGGAGCCCAACGTCATCCGCTGGTACGTCGACGGCAACCTGTACCAGACCCGGACCCCCGCCGACCTGGGCGGCGACCGCTGGGTGTTCGACCACCCGTTCTTCATGCTGCTGAACCTCGCGGTCGGCGGCTACTGGCCGGGCTACCCCGACGGCACCACGCAGTTCCCGCAGACGCTCACCGTCGACTACGTGCGCGTGTACGGCTACACCAGCGGCGGTGGCGGCGGGACCGCCGGACCGATCATCGGCCAGGGCAGCAACCGGTGCATCGACGTGCCCAGCGCCAACGCCGTGGACGGCAACCGGCTGCAGATCTGGGACTGCAACGGCACGGGCGCGCAGCAGTGGTCGTTCAACTCGGACGGCTCGGTGCGGGCGCTCGGCAAGTGCATGGACGTCTCCGGCGGCTCCACCGCCGACGGCGCGGTCGTGCAACTGTGGACGTGCAACGGCACCGGCGCCCAGAAGTTCACCCTCAGCCCGGCGGGCGACCTGGTGAACATCCAGGCGAACAAGTGCGTCGACGTGCAGAACGTGGCCACCGCCAACGGCTCGAAGCTGCACATCTGGACGTGCAACGGCGCCAGCAACCAGAAGTGGCGCCGGTAGGCAGGTAGGTGGGTGCGGTGGCGGGGGTCAGGTCCTCCGCCACCGCAGCACCTCCAGGGCCGCGCCGACGCTCACGACGTTCTCCGCCAGCGGCCGGGGGAGCAGCTCGTCGGCGCGGGCCAGGCGGCGCAGCACGGTGTTGCGGTGGGTGTACAGCCGCTGCGCCGTGCGCGTGGTGCTGCACTGCTCGCGCACGTAGGTCAGGACCGTCTCCTGGGTGGCGGCGTCGGCGTGCAGCAGGCCGCCGAGCGTGTCGGCCAGGAACTCCTCCGCCTGGGTCGGCTCGGCCGTGAGCAGCGCGACCAGCTGCACGTCCTCGTACCGGGCGACCTGCTGCGGTGACGTGAGCCTGGTCAGCATCCGCTGGGCCGCGGCGGCGTCGAGGTGGCTGCGGCGGAAGCCGTCGACGTCGGAGCCGGGCCGGCCGACCGCGACCCGGACGTCCGGATGCGCGGCGAGCAACTGCGTGAGGTGCCCTTCGCGCGGCGCGGCCCCGGTCGGGAACCACACCCACAGCGCGGCGGCGCCCGCCACGACCGTCAGCCGGTGCGTCGCCCCGGCCGCCCGCATGACCGTCTCCGCCGCCGCCTCCAGCCGCTCGAAGGCGCCGCCGGACGCGCTCCACACGATCGCCGCCGTGTGCGGGCCGGCGAGGCCGTACCCGAGCTGCGCCTCGGCCCGCGCCCGGCCGATCGGCGCCCCCTCCAGCAGCAGCGTGACCGCCGCCCGGCGCTCGGCCGACGCGCCCCGGGTCAGCTCGGCGCGCTCCGCCTCCATCCGCCGCGACACCGCCGCCACCGTGTCGTCGATGAACGTGGAGATCGACAGCGCCGACGCGTCCAGCAGCTCCCGCAGCAGCACCGGATCCGAGGTCAGCTCGAAGCAGATCTCCATCCACCGCCGCCACGCGACGCTCTGCGCCGTGCGGTACGCGTCCAGGCCGCGCTCGTCCAGGCCGCGGCGCACCATGTCGCGCGCGGCGTCCAGGGCCTCGGGGCCGGTGTTGGCCGGCACCCGCCGGCCCGGGTGCCGCACGTTCTGCGCCGCCCAGTGCAGCAGGTTCGCGAGGTTGGCCCGCTTCGTCGCCTCCGCGAGCACCGGGTCCGCCGCGACCGGCCGCATCCGGTCCCCGCCGAGCGCCGCCGCGTGCAGCTCCTCGATCCACTCCGCGCGCGGGTCGAGGGCGGCCTCGGCGCCCCGCCGGAACAGCTCGGTGACCTCGGGTGACAGTTGCGGCCACGGTACCTTCGCAGCATCGTGCACCATGTGGCGAGTATTTCGGTGCAGGTTGCGCTAGCGCAAGGCGGCCGTGGTGGCGCATCGTCGAGCACATGAGCACCGCGCCGCGCGCCGTCGAGCACCTCGACGTCCTGATCGTCGGTGCCGGCATCTCCGGCATCGGGGCGGGGCGCTACCTGCGCACGCAGCTGCCGGGCAAGTCGTTCGCGATCCTGGAGGCCCGCGCCGCGTCCGGCGGCACCTGGGACCTGTTCCGCTACCCCGGCGTCCGGTCGGACTCGGACCTGCACACGTTCGGCTACGAGTTCAAGCCGTGGCGCGACGAGGAGGCGATCGCCACCGCGCCGCGGATCCTCGCGTACCTGCGGCAGACGGCCACCGAGAACGGCCTCGACGCCCACATCCGCTACCACCACCGGGTCGTGTCCGCGTCGTGGTCCAGCGCCCAGGCCCGCTGGAGCGTCGAGGTGGAGCGCGCCGACACCGGCGAGCGGCTGTCGCTCAGCGCCGGCTGGCTCTTCTGCGCCGGCGGCTACTACCGCTACGACGGGGGCTTCACCCCGCGCTTCGAGGGCCGGGACCGCTTCGCCGGGCCGGTCGTGCACCCGCAGCAGTGGCCCGAGGACCTCGACTGCGCGGGCCGGCGGGTCCTGGTCATCGGCAGCGGCGCCACCGCGGTCACCCTCGTGCCGGCCCTCGCGGGCACCGCCGCGCACGTGACGATGCTGCAGCGCACCCCGACGTACGTGATGCCGGTCGCCAAGAAGGACCCGGTGGCCAACGCGCTGCGGCGGTGGCTCGGCGAGGAGCGCGGCTACCGGGCGACCCGGCGCAAGAACATCGCCCAGCAGCGGGCGATCTGGCGGTTCTGCCGGCGGTTCCCGAACGCGGCGCGCAAGCTCATCCGCTGGGTCAACACGAAGCAGCTGCCGCCCGGGTACCCCGTCGACGAGCACTTCAACCCGCCGTACGGGCCGTGGGACCAGCGGCTGTGCGCGGTGCCGGACGGCGACCTGTTCCGGGCCATCCGCAAGGACACCGCCTCCGTCGTCACCGACCGGATCGTGACCTTCACCGAGCGCGGCGTGCTGCTCGCCTCCGGCCGGGAGCTCGAGGCGGACGTCATCGTCACCGCCACCGGCCTCAACGTGCAGGCCCTGGCCGGGCTCGCGCTCAGCGTCGACGGCGCGCCCGTGCACCTGCCGGACACCGTCGCGTACAAGGGCATGATGCTGTCCGGCGTGCCGAACCTCGCCTTCGCGATCGGATACACCAACTCGTCGTGGACGCTGAAGATCGGGCTGCTCTGCGAGCACTTCTGCCGGCTGCTCGCGCACATGGACGCGACCGGCGCCGGCGTCTGCCGCCCCGAGCCGCGCGACCCCGCGATGCCGACCCGCCCGTTCCTCGACTTCGCCGCCGGGTACATCCAGCGCGTCGTCGACCAGCTGCCCAGGCAAGGAGACCGGATGCCCTGGCTCACGTCGATGGACTACCACTCCGACGTCAGGCTGCTGCGGACCGGCCGCGTCGACGACCAGGAGCTGCACTTCGAGCCCGCCGCCGCGGAGGTGGCGGCATGACCGGCGACCGTTTTGTGGTGCTGCCCAGCGGCGTCACGATCTGCTACCGCGTCGACGGCCCCGCCGGCGGCCCGCCGCTGCTGCTCGTCGCCGGCCTCAGCCTCGACCTCACGTCGTGGCCGCGCCGCATGATCGACGGGTTCACCGGCCGCGGCCTGCGGGTCATCCGCCTCGACAACCGGGACGCCGGCCGGTCCACCCGCGTGGCCGCGAAGCCGCCCACCACGCTGCAGCAGCTGCTCGCCCGGCCGGTGCCCGGCGCGTACGACCTCGCCGACATGGCCGGCGACGCGCACGGGCTGCTGGAGCACCTCGGCATCGGCCGGGTGCACCTGGCCGGCATGTCGATGGGCGGCATGATCGCCCAGACGCTCGCCGCCGCGCACCCCGACCGGGTCGCCACCCTCACCTCGATCTTCTCCACCACCGGCGCCCGGCGGGTCGGCCAGCCGGCCCGCTCCACCCTGCTGCGGATGGCGAAGCGGCCCGCCGCCACCGTCGAGGAGGGCGTGGTCCGGCACCTGGCGATGCTGCGGCACATCGGCTCGACGCACTTCCCGCCGGACGAGGCCGAGGAGCGCGCCTGGGTCGAGCAGCTGTGGGCGCGCGCCGCGGGCCGGCCCAACGGCGCCAACGTCGCCCGCCAGATCGGCGCCATCCAGGCGTCCGGGGACCGCACCGCGCAGCTGCGCACGATCACCGCGCCGACCCTCGTCATCCACGGCGACGCCGACCGCATGGTCCACCCCAGCGGCGGGCAGGCCACCGCCGCCGCGATCCCGGGCGCCCGGCACGTCGAGATCACCGGCCTGCGGCACCACCTCGCGCCCGGCGTCGTCGACCGGCTCGTCGACCTGACCGCCGGGCACATCACCAGCTCGACGGGAGTGCCCGAGTGAACAAGGTGCGTGGCAAGGTCGCCGCCGTCACCGGCGCCGGCTCCGGCATCGGCCGGGAGCTCGCCGCCGAGCTGGCCCGCCGCGGCGCCCGGCTCGCCGTCAGCGACATCGACGAGGCCGGGCTCGCCGAGACCACCGAGCAGCTGAAGGCCCTCGGTGCCGAGGTGCACGCGGCGCCGCTCGACGTCAGCGACCGGCCCGCCGTCGAGGCGTACGCCGGCACGGTCGCGGCGCACTTCGGCGTGGTGCACCAGGTGTACAACAACGCCGGGGTCGCCGGTGGCGGGCGCAGCGTGCTGGACAACGACTGGGCGGCGTACGAGCGGACCCTCGCGGTCAACCTGTTCGGCGTCATCCACGGCACGAAGGCGTTCCTGCCGCATCTCGTCGCGTCCGGCGACGGGCACGTCGTCAACGTGTCCAGCCTCAACGGGATCATGGGCCAGCCGGCACTCAGCGACTACTGCGCGGCGAAGTTCGGGGTGCGCGGCTTCACCGAGGCGCTGCGCGGCGAGCTGCTCGCCGCCGGGCACCCGGTCAGGGTCAGCGTCGTGCACCCGGGCGGGGTGCGGACCAACATCGCCACCGCCGCGCTGGAACGCGCCCGCCGCGAGGGCGCCGAGGTCACCGCCCGCGACGAGGCGCGGACCCGCGTCTACAACGAGAAGCTGCTGAAGATGCCCGCGCAGCGGGCCGCCCGCATCATCGTCGGCGGCGTCGAGGCGGGCAGGCCGCGGATCCTCGTCGGCGGCGACGCCAGGGCCGTGGACGTGCTCGTGCGGCTGGCGCCGCGCTGGTACCCGAAATTCGCCGCCCGCCTGGAGCGCCGCCTGTCCGGCGCCGCCTGAGCGAACGGCGCCGCGTGAGCGCAGCGCGCGGGGCGTGGGGGCCTGCGGGTCAGGGTCGCAGCAGCGCGGTGAACAGGTCGCGCAGCGGCCCGGTCAGCTCCTCCTGGCCGGCCGAGGCGAGCGGCTCCAGCGTGGAGGAGCGCAGCAGCGTGATCCCCATCGCCGAGGCGAGGGTGATCTGGGCGCGCAGCATGCGCTCGCCGGCGCCGGCGACGCCGGGCCGCCACCCGGTGGCGGTGGCCAGCCGGTCGGCGAAGGTGCGCAGGATGTCGGCGCGGATCCGTTCGGCCCGCTCGTCGCCGGAGGAGCGCAACAACAGCAGCAACTGGATGCGGTACTCGCCGGCGTCCGGACCGGCGAGCCGGGCCGCGATGTCCAGCGGGATGCGCTCCAGCGGCATGTCCTGCGCGACGGTGCGGCCGAGCTCGTCACCCACGCCGGTCAGGCACGCCTCGAACAGGCCCTCCTTCGACGTGAAGTACCGGTTGATGAGCGCGACGTTGACGCCCGCGTCGGTGGCGATGTCCCGCACGGTGGTGGCCGTGTAGCCGTCGGCGGCGAAGCGGCGCCGGGCGGCGGCCAGCAGCAGCCGCCGGGTCGCGGCGGCGTCGCGGCGGCGCGTGCCGGCAGTGCTCGTCGTCATGGCGTCCTCCCGTCCGGCACCAGGGTAACGGGCCTCCGGTGTGACGTAAACAATTGTTGACTTAGCCCGCCGCCCCCGGATACTGGGCAAGTCAGCAATCGTTTACATAGCGTCCCGAGGACCACATGACCCGAACCATCGAGCCGCCGGCCGTCGCCGCCGGACGCCACGCCAACGGCACCCTGCTGGTGGTGTACCTGTCGCTCGGCGGCCTGGCCTTCGCGGTGCTGCAGTCGCTGGTGGCGCCGGCGATGTCGACGATCGCCCAGGACCTGTCCGCCTCGACCGCCGACATCAGCTGGATCCTGACCGCCTACCTGCTGTCCGCGTCCGTGCTCACGCCGATCCTCGGCCGGCTCGGCGACATGGCCGGCAAGCGCCGGGTCCTCATCGGCGTCCTGGCCGTCCTCGCCGCCGGCACGCTGCTGGCGGCGCTCGCCCCGAACCTCGCGGTGCTCATCGTCGCGCGTACCCTGCAGGGCGCCGCCGGCGCGATCCTGCCCCTGTCGATCGGCATCGTCCGCGACGAGCTGCCCCGCGAGAAGGTCGCGGTCACCGTCGGGCTGCTGTCGGCCATCTTCGGCGTCGGCGCCGGGGTCGGCATCGTCGGCGCCGGCCCGATCGTGGAGCACCTGTCCTGGCACTGGCTGTTCTGGCTGCCGCTGGTCCTGGTCGTGATCGCGCTGCTCGGCGCCATCTTCGGGATGCCGGAGTCGCCGGTGCGCACCCCGGGCCGCCTCGACGTGCCCGGCGCGGCGATCCTGTCGGTGTCGCTGGTGTCGCTGCTGCTGGCGATCAGCAAGGGCCAGGCGTGGGGCTGGACCGACCCGAAGACCGTCGGGCTGCTCGTCTTCGGCGCCGTCGCCCTCGCCGGGTTCGTCCTGGTCGAGCTGCGGGTGCGCGAGCCGCTCGTCGACATGCGGCTGATGTCCATCCGCGGCGTCTGGGCCACCGACCTCGTCGCGCTCATCCTCGGCTTCGCGATGTTCGGCACGTTCCTGCTCGTGCCGACGCTGCTGCAGCTGCCCGCGGCCACCGGGTACGGCTTCGGCAAGTCGGTGTCGGAGTCCGGGCTGTTCCTGCTGCCGACCGTGCTCATGATGGTGGTGTTCGGCCCGATCGCCGGCCTGCTCAACCGCCGCTACGGCCCGAAGGTGCCGATGTTCCTCGGCGTGCTGGCGGTCGTCGCCGCGTTCACCCTGCCGGCGGTGTCGCACGGCGCGCTGTGGCAGGTGGTGGCCTCCGGCGTGCTCACCGGTGCCGGCATCGGCCTGTCGTTCGCCGCGATGTCCAACGCCATCATCGAGAGCGTCCCGGCGACCCAGACCGGCGAGGCCAGCAGCGTCAACACCATCGCCCGGACCATCGGCAGCAGCATCGGCACCGCCGTCGTCGCCGCCGTCATCAGCGCGCACAGCACGCCGCGCGGGCTGCCGACCGACACCGCGTTCACCGCCGGCTTCTGGGTCTGCGCCGGCGTCGCCGCCCTGGCCGTCGTCGCGGCCCTCGCCCTGCCGTCGGCACACCGCCGGCACGAGGAGGCCGTCGCCGCCGGCGTGCAGGACCTGCCGCCGGAGCCGGTGGAGCTGCACCTGCCGCACCTGCCGCACCTGCCCCACCTGCCACACCTGCCGCACCGCCACTGACCGGCGCCACTGATCGCCGCCGCGGGCCGGCGCCGCACCGCCCGGTGCCGCCGGCCCGCGGCACGTGGTCAGTCCTCGTCGACGGTCACGATGTTGATGCGCCTTCCGCAGGGCTTGACCCGACTCCTGACCGACCTGGGGTCCTCAAGCGGATCTGGACTCGGTCGGGAGGTGCTCGTGCACGCCGTGGATGTCGCGTTGTGACGTGACATCCGTAGGGGCGTCCCGGGTTCGGAACCGCTCGTCTAGCCTCCGGTGATGAGCATGCACCGGTTGTCCCTCGCCGACGCGCGCCGGATCGCGGTGCGGGCGCAGTTGCTGGACGGGGTGCGGCCCGCCGGGTTGGTGGAGCTGGTGCGGCACCTGACGCTGCTGCAGATCGACCCGACGGCGGCGGTCGCACCGAGTGCCGACCTCGTGGCGTGGAGCCGGCTCGGCGCCGCGTACCAGCCGCAGGACCTCGTGGACGCGCTCGGGCGGCGGGAGCTGGTCGAGCTGGCCGCGACGGTCCGGCCGGCGCAGGACATCGCGCTGTACCGGGCGGAGATGCGGCTGCGCCGCGACGACGCGCCCGGGGCGTTCAGGTACCGGCGGCACCCCGACTGGATCCGGGCCAACGACGCGTGCCGGCGTGACATCCTCGCCAGGCTCGCCGCGGAGGGGCCGCTGCCGTCGCGGGTCATCCCCGACACGTGCGCCGTGCCGTGGGCGTCGACGGGCTGGACCAACGACCAGAACGTGATCCGGCTGCTGGACCTGATGGCGGCGCTCGGGGAGGTCGCGGTCGCCGGGCGGCGGGGGCGGGACCGGCTGTGGGACCTGGCGGAGCGGGTGTACCCGCACGACCCGCCGGTCCCCGCGGAGGAGGCGCCCCGGCGGCGCAGTGAGCGGCGGCTGCGGGCGCTCGGGATCGCGCGGGCGAAGACGACGCAGGTGCCGATCGAGCCGTGGGACGTCGGCGACGCCGGCGAGCAGGCCGTCGTGGACGGGGTCAAGGGCACCTGGCGAGTGGATCCGGAGCAGCTCGGGCGGCTCGGCGAGCCGTTCGTGGGGCGGGCGGCGCTGCTGTCGCCGTTCGACCGGCTCATCCACGACCGGAAGCGGACCGTGGAGCTGTTCGGCTTCGACTACGGCCTGGAGATGTACAAGCCGGTCGCGAAGCGCCGCTGGGGCTACTACGCGCTGCCGATCCTGCACGGCGACCGGCTCGTCGGCAAGCTCGACGCGGCCGCGGACCGCAGGGCCGGGGTGCTGCGGGTGCACGCCGTCCACGAGGACGAGCCGTTCAGCCCGGCGACGGCCGCCGCCGTCGACGCCGAGATCGCCGACCTGGCCGCCTGGCTGCAGCTCAAGGTGGAGCGCTAGATCCGGGCGCCCTTGGCGAGGTTGCAGCGGCGGCACAGCAGCTGCAGGTTGCCGGCGCTGGTCGCGCCGCCGCGGCTCCACGGGATGACGTGGTCGAACTCCAGGTACTCGGTGGCCTGGCACTCCACGCACGCCCCACCGTCGCGGCGCCACACCTCGGCCCGGATCGCCGGCGGCACGGAGCGGGAGTCGCGCTGGCCGGGCACCGTGGCGATCCGCTTCGCGATCTTCAGCACGCCGGTGAGGACGGCGGCCACGTACTCGGGGTCGCCGACCTCGTAGGTGCCGCCGCCGCGGGAGGTGGTGGCGGCGACGACCACGGTGCCGTACTCGGGGCGGGCCTCGAGGACCTTCGCCCAGGCGAGGTCGGCGCCGGCGCCCTCGCCGACGAAGCGCAGCTTGGTGTTGGTGACGATGAGCCGGCCGCTGTTGCGGCGGGTGCCGCTGGCCAGCTGCCGTACCCGCGTCGCCGGCACCTCCAGGTGCAGGATCTCGTCCGCGTCGAGGTGCAGGGTGCTGGACGTGACCCGGGGCACGTCGCCGCCGCTGATCAGGCCGAGATCCAGGCCGCGCCGCAGCCGGCGGCGCAGCTGGCTGATCGCGGGGTCGACCACGCCGAGCGCGCGGACCGCGTCGTCGAACGCGTCCATCTCGTGCTGCTCGATCACCCCGTCGGCGAACGCGAACGTCAGCAGCTGGTGCAGGTGGTGCAGGGCGGCCGGGCGCAGCGCCTCCCGGCCGGCCTCCTCGCGCACCCGGTGGTAGCGCAGCTCCGCCCACAGCTGGGACCAGGCGGGCGCGGCCGTGCCGGTCGCGGCGAGGACCCTGGCGGCGCGGGCACGCCAGACGTTGAGCACGCCTGCGATCTCCGGGTCGCAGCGGCGGCAGGTGGACGGCACGCCGGCGTAGCTGCGGTACTTGGGGCCGCCGCACCGGCCGCAGACGGCGGGCGTGTCGTGGATGAGCGGCACCGTCTGCACGCTCCACTCGGTGCCGTCCCACCAGCGCAGCAACGCCGGGTTGTCCGGGGCGACGTACCAGTCGGCCCGCACCGCCGGGGTGGCGGCGGGCGGCACCGCGAGGTCGGGGTCGGGGTCGGCGTCGACCGTGACGCCGTAGGCGGTCGCCAGGCCCTCCAGGCCCGAGTCCCAGCCCTGCCCGATGGCGCGGAACTTCCACCGCCCCTGCCGCCGGTAGAACTCGCCGAACACCATCGCGGTGACCGGCTCCACGTCGCGCACCGGGAACCGCGCGACGACCTGCCCGCGCCGGCCCTTGACGGTGACCTCGAGCCCCGGCACCGCGTCGAACGTGCCGGTGTCCATCGACCCGGCGACGACGACGCTGCCGACGTCGGCCGGGACCCGTGCCAGGTCGACGGCGAGGGTCGCCGTGCGGGCGCCGTCGGTGCTCAGCGAGACGGCGCCGGAGCCGTCGCGCGGCTGGTTGTAGAACACGAAGTCCGCGTCGCCGCGCACCTTGCCGCTCTCGCCGACCAGCAGCGCGCACGCGTCCACCGCCGCGCCGGACCGCCAGGCGACCAGCGCCGTGACCGCCGTCTCGTCGATCGTGGTGTTCGCACCGCGGGCGAGTGCTGCGGTCGTCATGCGGGGGCACCTCCGGGGCGTGAGCGTATCGACACCGTATCTCGGAGTCGATCATCGCGACACGCCCCGGCACTGTCCACTATGGAGCAGAGCCGGGCACGGTTCGCCGTCTTGTAGGCTGCCGGGATGACGCTGCCGCCGTGCGAGCCCGGCGGGCCCGACCCCGAGGCCGTCGCCGCCTTCGTCCACGGCTGGGTCACCTCGCCGGCGATGCGCGGGCTGGTCACCCACTTCGGCGGCGAGCCGCCCGAGGGGGCCGGCACGGCGGCGCTGCTGGACGCCGTCGCGGAGTTCTCCGCGGTCTGGGACTTCCGGGCCGGCGTGCGGGAGCGGTTCGACACGGCCCGCGTCGGCTACGGCCCCGGCGTCGACGAGCGGCTCCGCGAGCAGATCGGCGCGCTCGGGCTCGGCGGCCACCCGCGGCCCGCCCACGACACCTACGACCACGTCGTGATCCTCGGCGGCGGCATCCGGGTCACCCTCGGCCGGGTCGACTACGCCGCCCGGCTCCTGGCCGGCGGGCTGAAGGCCGGCACCGTCGCCGGGCTGGGCAGCCTCAGGTGGCGCGACGACCGGGAGCACCGCGAGGGCATCCGCCTGGGCCTCGGCCCGCTGGACACCGAGGCCGACATGATGACGGCCGCGCTGCGCCGCTTCCTCGACCTGCCCGAGCCGCCGGTGACGCACACCGGGGACGGCTGGTGGCACCAGGTGTGGCCGGACCGCGACGCGCACGTCCTCGCCGCCGCGTCGACCCGGCCGCCGCTGCGCGCCAGCACCGCGTGCACGCTGCTCGGCTGGGCGGAGCACGTGCACACGCCGGGCCCGCAGGACCGGGTGCTGCTGGTGACCAACGCCCCCTACGTGCAGCACCAGCACTGCGACGCGGTCCGGCTGCTCGGCCGCGCGTACGGCTGCGGCATCGAGACGGTCGGCATGGACGACGCCGCGACGGCCGAGTGGGGGCGGCCCCTGGCCACCACCGAGCTGCTCCAGGAGGTCCGGTCCTCCATCCTCGCCATGCGCAACCTGTACCGGGCCGTGACGCGCAGAAAATAAGTCGCGTACTAAGGCGCCGTTAAGCCTTCCTCTTGCGCACCTTCGTCGATGGCCGCTATACATCTATGACACTTTATTGTTAACTTTCTTAACGGTTGGCGAGGGGTTTCATGCGACGACGTGCCCTGCACCTCCTGTCCGCCGCGACGGCCGCCCTGGTGGCCGCCTCCGCGGCGTTCTTCGTGACCACCGCCAGCGCGGAGGTCGACCACGCCGCCTGCCGGCCGGACGGGCTCTACCCGACGCCGGGCGTGACGGTGCCGTACTGCAACGTGTACGACACCAACGGGCGGGAGAACCTCGGCGCCGACCACGGCCGCCGCATCATCGGCTACTTCACCAGCTGGCGGACCGGCAAGAACGGCGCGCCCGCGTACCTGGCCAGCCAGATCCCGTGGGACAAGGTCACCCACATCAACTACGCGTTCGCGCACGTCGACGGCGCCAACAAGATCTCCGTCGGCACCCCGACGGCGGCGAACAACGCGGCGACGAACATGACCTGGCCCGGCACCGCCGGCGCGGAGATGGACCCGGCGTACTCCTACACCGGCCATTTCAACCTGCTCAACAAGTTCAAGAAGCAGCACCCCGCGGTCAAGACGCTGATCAGCGTCGGCGGCTGGGCCGAGACCGGCGGCTACTTCGGCGACAACGGCGAGCGCGTCGACTCCGGCGGCTTCTACCGGATGACCACCAACGCCGACAACAGCATCAACCTCGCCGGCATCAACACCTTCGCCGACTCGGTCGTGGCGTTCCTGCGCACGTACGGCTTCGACGGCGTCGACATCGACTACGAGTACCCGACCTCCAACGCCAAGGCCGGCAACCCCCTCGATTTCGCGCAGGCCGACGCGAAGCGGGCCGGGCTCAACGCCTCCTACCACGTGCTGATGAAGACGCTGCGGGAGAAGCTCGACGCCGCCGCGGCCACCGACGGCCGGTACTACATGGTGACCGTCGCCGCGCCCGCGTCCGGCTGGCTGCTGCGCGGCCTGGAGTCCTACCAGGCGCTGCAGTACCTCGACTACGTCAACATCATGTCCTACGACCTGCACGGCTCGTGGAACCACTTCGTCGGCCCGAACGCGGCGCTGTACGACAACGGCGACGACGCCGAGCTGTCCCAGGGCGGCGTGTACGGCGCGTACTCCAACATCGGCTACCTCAACACCGACTGGGCGTACCACTACTTCCGCGGCGCGATGCAGTCCGGCCGGATCAACATCGGCGTGCCGTACTACACCCGCGGCTGGCGCGGCGTCACCGGCGGCACCAACGGCCTGTGGGGGCGCGCGGCGCTGCCGGACCAGACGAAGTGCCCGGCCGGCACCGGCGGGGCGATCGGCTCGACGACCCCGTGCGGCAACGGCGCGGTCGGCATCGACAACCTGTGGCACGACGTCGAGCTCAACGCCGAGGTCCCGGCCGGCGCCAACCCGATGTGGCACGCGAAGAACCTGCAGGACGGGCGGGCCGGCAGCTACCTGGAGGCGTACGGGCTGACCCCGGCGACCGACCCGGAGGACCGCATCAGCGGCACCTACGCCCGCAACTACTCCAGCGCCCTGGTGGCACCGTGGCTGTGGAACGCGCAGAAGGGCGTCTTCCTGTCCACCGAGGACGACCAGTCGCTCGGCGTGAAGGCCGACTACGTGGTGAACAAGGGCATCGGCGGCGTCATGATCTGGGAGCTCGCCGGTGACTACGCCTGGGACGCGACCCGCAACGAGTACTACATCGGCAACACCCTGACGAACCTGCTCTACGACAAGTTCAAAACGGCCTCGCCGTACGGCGCCCGCAAGTCGAACATCACGCTGCCGGCGCAGACGCTCAACGTCGGGGTGCAGGTCGGCGGGTTCGCCCTCGGCGACAACAACTACCCGATCAACCCGGAGCTGCGGCTGGTCAACAACACCGGCGCGACGATCCCGGCCGGGGCGCAGCTGGAGTTCGACTACCCGACCACCGCGCCGGGCAACCTCGGCCAGCAGTCCGGCTGGGCGCTGACCGTCGTGTCGACCGGGCACACCGGCAGCAACGTCGGCGGGCTCAAGGGCGACTTCCACCGGGTGCGGCTGACCGTGCCGGCGATCGCGGCGGGCTCGTACGCCGAGGTCACCCTCAACTACCAGCTGCCGATCTCGGGCCCGTCGAACTTCACGCTCACCTTCGGCGGCCAGACCTACGCCCTCGCGGCGGACCACGGCCGCGGCGGCACCGCGCCGACCGTCTCGCCCACCGTGTCGGGCAACCCGTCGACCGGCACCTGCACCGCGCCGGCGTGGTCGGCGTCCACCGTGTACAACGGCGGCAACCTGGTCTCCCACAACGGCCACACGTGGAAGGCGCAGTGGTGGACGCAGGGCGACACCCCCGGCGGCAACGCGGTCTGGGTCGACCAGGGCGCCTGCTCCGGCACGTCACCGTCGGCGTCGGTGTCGCCGTCGGCGTCCCGCTCGCCGTCGGTGTCACCGTCGGTCTCGGTCTCGGTCTCGCCGAGCCGGTCGACGTCGCCGAGCCCGTCCACCGGCTGCGCCTCCCTGCCGGTGTGGAACGCGACCACCGTGTACACCGTCGACACGTTCGTGCAGCACGCCGGCCGCAAGTACCGCGCGAAGTGGTGGACGCTGGGCGAGAGCCCGACGACCACCGGGCAGTGGGGCGTCTGGGAGGACCAGGGCGCCTGCTGACGGCCAGGGCGTGCCGGGCCCTTCGGTAAGGCCCGGCACGCCCTCTCAGCGGTACCCGCGAGGGTGACCAGCCGCGCCGCGATTACGCCACCGGCTGCCCCGCGGCCGCGGTCACCACGAACGCCTCCATCTCGTGCAGCAGCGCCCGCAGGTCCGGCAGCGACAGGTACCGGGTGTCGACGTCCACGCTGAGGCGCACCACGTCCGGCACGTCCTCGACGACGACCATGAGCTTCGGCCCGAGCGACGGCAGCGGCTCCTCCGACAGCACCTGCGTCTGCTCCGGCACGGATCCCGCGCCACCGGACGGGAGCCCGGTGCGGCGGTCGTTGTAGATCAGGGTGAGGTCGAGGTGCTCGCCGCGCTCGCGGCTGATCCGCTCGGTGAGCGCCGCGCGGGCCGCCGGGTCGTAGTACGCGTGCTTCGACGCGCTCATCGACGCGGTGCGGGCCCGGGCGACCGCCTCCTCGGCGCTCACGCCGGCGACGTCCAGCACGCACAGCCCGTCCTGGGTGATGGGGCTGACCACGTCGCGCAGCGCCGGACGGAACCGGTTGCTGATGATGTTGATCGCGACGAACGGCCCGCGGCCCGGCCGCAGCCGGTCCAGCCCGGCCGCGAACGCGGCGAGCAGCACCCACGCCGGGTCCGCGCCCAGCCGGTCGGACACCGCACCGGAGGCCACGTGCATCGCCCGCGACTGCCACCGTAGCCTGCAGTACACGGGCTCGCCCCGATCCGCGGGGGCGTCGAACAGCGAGGCCGGGATGGTGCGCAGGTGCGACTCCCAGTACCGCATCGCCGCGGCGGTCTGCCGGGTCATCGCCGGCTCATGCTGCAGGCGGACCAGGTCGAGGGGCTGGGGCGCCTCGTACGGCCCGGCCGGCGCGCCGGTCACCGGGTCTCGCCCGGCGAGCTCGCGCATCATCACCGCGACCCCGCCGAGGTCGGCGGCGATGTGGCACATCAGCGCCACGACATGGGTGACGGCGCCGCGGTGGCGGACCACGCCCATGCGCAGCGGCCACTCCGTGGCGTAGTCGAACTTGTGCTGCCGCCACTGCGTGGCGAGGGCCTCGGCGTGCGCCGCGGGGTCCTCGTCGTCGGCGGCGTCGAGGACCACCAGCGCGGTCTCGCCGGAGCCGAACACCTCCTGGGTCACCGTGCCGTCGTCGCCGAAGCGCAGCAGGGTCCGCATCGCCGCGTACCGGCACATGAAGAACCGCAGCTCGGCGGCGAAGTCCTCGACCGTGCGCCCGTCGCTGACGGGCACCGCGCCGCCCATGCTCATCGACGAGTCGATCTCGACCATCGCGGCCCACGTCTGCTGCTGCCCCCACGTCAGGGGCCCGGCGCCGGCGCCGGGCCCCTCGAACGCGACGATGATCCGCTCCACCAATTCGGTCCACTCCCAGCGCCATCGGCATTTGCTGGCGTGGATGCTCGCACACCGCCCCCGCGGTGGAAACCGCCGTTCGGCGACTGTTGACCGACCGTCGGTTACAGGGTCCCGGGCTCGGGCCGCGGCTCCAGGGTCTCGCGCTCGGCCTGCGCGATGAGTTCGAGGGAGTCCTCGCGCCCGAGCCGCTGCTCGCACAGGTAGCCGAACACCGACCATGTGGTGTCGATCACGACCTGCGGCGGGAACGCCGCGAGCGGGTCGGTCTGCGGGTCCTCCGGGCCGAGCTGGGCCTGGATGAGCGCGACGGCCGCGTCCTGGTCGACCTCGACGTCGCGGGCCATCACCGCGACCGCCTCGGCGATCGCCTCGGGCGGGGTGTCCTCGTCGAACAGGCTGCGCACGGCGAGCCGGATCGCGGCCGCCAGGACCAGCGGGTCCCGGTCGTCGCGCGGCTCCTCGGCCACCTGCTCGGCCGCGTCCTCGTCCCCCACCAGCAGCGCCGCCACCACCGCACCGACCCGCGACCGTGGCTCCCAGCCGGCGTCACCCTCCGTGCCACCGCCGATGAAGCCGCCGGTGTCCGTGCCGCCGTCCGTGCCGCCGTCCGTGCCGCCGTCCGTGCCGCTGCCAGTCCCCATGTCGGTCCCCATGGGACGACTGTAGCCACCACGCGCCCGCCCGGCGGTCGGCCCGGAAGCGGTGGGAAACGACAGACAGTCGACAGGAGCCTTGATCACGTGCCTGGCGCGCGGCGAGAATGCCGGCCGTGGAGGAGACACAGGACCAGCAGCAACGGCGGTCGCGGTGGTGGGACGGGTGCGACGTGCCGGGCTGCGACGGGTGCGACGGATGCGACATCGGCGGGTGTGACTGCAACTTCATGCTGGGCACGATGCTGCTCGGCACGATGGCGCTCAGCGCGCCCGGGAAACGTCCGCGCAGCCGGGCCAGCGGGCCCGGGCGGGCCGGGATGGTGGCGATCCGCGGGTACCAGCGCTGGCTGTCGCCGCACCTGCCGACCCGGTGCCGGCAGATCCCGACGTGCAGCAACTACGGGCTCGAGGCGGTGCGCCGCTACGGCCTCGTCACCGGCTCCCGGCTGACCGCGGCGCGGATCCGCCGGTGCAACCCGTCGACGCCGAGGGGCACCCGCGACCTGGTCCCGTAGCGCGCGGTCGTGTTGGCGTTCACAACACCAGCCACGCAGACGTTGACAAGTGGTGATGTGAGCGCAAACATGACGTACCCCCGCCGCCACGAGGAGTCCTCATGCCAAGACGCCTGCTCGCCGCGTTCACCGCGATGGTCGCGGCCGCCGCCGTGCTCGTGCTCGCGCCGGTCGCGGCCGTCGCGTCGCCCGCCGTGCAGTACACGAACCCCCTCGTCAACCAGCGCGCCGACAGCCAGATCGTCCGGCACACCGACGGCTACTACTACTTCACCGCGACGGTCCCCGAGTACGACCGCATCGTCCTGCGCCGGGCCACGACGCTGCAGGGGCTGTCCACGGCCGCGGAGACCGTCATCTGGCGCAAGCACGCCAGCGGCGTCATGGGCGCGCACATCTGGGCGCCGGAGATCCACTTCATCGACGGCAAGTGGTACGTGTACTTCGCCGCCGGCGCCACCGACAACGTGTGGGCGATCCGCATGTACGTCCTGGAGGGCACCGGCGCGAACCCGCTGACCGCGACCTGGACCGAGAAGGGCCGCATCACCACCGCCTGGGACACGTTCGCGCTGGACGCCTCCACGTTCGTCGCCGGCGGTGTGCGGTACCTCGTCTGGGCCCAGGCCGAGCCCGGCATCGCCACCAACTCCAACGTGTACATCGCCCGCATGACGAACCCGTGGACCATCACCGGCACCCCGGTGCGGATCGCGACCCCGACCCTGGACTGGGAGCGGCGCGGTTACGCCGTCAACGAGGGGCCCACCGTCATCCAGCGCAACGGGCGGATCTTCCTCACGTACTCCGCCAGCGCCACCGACGCGAACTACTGCCTCGGCCTGCTCACCGCCTCGGCGTCGGCGAACCTGCTCAGCGCCGCGTCCTGGGTGAAGAGCCCCAACCCGGTCTTCACCAGCAACGCCGCGACCGGCCAGTACGGCCCCGGCCACAACTCGTTCACCGTGTCCGAGGACGGGCAGAGCGACATCCTCGTGTACCACGACCGCAGCTACCGCGAGATCAGCGGCGACCCGCTCAACGACCCGAACCGGCGCACCCGCGTGCAGAAGCTGTACTGGAACGCCGACGGCACCCCCAACTTCGGCATCCCGGTGCCCGACGGGGTCACGCCGGTGCGGCTGCAGTCGTACAGCAACCCGGGCCGCTTCGTGCGGCACTACAACTACCGCGGCCGCGTCGACGCCGACGTCAGCCCGCTCGCCGACGCGCAGTTCCGCATCGTCACCGGGCTCGGCGGCGCCGGCACCGTGTCGCTGGAGTCGACCAACTTCCCCGGCTACTACCTGCGGCACCGCAACTTCGAGGTGTGGGTCGAGCGCAACGACGGCTCGGCCGGCTTCAAGGCCGACGCCAGCTTCTTCCGCCGGGCCGGCCTGGCCAGCGGCACCGCGGTCTCGTTCGAGTCGCAGAACTACCCCGGCCGGTACGTGCGCGCCAGCGGCGGCCTGCTGTACGTGCAGGCCGTCAGCGACGCGGCCGGCCGCGCCGACGCCACGTTCACCCTGGACTGACCGCTTTTTCGGGGAACTGCTGGGGCGGCGCGGCCGCGGCCGAGCCGAAATCTGGTTGCCGGGCCGCCGCCCTTGCCCGATCGTGGACGGCATGACGCTCTGACGGACGCACCCAGCCGCCCTGTTCCTCCTTCTTCCCGCGAAAGCGAAGCGAGCGTCCGTGCCCCACCACCAGACCGTCCCCGCCACCGTCACCGTGTTCGCCGGACCCACCAGCTGGATCGAGTCCGACGCCGTCGCGCAGTGCCACCAGGTCGCCGCGCTCGACGGCATGCTCCACATCGCCGGCATGCCCGACCTGCACCCGGGCAAGGGTGCCCCGATCGGCGCGGCGATGACCTCGACCGTGCTGTATCCGCTGCTCGTCGGCTCCGACATCGGCTGCGGCATCGCCGTGTTCCCGATCAGCCTCAAACGGGTCGTGCCCGAGCGGCTCGCCGCCCGGTTCCCCGACCTCGACGTGCCCCTCGGCCCCGGCGACGGCGACCCGGCCTGGGCGGCGGTGCCCGGCGGCACCGGCGGCATCGCCGCCGGCATCCCGGGCGGCCACACCGAGGGTCTCGGCACCGTCGGGCGCGGCAACCACTTCGTCGAGCTGGCCCGGGTCGGCACCGTCCTGGACGCGGCGCACGCGGCCCGGCTCGGGCTCGCCGCCGGCGACCTCGTCCTGGTCGTGCACAGCGGCTCCCGCGGCTTCGGCGAGCGGATCCTGCGCGCGCACACCGAGGTCCACGGTGCGGGCCCGGCCGCCGACCCGGCCGCGTACCTGGCGGCGCACGACGACGCGGTGCGCTGGGGGTCGCTCAACCGGCGGCTCCTCGCCGCCCGGGTCGCGCTCGCGCTCGGGGCGCAGCCTGCCGAGCCGGTCGTCGACCAGTGCCACAACCTTGTCGAGGTCCGCGACGGGGTGTACCTGCACCGCAAGGGCGCCGCGCCGGGCGACGGCCGGGACGTGCTGGTCGCCGGCACCCGCGGCACCCCGTCCTACCTGGTCGCCGCGCACGCCGGCGCGGAGGCCAACCACTCGGTGGCGCACGGCGCGGGCCGCAAGATGTCCCGCGCCGACGCGCTGCGCCGCGGCAAGGCCAAGCACACGGTGGAGGAGCTGCGCCGCACCCCGGTCGGGTCGCTGGTCGTGTGCGGCGACCGGCAGTTGCTGTTCGAGGAGGCGCCGACCGCGTACAAGCGCATCGAGCAGGTCATCGGCGACCTCGTCGAGCACCGCCTGGCCACGCCGGTGGCGACCACGGTGCCGCTGGTCACCTACAAGACGGCGGACGCCGGGGCCGGGCAGCCGCGCGAACGCACGGACCGCCCGGACCGCCGGCGCGGAAGGTTCAGCAGGTGACGCCCTGCTTGGCGAGCTCGGCGATGAGCGCCGACGCGGTGAGGTTGGTGAAGTTGACGTCCTTGCCGGCGGCGGTCTCGATCACGTAGTCGTCGTCGCCGGAGTCCTGCTCGATCTCCACGTCGCAGTTGCCGGCCTTCGCCTCGGCCTCGTAGTCGTCGAGCTTCTTCTCGTTCTTCTTCTTTTTCTTGTTGTAGACCTGGTCGTAGTCGGCCTCGGCGGAGACGTTGGTGTAGCCGGCCTTCTTCAGCTGCTTCTCCAGGTCGTCGGCCTGCGACGAGCAACCGGCGAGCCCAGCTCCGAGCAGGAGCATGGCCGTGGCGGCAACGATGGTTCGGATGGCTCGCATGGTCGTGGCGCTTCTTTCCGTGTCGGGGGGACGAGTGGGTTCCGGGGGTGGAGCCACCATTCTGGATCATCCAGCCGGCGGCGCTGTCGGGATTTCGATGGCCGTTGTGTCGGCAAAGGGCAGGGCGCCGGTGCGGCGCGCGTCGTAGTGCGGGTCGAGCGTGCCGAACAGCCGGTCCCACACGGTCGTGTAGAAGCCGAGGTTGTACCGCGGCGTCGCGTGGTGCCCGGCGTGCATGGCGGGCGTGGCCACCCACCGGAACACGGCCCCGGCGCGCACCCGCTGCGGCAGCGGCTCCACGCCCAGGTGGCCGAGGATGCCGAAGAGCAGGTTCAGCACCGTGTACGCGCCGAGCGCCCACACCGAGAACGGGTGCACGGCCAGCACGACGAGCCACGCCCCGCCGAAGCCGAGCACCTCGACCGGGTGCAGCGCGAACAGCGTGATCGGGCGGGCGTCGGCGAAGACGTGGTGCAGCCGGTGCGCGTACGGGAACAGCCACCGCACGTGCGCGGCGGCGTGCCCCGCGTACAGCAGCACATCCATCACCACGACCAGCACCGCCAGGTCGGCCGGTGCCCGCCAGTCCAGCGGCAGCGTGAACGTGATGACCCCGGCCCGCCACAGCCACCAGCCGGCCACCGTGACCACCGTGTTGAGCACCGTCGCGCCCGCGACCAGGCCCAGCTCCAGGCGGCTGACCGGGCCGGGCGGCGCGGTCACCCGGTGCGCGCCCGGCAGCCGCAGCACCCAGTGCCCGAGCAGCGCGGTCACCCCGACCAGCGCCGCGTTCTCGACCAGAGCCAGCAGCGCGAACCAGCCGGGGGGCAGATCGCGCAGCCAGGTGAGCATCGCGGGCACGCCCAGCACTGTGCCACCCGCCCGCAACCTCCCACCCGTCGGATCGACAACCGTGCCGCTGCGCCCGTCTCTAAGCTGGGGCTGTGACGAGCCGCCGCGTGCGACGCACCTACCTCGCCCTGGTGCTGCTGCACACCCTGGCCGTCACGTTCGTCTGGGGCATCAACTCGCTGCTGCTGTTCGAGGCGGGGCTCAGCAACACCGAGGCGCTGCTGGCCAACGCGTGCTTCACGCTCGGCCACGCGGTGTTCGAGATCCCGACCGGGTCCGTCGCCGACACGTGGGGGCGCCGGACGTCGTACCTGCTCGGCGGCGGCACCCTGACGGTCACCACCCTGCTGTACTGGCTGGCCTGGCGCCTGCACGCGGGCACGTGGGCGTGGGCGGCGGCGTCCCTGGCGCTCGCGCTCGGCTTCACGTTCTTCTCCGGCGCCATCGAGGCGTGGCTGGTCGACGCCCTGCACCATCTGCGCGACGACGCGCCGCTGGAGCGGGTGTTCGCCCGCGGGCAGGTGGTGGCCGGGCTCGGCACCCTCGCCGGGTCGCTCGGTGGCGCCTACGTGGCACAGGCCACGGACGTCGGCGTGCCGTTCCTCGTCCGGGCCGGGCTGCTGCTGGTCCTCACCGTCGTGGCCTGGCGGGTGATGCACGACGTGGGTTTCACGCCGCGGCGGACCGCCGGCCCGCTGCGCGAGGCCCGCCGGGTCCTCGCCGAGTCGGTGCGGCACGGCTGGGGGCGGCCCGCGGTGCGCTGGGTGATGCTCGGCTCGGCCGTCGCCGCCGGGGTGGGCTACTACGTCGCGTTCACGATGAAGCCGTACCTGCTGCACCTGGCCGGCGACCGGCGCGCCTACGGGCTGCTCGGGATCGCGGCCGCGCTCAACGCGGCGGCGCAGACGGTCGGCGGGGTGCTGGCGCTGGCGATGCGGTCGCTGTTTCGCCGACGCATGTCCGTCGTCATCGCCGGGGTGCTGCTCAACGGCGCGCTGCTGGCCGGGTTGGGCCTGGTCGGGTCCGGGCCGGCGGGGTCGGTGCCGGTGGCGATGGCGCTGCTCGCCGCGTCGAGCATGGTGTCGGCGGCGATCCTGCCGTCGCGGCAGGCGTACCTCAACAGCCTCGTGCCGTCGGGGCAGCGCGCCACGGTGCTGTCCTTCGACTCGCTGGCCTCCTCCGGCGGCGCCGTGGTGACGCAGCCCGCCCTGGGCCGGGTCGCGGACCTGTCCGGCTACCCGGCCTCGTACGTCGTGGGCGGCGCGCTGCAGGCGCTGGCGCTGCCGGTGCTGCTGCTGGCCCGCCGGCACGAGCGCACCACGGCCGCCGCCGCGGATCCGCAGGCCGCGGTGGCGAACCGGCGGTGAACGTCCGGTCGACCCGCGAGCGCCGGGCGGGCGTCAGCAGTCCCCGGCCGCCCGGTCGGATCCGGGGAGCACGACGCGGTGCACGTACTCCTCGAAGTCGCGCACCGAGTCGCCGATCCACACCATGCCGTGCTCGCGGATGATGAACCAGTCGGTCCGTTTCCGGCGCAGCTCCCGGAAGAACAGCCGGCCGGCGGAGAAGTGCCCGCCCTCGATCCTCGCGTCGGTGACGAGGTCCCGGAAGCGCGGGCCGCGGGTCAGCTCCCGGTGGTGGAAGTGCACGATGAGCCGCGGCCGGCGCCCGTGCCTGCTCAGCAGGCTGCTCAGCACGAGGAACTCCGGCGCGTCGGACGTCGGCAGCCGCTCACCGGTGTAGGTGAGGCTGCGGGTGCCCTCGTCGAACGACGTGATCAGGTCGAAGTCGCCGGCGGTCATCCGCGACTTGTCGGTGAGGGTCTGCGAGGCGAACCAGTACCCGTCGTGGGTGAACATGATGGAGCCGTCGGTGTAGGGCTTGCGCTGCCACAGATGGTGCTCGCGGTGCACCCGGGCCAGCTCCGCGACCTCACCGGCGTGCTCGCGGCGCAGCCGCTCCAGCACCGCCCGGTCACCCGGGTCGGCGCTCTGCGTCGGCTGGTACTTGACCCGGATCGTCTCGCCGATCGCGTTGACGTAGACGTCCTGCCAGGTGTTGGTGCGGATGCCCCGGGACAGCTCCAGCGCGTCGGGGAAGATCGCGTTGATGTCGAGCAGGTCGCACAGCTGCGGCACCGCGCTGCCGGCCCTGGCGTAGTCGGGGTGGTCCTCGTTGGCGTCGGTCAGCGGGTACGCCGAGATGATGTTCGTCCTGGCGCCGGCGGCGGCGAGCGCCGCGAGGTACGCCTGCTCCTGCGGCGGCATGGTGAGCGGGTTCGTCGGGCCGTAGACGACGTAGGTCACGCCGCCGGGCAGGGGCTCGGGCAGGTCGCCGTAGGCGAGCGGCCGCACCGACACGCCGTAGTCGGCGTGCAACGCCCGCGACGCCGGCTGGATGATCTCCCGCAGCGCCCACGCGCTGTGCGGTGAGGCCGGGTTGACAACGTAGAAGTAGCGCAGATCGGCGACGTCGTGCTTGTACCGGTAGTCGTAAACCTGCACGTCTGCCGTGGAAGCCGTCGAGGTGACCACCCAGGGGACTGTACCGCCGCCTCCGCCGGACCGCTCGGTAGCGACGGATCTCACTCCCGCCAGCCGGACAGCTCCACCCCTTTCGCCGTCTCGACGCGGTACCCGAGCCGGACCGTGTGCGTCTGACCCTCCGCGATGATGAGCCGCCAGGTGAGCACGCCGAGGTCGGTGCGTTCGGCGGGCGGCGGCTCCAGCAGCGTCTCGCGCACCGTGATCGTGTCGTGGCGGCTGACCGGCAGCTGGTCCAGCACCGTGATGCGCACCGGACGGCCGGTGTAGTTGCCGACCGTGGTGCGGTACTCGACCTCGCGGCGGCGGCTGGAGCCCAGCGTGGCGCGGGTCGCGGTGCGGCGGGTCAGCTCCCGCTCGACGCGTACCCGGTCGTCCAGGCCCAGCGCCAGCTCCAGCTCCTCACCGGGCGCCCACGCCGACAGGGTCGTCTTGCTGACGAAGTCCGCCTCGTGGAACACCGCCGCCGACCCGGGCGGCAGCGTGTGTGGCGACGTGTTCGTCACCACCGCCCGCAGGTGCACGTCCGTGGACCGGGCCGGCGCCGCGACGTGGTCCAGCTGGGCGGCCAGGTCCAGCACCAGCACGGTCGCGCGGGACGTGGTGCCGTCGGCCGGGACGGCCACGACCCGGGCCGGCCGGTACGTCGCCGCGACCGGGCCCTCCTCGACCTTCGCCTGCGCCACCTCGATCGGGGCGAACCCGTCGAGCTCCTCCTCGTGCAGCATCGCCCGCCGGGCCGGCTGCGGCATCGCGGCCGCGGGTGCCGGGGCGCCGGGCGCGCCACCGTACGCGGCGAACGCCTGCATCGGCGGCGGTGGCGGCAGCAGCAGGTCCAGGTACCAGGGGCGCAGCTCCGGGATCGCCACCACGCCGGACGGGCGGGCCGTGGACAGCGCCAGCTCGCACTCCGGCCAGTCCTCGCCGGTGCGCTGCTCGACCAGGCCGAACCAGGTCAGGCGCAGCGTCTCGCCGGTGAGCCGCACGTCGTACGTGGAGCGCCAGCCGGCGTCGGGCACCTGGTACGACACGTCGAGCTCGACCGGCCCGGGCGCCGACACGGCCAGCGCGACGACGGCGTAGCGCGCGTCGGGCTCCCGTTTGCCGGACAGGTCGGCCAGCTGCCGGTCCAGCGCCGCGACGCGGTCCGTGACCTGGGTGCGGCGGTGCTGCAGCTCCCGGATGCCGGCCAGGACCGAGGTCAGCTCGCCGCCCACGGTGGTGGTGAACGCGGTGACCGTGTCCGGCGCCGCCGCACCGGTGGCGAGGGCCCGCGCGTACGCGCCGCTGGCCCGCTCGCCCAGCGTGGTCAGGAACGCCTGCCGCTGCCGCAGCACCGTCTCCGTGTCACCGATCTCGGCCAGCTCGTCGGTGAGCGCGCGCCGCTCCTGCTGCA
The DNA here is from genome assembly GCF_040654515.1 of Dactylosporangium sp. NPDC050688. Lineage (NCBI taxonomy): Bacteria > Bacillati > Actinomycetota > Actinomycetes > Micromonosporales > Micromonosporaceae > Dactylosporangium > Dactylosporangium sp. NPDC050688. Next base: position 239,846 of record NZ_JBFAIC010000003.1, read on the forward strand.
CCGCGGTCACCGTGCCGTCGGACGGCACCGCGCGGCGGCGCAGCACCACGTCGACGCCGAGGACCGTGGCCGGCCCGCGCCCGCTGACCCGGATCGAGTCGGGGTCCATGCTCAGCGGCAGCGGCCCCACCTCGACGGTCTGCTCACCGGCGTCGAGCGTGCTCTGGCCGCGGCGGGTGACCCGCGCCTGGGTGGGGTAGACGGTGACGGCGACGATCGAGTTGTCCACGACCGGCACCGTAACGCATGCCGTCACCCCCGCCAGGGCCGTTCGGCGGGTGCCGGGTGACCGTTCCGGCCGTGGCCGCCTGCCGATCGGCGCGTTCCCGCGGCGCGCCGCGTGCCGTGGGCCGGTTGCGCGCCGGGTGCCCCGACAATCGCACGGTCCCGCACACCCGACGCCTCACCGTCGCCCCACTGTCGCCCTCTTCGCCGCCCCGGAGGCAGCCCGCCGTGACGTCCGCCGCCATCACCCCCCTGCCCGCCAGCGCCTCGACGCGGTACCCGCTGCGGTACGCGGTCGTGGACGTGGAGACCACCGGGCTGCACGCGCCCAGCGACCGGGTGCTGCAGATCGCCGTCGCGCAGATGGAGCCCGACGGCACGCCCGGGCGGACCTGGTCGACGCTGGTCGACCCCGGCTGCGACCCGGGGCCGGTGCACATCCACGGCATCACCCGCGAACGGCTCGCCGGCGCGCCCCGCTTCGACCACGTCGTGGGGCAGCTGGCCGGGCTGCTCGACGGGCGGGTCCTCGTCGCGCACAACGCCGCCTTCGACTGGAAGTTCCTCGCCGCCGAGGCGCACCGCGCCGTGCACCCCCTGCCGGTCAGCACCCGGCTGTGCACCGTCGCGCTGAGCCGCCGGCTGGACCTGCCGACACCGAGCCTGTCCCTCGCGGCCCTCGCCGCGCACTGGGGCGTCACGCAGGCCCGCCCGCACGACGCCGAGGACGACACCCGGGTCCTCACCGAGATCCTGCGCCACAGCCTCGCCTTCGCCGACACCCTCGCCGTCGAGCTGCCGCTGAGCGCCTGCGACGCTGCCGACACCGATCGCGTGTACCCGGCCCGGCTGCCCCGCCCCGCCTGCCCGTGGACCTGGCCGGGCCGGTGGACCCCCGGCCGGCGCCTCATCCAGGGCGTGAAGGTCGCCATCACCGGCAGCACCGCCACGGCCCGCGACGCGCTCGCGGCCCGCGCGGCCGCGGCGGGGCTGGACGTGATGAACACCGTCAGCGGCAAGACCGGCATGCTCGTCACCAACGACCCGGCCGCCGGCACCTCGAAGCTGCGCGCCGCCGCCATGTACGCCGTCCCCGTCGTCGACGAGGCCACCTTCACCGCGCTGCTCGCCGAGGTGGAGCCCGGCACGCCCAGGGCGGTCACCCGGCCCGCGGTGCCGGCGCCCCGGGCCGCCCGGGCGGCGGCGGCCCCGGCCGGGCCGCTGAGCGGGCGGTGCCTGCTGGTCCTCGGCGGCACCCACGCCGACGCCGCCGAGGTGCGCAACCGCATCGCCGACCTGGGCGGGATCGCGGCGGTCAACCTCACCGCCCGGGTCACCGACGTCGTCGCGCTCCCCGGTGCCGGCAACGACCGCCGCTGGGCCACCGTGACCACCCTCGGCCTGCCGGTGCGCACCCCCGAGGCCCTCGAACCGGCCGCCGCCCCGGACGCCGGCTCGGACGCTGCACCGGCTCCGGGTGCCGCCGCGGCACCGGCGCCGGTGACGGTCCTTTCCCGGGGCGCGGTCGCCGACCTGCCCGGCGGCGTCACCGACTGGACGATCTCGGTCACCTGGCCGACCGGCACCGGCGCCGAGGTCGACGTGGTCGCGTTCCTCACCGACGCCGACGAGCTGGTGCACGCCGACGCCGACTTCGTCTTCTACAACCAGCCCGCCGCCGCCGACGGCTCCGTCGAGCTGACCCTCGACGTGCCGCACGAGGCGCTCGTCGACGTCCGGCTCGGCCGCGTCCCCGACGACGTGAGCCGCATCGTCATCGCCGCGACCGTCACCGGCGACCACACGTTCGGCGACCTCGGGCCGGTGGAGTTCGTCGCGCGTACCGGCGACGGCAGCCCACAGCTGCGGACCACCCTCGACGCGGCGACCACCGAACGCAGCCTCCTGCTCGCGCACGTCTACCGGCGCGACGACCGCTGGCGGCTGCGCGCCATCGGCCAGGGCTACGACCACGGCCTCGCCGAGCTCGCCACCCTGCACGGCGTCACCGTCGACGAGGACTGACGATGTGCCGCAGGCCGGCGGCACCGGGCGGTGCCGCCGGCCTGCGGCACGGGTCAGTGCGCTGAAGGCCGTCCTTGATGCGGCGCTCGGTGTCGGCCCGGGTGCTTGGGTCCCAGCGCAGCCGGCAGGGCACGACGCCTCGACGCGGCCGTCGCGCTGTTCGGGGTGCCGGCCCGCCCGCCGGTCAGTTCCAGGCGGTGGCGGTGCAGGCGACCCGGCCGCAGCCCTCGCACAACGACAGGGTGCGCCGGCCCTCGCCGTACTCGCGGATGCGCGTGGGCAGCGTGGCGACGTGGAACATCGCCGGCGCGCACGTCGCCGGCGAGCAGCTCGACGGACCGGTCGGGGGCGCCGGCGAGCAGGACGCAGAGGTCGTCGAAGCCCACCTCGAAGCGGTCCAGCAGCGCGGCGATGACGTGCTCCCGGTGCGGCCGGAGCCACTCGGGACGCGTACCGGCGAGCAGCGAGAAGTGGTCGGCCAGGCCGCGGGTGTCGGCGCCGGGCTGCGACAGCGCCGCGACCAGGACGGCGACGTCCTCGGCGGAGGCGACCGGCAGGGGCACCCGGCCGGGCATGGTCCAGACTGGCACGCCGGACCGTAGCATCCGGTCCGGCGTGCCCGTGGTGGACGGCGCCGAAGGGTCAGCGCTTCATGCCGTGCTCGATCGCCTCGATGATGCGGGGGCGCAGCTCGGCGGCGCTGATGATGGCGTCGACGGAGCCGACGGCGACGGCGCGCTGGATGTTGTGCACGCGGTCGAACTCGGCGGCGACCTCGCCGAGCTTCTCGGCGCGCACCGCGGAGTGGACCTCGGCGAGCTGCGCGTTGAGCGCGGCCCGCTCGGCGCCGGTGGCCCCGCTGATGCGGGCCTGCAGGTCGGTGACCCGCGGGTCGGTCGCGGTGCGGTTGTTGACCTCGCCGGTGAACACGACCGCGGCGGCGGGGGCGCCGCCGAGCACGGAGGCGAACGAGCCCTCCAGCGCCAGGACGGTCATGTTCGGGTTGAGGGCCTTGGAGAAGACCACGAACGCGCCGCCGTGGTAGCGGGAGATGACGCAGAAGACGATCGGGCCCTCGAAGTTGACGATGGCCCGGCCGATCTCGGCGCCGTACTCCAGCTGCAGCTTGCGCATCGACTCGGGGGAGCCGTCGAAGCCGGACAGGTTGGCGAGGACCACGAGCGGGCGGTTGCCGGAGGCGGCGTTGATGGCCCGGGCGGTCTTCTTGGAGGAGCGCGGGAAGAGGGTGCCGGCGGTGTACGTGTCGGGGCCGTCGGTGGGCGGGAAGCCGCGCCGCGGCACCGAGCGGGACTCGATGCCGATGAGGCAGACGGGCCAGCCGCCGATGTGCGCGTCCTGCACCGCGGACGTCTCGGCGTCGGCCATGCCGGCCCAGCGCTCCAGCACCGGGTGGTCCTGGTCGGACAGGGCCCGCATGACGGTGCGGATGTCGAAGGGCTTCTTGCGGTCCGGGTTGTGCGCCGCGGAGAAGATCTGCCCGACGGTGGTGAAGTCGCTGCCGGCGATCGCGTGCGGGAAGTCCGAGACGTCCCGGTCGGTGGGGTCGCTGGTGACGGCGCGCCGCGGGCCGGTCTCGCCGGGCACCACGTACGTGTGGTCGTAGTGCGCCATGAGGATGTCCCGGGCGGCCGTCAGGTGCGGCGCCCAGTACTGCGCCTGGCCGTTGGGGCCCATGACCCGGTCGTAGCCGCCGATGCCGTAGTTGTCCTCGGCGGACACGCCGCCGGAGAAGTCCAGCGACTGCTTGCCGGTCAGCACCATCGCCGAGTCCGGGGTCATGACCAGGATGCCCTTGGTGTGCATGAGCATCGTCGCCTCGGCGTTCCAGTACGGCTGCGCGCCGACGTTGATCCCCGCGACCACGATGTTGATCTCGCCGCCTGCCTGGGTGAACGTGACGATCCGCTTGAGCGCGGCGGCGACCCAGTCCATGTTCTCGGTGCCGGAGCTCATCGAGATCCTGGCGCCGGCGGACAGCGCGAACCACTCGAGGGGCACCCGCATCCGCTCGGCGAGGTCGAGCGCGGCGATGACTCGCGAGCACTCCGGCTCCGACAGGGCGCCGAGGGCCTTCGTGGGGTCGCCGAGCAGCACGACCCGGGTGACGCCCTCCGGGTGCCGTTCGGTGACGGTGGTGACCACGCCGGCGACGATCGCCGCGCTGTTCCTGCCCTTCGGGCGCTGCACCGGTACGAGCACACCCCGCTCGTCGAGGTCGTGCTCGACGAAGCTGCCCTCGGCGCCGGCGAGCAGGCCGGTCAGCTCGTAGGGGTACACGTTGCCGCGGCGGGCGGCGCGCAGCACCTTCTGCCGGTAGTCGTCGAGGGGCTGCAGCGGCTCCGTCGACGGCTTGTCGACCGACACCCGCACGCCCTGGCCGTGGTCGAGGGTGATGCGCACCGCGACCTCGCTCAGGTCGCCGGCGGAGTTGCGCTGCCGGGCGACGAACTGGACCTCTTCGAGGCCGGCGCCGGCGGACGTCGGCAGGATGCGCTGGACGAGGGTGTTGAGCTCGTCCACGGTCAGCTCGGTCGACGGCCAGACGTACATCATGATCCGGTTGGTGTCGAACCGCTTGTTCTGCGGCCGCTGCGCCTGGATGTTGCGGATCGCGTCGAGGCCGGCGGTGATCGCGTCCTCGACCGCGGGCAGCGCGACGAGCCGGCCGTCGGCTTCCCGCAGCGGCGTCAGGTCGCGGACCTGGCCCATCGCGATGAGCCGCTCGTCGGCCGGGTTGCTGCGCGCGACCGCCTTGAACAGGTAGATCTCCTCGTCCGCGGACGGCAGCCGGGTGAGGTCGAACTCGCGCAGCCGGTGCAGCTGCAGCCGCTGCGCGATCTGCGGGTGCAGGCCGCGGATGAGCCGGTCCTCGACGAAGGCGTCGCCGCCGGCGGCGTCGGGGCGGAACGTGAAGTGGTGGTGCATCACGGCGCCGCTGGTGCCGGCGACGGTGGTGGTGATGCGGCGCACCGCCCGGGGCAGCGACTGCCCGGTGAGCAGCTCGCCGAGGCGGACCGCTATCGCGTCGGCGTCCGGCTGGTCCTCCCATGTGACGTACAGGTCGGCGACGAGGCCGTCGTCGGGGACCCCGGCGGCGAGCTCGGCGACCGCGCCGATCGCGTGCGGCAGGGCGGCGATGTCCACGGCGGTGGTGACGATGCGGACCACGCCGGAGCCGTCGGTGCGCTCGGCGGTGACGAACCGGCAGCCGGCCGCCTCGCGGACGGTGACGCCGGACAGCGCCCGGTTGCCGTAGTAGCGGCGGGTCAGCACCTCCAGCAGCGGCGCGTGGTCGCGGCCGGGACGGCCGATGCGCTGGCCGATGAGCCGCACGAGCGGCTCGGCGCTGGCGACCATGGCCTGGATGCGCTCGGCGCGGTCCGGCGCGTCGGGGTTGCGGTCCAGGTGCTGCAGGTCCTCGCGGACCGCGGCGTACACCTTGGCGCGGTTGCGGCGCAGCAGCGGCTGGGCGAACCAGCGGAACACCACGCCCCGGGCCAGGTCGGACACGGCGGGGAAGCGCACCTGGGTGGCCTCGACGAGGTGCTCCAGGACGAGCCCGGCGCGCTCGCTGAGCGACTCGACCGGCGGCATCCCGGCCAGCCACTGCCGCAGCAGCTCCGACACGACCGCGACGTCGGCGGACATGCGCTGCTGGGCCAGGAAGATGCGGAAGACCGCGGCCTCCAGCTCCGGCGTGCGGTCCAGCTCGGTGACGCCGTAGTGCCGCAGCGCGGTGCGCAGCTTTGCCTGGAAGCCCTCGGGCAGGCCGGCCCGCTCCACGTCGAGGCTCTGCAGGTAGCTGTGGAAGAACTCGCGCGGGCTGTGCACGGGGCTGCCCGGCTCCTCCTCGAACTCGCCGCCGGGCTTGTTGCGGCTGAGCTCCGACAGGTCGGCGAACACGGTCAGCAGGTCCAGCTCGCCCGGCAGCGGCCGGCCCGCGCCGCGCTCGGCGCGGGCGGCCATGTATCCCGACAGCAGCCGCCGGCCGTCCTGCGGGTCGACGTCGAAGCCGAGCAGCAGGCTGCACAGGTCCTGCAGGCCGCGCTCGACCCGCTCGGCCGCGGACACGCCGTCGGGCTCGGCGGGCAGCTCGATCTCGGCGACCTCGGTGCCGCCGGCGGCGTCCTCGGCGGTGTCGCCGTCGGCGAGCGGCTCCAGGCGCATCAGCGGCGCGCCGGTCTCGACCTGGCTGCCGACGGACACCGGGCACTCGCGGACCCGGGCGCGGAACGGCGCGCGCAGCACCGTCTCCATCTTCATGCTCTCCAGCACGAGGATCGGCGCGCCGGCCTCGACCTCGTCGCCGGCGGCGAGGGGAGTCGCCACGACCAGCGCGGGCGCGGGGGAGCGCACCACGCCGCCCTCGTCGCGACTGATCCGGTGGGTGGTGCCGTCGACCTCGACCAGGTGGATCGGGCCGTGGGTGGCGGTGACGAGGCGGAAGCGGTGGCCGTTGACCACGATCCGGCCGCTGTGCGCGTCGAACCGCTCGATCTCCACGTCCACCGGGTGCACCTCGCCGCCGCCGGAGACGCCGACGCGGAAGCGTTTCTGGCCGATGCGCGCGACGCTCACCCGGTAGCCGGCGCCGCGCAGCTTCAGGTCCAGGGGGCGGCCGGTCTCGTGCTGGACCTGGGGGCGCCCGCCGTGCGCGGTGGCCAGCAGCCGCTGCCGGCTGATGTCCTCCTCGTCCTGGTAGGCCTCGATCGCAGCGGCGGCCAGGGCGACCGCGGAGTGGCGGTGGGTGACGAGGCGGCCCTCGGCGCGGACCCGGTCGATCCAGCCGGTGTCGGCGCTGGCGTCGATGACCTCGGGCTGGTCGAGCAGATCGAGCACGAAGCTCTTGTTGGTGGTGCCGCCCTCGATGATGACGGTGGTCTCGGCCATCGCCCGGCGCAGCCGGCCGAGCGCCTCGTCGCGGTCGCGGCCGTACGCGATGATCTTCGCGATCATCGAGTCGAAGTCGGCGGGGATCGTGTCGCCCTCGCTGACGCCGGTGTCGACGCGGATGCCGGGGCCGGCGGGCAGGACCAGCCGGGCGATGCGGCCGGGGGAGGGCGCGAAGTCGCGGTCCGGGTCCTCGGCGTTGAGCCGCGCCTCGACGGCGTGGCCGATCTCCTGCGGCTGCTTGCCGTCCAGGCGGCCGCCGGCAGCCACGTGCAGCTGCAGCCGGACCAGGTCGGTGCCGGTGGTGATCTCGGTGATCGGGTGCTCGACCTGCAGGCGGGTGTTGACCTCCAGGAACGCGAACAGCCGCTCGCCGGGGTGGTAGAGGAACTCCACGGTGCAGGCGCCGCGGTAGCCGACGGCGATGGCGAGCCGCTCCGCGGACGCCTTCAGCTCGGCCGACTGCTCCGGCGCGAGGACCGGCGACGCGGACTCCTCGATGATCTTCTGGTTGCGCCGCTGCACCGAGCAGTCGCGCACGCCGAGCGCCCACGCGGTGCCCTGCCCGTCGGCGATGACCTGCACCTCGACGTGCCGGGCGCCGGTGAGCAGGCGCTCCAGGAACACCACGCCGGAGCCGAACGCGCGCAGCGCCTCCTGGCTGGTGCGCTCGTAGGCCTCGGCGAGGTCCTCGGCGGAGGTGACCTTGCGGATGCCGCGCCCGCCGCCGCCGGCGGTCGCCTTGAGCATCAGCGGGTAGCCGATCTCCTTGCCGGCCCGCAGCGCCTCCTCGAGCGTGGAGACCGCGCCGCGGCTCCACGGCGCGACCGGGACGCCGACCTCCTCGGCGACGAGCTTCGAGCCGATCTTGTCGCCGAGCCGGCGCATCGCCTCCGGGCTGGGCCCGACGAACGTCACCCCGAGCTTCTCGCACAGCTCCGCGAACGCCGGGTCCTCCGCGACGAACCCCCAGCCGACCCACGCGGCGTCGGCGCGGGTCTCGACCAGGGCCCGCTCCAGCACGGCGTGGTCGAGGTACGGCCGGGCCGAGGCGGGGCCCAGCGGGTAGGCGATGTCCGCCTCCCGCACGAACGTCGCGGTCCGGTCGGCGTCGGTGTAGAGGGCGACCGTCTCGATCCGCGTCCCGGTTTCGGCCGAAAGGTCCCGGACGGCGTGGATGAGCCGCATCGCGGCCTCTCCGCGGTTGACGATGGCGACACGACTGAACACCGGCTGAGCCTCCCAGTTACCAACGGCTGCGCCGCGGAGCGGCTGTGCCGTACATGCAGCAGGCGACGTCCGGGTCCCGGAGCGCCGCCTGCACCTTGCTCCACCCTGCGTGATTACCGCCGAGTACGCCACTGTGCCGGATCACGCATCCGGGTGCCGTCGTGTTGTAAGGATCCCACAAAAGAGATCTGGGCCAACCACCAGGCCGGTAGTGACCGGCGTCACTTTCAACGAGTTTCCCACATGGAGGCGGCCGTCGGTGGCTCGAACTCCTCGAAGACCAGCAGGGTGCGGGTGCTCACCACGCCCGGCATGCCCTGGATGACGTCCAGGACGAGCCGGCGCAGGTCGGCGTTGTCCTTGGCGCGCACCAGCAGGATCACGTCGAACTCGCCGCCGACCAGGGCGATGTGCACCACCCCCGGCAGGGCGCGCAGCTGCTCGCCGACCACCCGCCACTCGGCCTGGCGCAGGTTGACCGTCAGGTACGCCGAGGTGCCCATGCCGGCGGCGACGTGGTCGACGTCGGCGCGGAAGCCGCGGATGACGTTGGTGTCGCGCAGCCGCTGGACGCGGGCGTAGGCGTTGGCCCGCGAGATGTGCAGGTGCTCGGCGAGCGTGCGCATCGACATGCGTCCGTCCCGGCTGAGCTCGACAAGGATACGCCGGTCGATGTCGTCGAGCGGGCTGGCCACCTGTCTCACCGTCCTTGCTGAACGAGCCCTCAAGTTGGACGTTTGGCCCGCGGTGGGCCGGTCACGGGCTCCATCTTCTCGTTTCCGGCCGGGCAGTGGAACGCGAATGGCCAGGGGCCCAGTATTGCCGCATGTCACGTGACCCCAGTCACCTGCTGCCGTCCGCGGAGCCGGTCCGCCTGGTCGACGCGCGCGGCCGGGCCGTTGAGGGCGCGCCGTACCCCGCCCCGGACGACGCCGCGCTGCTGCGCTCGCTCGGAGCGCTGATCACCGCGCGCCGGCTCAACGACCAGGCGTACGCCCTCGTGCGGCAGGGGCGCCTCGCCGTGTACCCGTCCTCGCACGGCCAGGAGGCGTGCCAGGTCGCCGCGGCGCAGGTCCTCGACGACGGCGACTGGCTGTTCCCCACCTACCGCGACACCGTCGCCGCCGTCGGCCGTGGCGTCGACCCGGTCGAGGCGCTCAGCCTGCTCAAGGGCGACTGGCACTGCGGCTACGACCCGTACGAGCACCGCGTCGCCCCGCACGCCACCCCCCTCGCCACCCAGCTGCCGCACGCCGTCGGCGTCGCCCATGCGGCCACGCTGCGCGGCGAGCCGACCGTCGTCATGGCCATGTGCGGCGACGGCGGCACCAGCGAGGGCGACTTCCACGAGGCGCTCAACTTCGCCGCCGTCTTCCACGCCCCCGTCGTGTTCTTCGTCCAGAACAACGAGTACGCGATCAGCGTCCCGCTGTCCCGGCAGACCGCGGCGCCGTCCCTCGCCCACAAGGGTGTCGGCTACGGCGTGCCCGGCGAGCGGGTCGACGGCAACGACATGGCGGCCCTGCTCGCGGTCCTCGGCGCCGCCGTCGCACGGGCCCGCGCCGGCGGCGGCCCGCAGCTGGTGGAGGCACACACGTACCGGATGCAGGCGCACACCAACGCCGACGACGCCACCCGGTACCGCGACGACGCCGAGGTGGCGGCGTGGGCCGAGCGCGACCCGATCACCCGGCTCACCACCCACCTGCGCGACCGCGGCGTGCTGCGCGAGGAGCAGCTGGCCGCCTTCACCGCCGAGGCCGAGCGGGTCGCGGCGCACCTGCGCGACGGGCTCAACCGCGATGTCGAGCCCGACCCCGCCGACCTGTTCGCCCACGTGTACGCCACCCCGACGCCGCAGCTGCGGGAGCAGGCGGCACTCGTCGCCGACGAGCTCAGCCGGGAGCTCGGCGAGCCCGGCCGGCAGCTCGGCGAGCCCGGCCCCGCAGCAGGCCGTCGCAGCCCGGAAGGAGCAGCCCGATGACCGCTGTCGCCGAACCCGTGACCGCCGCCGCGCGCCCTGCGGCGCCGGTGGCCGTGCCGGCGCCGCCGGCCGGCGGGACCGTCACCCTGTCGATGGCGCAGGCGCTCAACCGGGCGCTGCGCGACGCGCTGGCCGAGGACCCGTCGGTCGTCGTCTTCGGCGAGGACGTCGGCGCGCTCGGCGGCGTCTTCCGCATCACCGACGGCCTCACCGCCGACTTCGGCGAGGCCCGCTGCTTCGACACGCCCCTGGCGGAGTCCGGCATCGTCGGCATGGCCGTCGGCATGGCGATGAACGGCATGCGGCCGGTCGTGGAGATGCAGTTCGACGCGTTCGCGTACCCGGCGTTCGAGCAGATCGTCAGCCACGTCGCGAAGATGCGCAACCGCACCCGCGGCCGGGTCGCGCTGCCGATGGTGATCCGCGTGCCGTACGCGGGCGGCATCGGCGGCGTCGAGCACCACTGCGACTCCTCCGAGGCGTACTACGCCCACACCCCGGGGCTGCACGTGCTCGCCCCGTCCACGCCCGCCGACGCCTACGCGCTGCTGCGCGCCGCGGTCGCCTCGCCGGATCCGGTGGTCTTCCTCGAGCCGAAGAAACTGTACTGGAGCAAGGGCGAGGTCGAGCTGCCGTCGCGGGCGCCGGGCATCGGCACGGCCGTCGTGCGCCGCCACGGCACCGACGCCACCCTGATCGCCTACGGACCGTCCGTCCCGGTCGCCCTGCAGGCCGCGGAGACCGCCGAGCGGGAGGGGCGAAGCCTGCAGGTGGTCGACCTGCGCTCGATCGTGCCGTTCGACGACGAGACCGTCTGCGCCGCGGTGCGCTCCACCGGCCGGGCCGTGGTCGTCACCGAGTCCGCCGGCTTCGCCGGCGTCTCCGCCGAGATCGTCGCCCGGGTCACGGAGCGCTGCTTCAACGCCCTCGCCGCGCCGGTCCGGCGGGTCACCGGGCTCGACATCCCGTACCCGCCGCCGAAGCTCGAGCACTTCCAGCTGCCCGGCGTGGACCGGGTCCTCGACGCCGTCGACGACCTGCAGTGGGAGCAGTGATGGCGGCGCGGACGTTCCTGCTGCCGGACCTCGGTGAAGGGCTCACCGAGGCGGAGGTCGTACGGTGGCTCGTCACCGAGGGCGACGTGGTCACCGTGGACCAGAGCGTCGTCGAGGTGGAGACCGCCAAGTCGGTGGTGGAGGTGCCGTCGCCGTACGCGGGCCGGGTCGAGACCCTGCACGCGGCGCCCGGCGCGACGGTCGAGGTGGGCCGGCCGCTGATCACGGTGGCCGCCGTCGACCGGGAGCCCGTCGCCGTGGGCGCGCCGTCGCCGGCGGTGCTCGACCGGGAGCCCGTCGCCGCGGGTGCGCCGTCGCTGGCCGCGGCCGCCGCGGCGGCCACCTACCGGGAGGAGGAGCAGGCCGGATCCGGCAACGTCCTCATCGGCTACGGCACCTCCGGCGGCACCGCCACGGGTCGCCGGCGCCGCCCGCGCGGCGGCGTGCGGCCGGTCGTGCCGGGTGCGGCCGGCGGGACGCCACGGCGGGTGCCGCTGGTCGTCTCGCCCCTGGTGCGCAACCTCGCCCGGGCCAACGGTGTCGACCTGCGCACGGTGGAGGGCAGCGGCGAGGGCGGCGTCATCACCCGCTCCGATGTGGAGCGCGCCGTCACCGCGTCCACGCCGCAGCCCGCGTCCTCACCCATGCTCTCACCCGCCTCCTCGCCCGCCTCCTCGCCCGCCTCCTCGCCCGCCTCCTCACCCGCCTCCTCGCCCGCGTCATCGCCCGCGGCGCCGGTGGCGGGGGAGCGGCGGGTGCCGCTCAACGGGTTCCGCAGGACGGTGTCCGCGGCGCTGAGCCGCAGCCGCGCCGAGATTCCCGAGGCGACCGTCTGGGTCGACATCGACGCCACCAGGCTGTGGCAGCTGCGGCAGAGCGCGCCCGCCGGGCCGGGGCTCATCGCGTACATCGCCCGGTTCGTGGTCGCGGGGCTGCGCGAGTACCCGGTGTTCAACGCGCGGCTCGACACGCAACGCCAGGAGATCGTCGAGTTCGACCGGGTCGACCTCGGCATCGCGGTGCAGGGTGAGCGCGGGCTCGTGGTGCCGGCCGTGATCGGCGCGGACGCCATGACCACCGCGCAGCTGGACGCGGAGATCCGCCGGCTCACCGCGACCGCCCGCGAGGGCCGCAGCACCGCGCGGGAGCTGTCGGCGGGGACGTTCACCCTCAACAACTACGGCGCGTTCCGGGTCGACGGCAGCGCCGCGATCATCAACCACCCGCAGGTGGCGATCCTCGGCCTCGGCCGGATCATCGACCGGCCGTGGGTGGTGGACGGGCAGCTGTGTGTCCGTAAGATCACGCAGATGAGCTTCGTGTTCGACCACCGCGTGTGCGACGGCGGCACCGCCGCCGGGTTCATGCGCAGCGTCGCCGACGCCATCGAGGACCCCGCCTCGGCCATCGCCAGGCTGTGACTGCCGTGCTGCTCGCCGGGCACCCGCTGCCCGGCGGCCCGGCGCAGGAGGTCACCCTCGGCCAGCGGCTGCTGCGCGAGGGCCTGCGCGCCGCCCTGCCGGACGACACCGGCGCCGGCGCGGGTGAGGCGCAGGAGTTCCTGCGGGTGTACTCCCCGGCGCCGACGGCCGCGTTCAGCCGCCGGGACACGCTGCGCCCCGGCTACCCGGCCGCGGCCGAGGCGGTGCGGCGGCTCGGCTGGACGCCGGTGGTGCGCCCGCAGGGTGGCAGCCTCGCCGTGTACCACCGGGGCAGCGTCGTCGTCGACCACGTGTACCGCACCCCGGACGCGTCCCGAGGCCCGCTGGAGCGGTTCCGGCGGTTCGCCGCCCTGCACGCCGGCGTGCTCACCGGGCTCGGCGCAGACGCCCGGGTCGGGGCCGTCCCCGGCGAGTACTGCCCCGGGGAGTACAGCGTCAACCTCGGCGGCACCCGCAAGGTCGTCGGCTCCGCCCAGCGGGTCACCCGCGACGGCTGGCTGTTCAGCTCGATCATCCAGGTCACCGGCGCGGCCGCGCTGCGCGGACCGCTGCGTGCCGCCTACGCCGAGCTTGGCTACGACCTGGACCCGGCGACCGTCGGCGCCCTCGAGGACGCGCTGCCGGGTATCACGGTCGAGGCGGTCACGTCGGCGGTGCTGGCGGCGTACGGGCTGCGCGGCTGACGCCCAGGACCCGCACCCGGCTGTGACCGGTGCACTTTGTGAGCTTGCCCGGTTGATCGAAGTCGTGTCGTGGTCGCCCGGGACGACCGGGACGCGACCTGGATCACACGACGGTCCGGCCGGCGGGTCGGCGACCACGGCGGATGCCGGGTGCGTCGACGGCTCCAGTCAGGCGGACAGCATGCTGCGGGCCTGGCCGAGCGGCTGGACGAGCTCGGTCAGCGCGCCGACGACGCGCCGCTCGACCTCCGCGCTCATCCGGGTCGTCGGCACGGACACGGACACCGCGTCGGTGGCCGGGTCGGTCAGCGGCACCGCCATCGCGAAGCACATGATGCCCTCGGCGTTCTCCTCCCGGTCCACCGCGTAGCCGGCGGCGCGGACCTCGGCGAGGGCCCGGTGCAGCTCGCCGCGCTGGGTGACGGTGCCCGCGGTGAGCCGCTGCAGCGGGAACCTGAGCATCCGGTCGACGTCGCCGTCGGGGTGCTGGGCCAGCAGCGCCTTGCCCAGCGCGGTCGCGTGCGCGGGCAGCCGCCGGCCGACGGCGCTGTAGAGCCGCAGCCGGTGCGTGGAGTCGCGCTTGGCGAGATACACGATCTGGTCGCCGTCGATCCGGCCGAGGTGCACGGTCTCGCCGAGCCGCCGGGACAGCTCGTCCAGGACGCCGGACACCACCGCGACGCTGTCGTCGCCGTCGAGATAGGCCGCGCCGACCTGCAGGGCGCGCATGCCCAGCCGGAAACGGGTACCTGTCTCGTCGGCGCGCACCCAGCCGCGGGCGGTCATGGTGCGCAGCAGCCCGTGCAGGCTGCTCTTCGGGATGCCCAGCTCGCGGGCCAGGTCGACCAGGGTCCAGGCGCGCGGCCGGTCGGCGAGGACCTCGAGCACGTCGAGCGTGCGACCGGCGGACTTGACCGGCTGGAAGTCCTGGAGCTCCTGCTGCACGGCGCCACTGTAGCGAACCGGCGCGGCTTCCACTATGTTCACACTCGTGACTGACGTTCAGAATAATGAACAGCTCGCGATCGGCCGGGTGGTGCCGGTGGTCGTCCTGGAGGACGCCCGGCACGCCGGCGCGCTCGGCGACGCCCTGGTCAAGGGCGGCCTGAAGGCGGCCGAGATCACCCTGCGCACCGCCGCCGGCCTGGACGCGATCGAGGCCCTCGCCGGCCGTGACGACCTGGTCGTCGGCGCCGGCACCGTGCTGAGCGCCCAGCAGGCCGAGCGCGCCATCGCCGCCGGCGCCCAGTTCGTGGTGACGCCGGGCTTCGCCCCCGCCGTCGTCGCCGCCTGCCAGGACGCCGGGGTGCTGGTCGTGCCCGGCGCCGCCACCGCCACGGAGATCCAGATGGCCCTCGACGCCGGCCTGGACCTCGTCAAGTTCTTCCCCGCCGAGCAGCTCGGCGGGGCCGCGATGATCAAGGCCCTGGCCGCGCCGTTCCGCGGGGTCCGGTTCATCCCGACCGGTGGCATCACCCCCGCCGTGATGCCCGGCTACCTCGCCCTGCCCGCCGTCCAGGCCGTCGGCGCGAGCTGGATCGTCGCCCCCGACCTGCTCGCCGAGCGGCGCTGGGACGAGGTCACCAGCCGGGCCGCGGCCGCGATGGAGGTGGCGGCGGCATGACGCTCACCCTGCGCCCCAAGGAGGAGTGCCGCTACGACCTCGTCTCCCTCGGCGAGGTGATGCTGCGCCTCGACCCCGGCGCCGGCCGGGTCCGCACCGCCCGCAGCTTCCAGGCGTGGGAGGGTGGCGGGGAGTACAACGTCGCCCGCGGCCTGCGCCGCTGCTTCGGGTTGCGCACGGCGATCGTCACCGCGTTCGCCGACAACGAGGTCGGGCGCCTGCTGGAGGACCTCATCCTGCAGGGCGGCGTCGACACCAGCCTGATCCGCTGGGTGCCCTACGACGGCATCGGCCGCGCCGCCCGCAACGGGCTCAACTTCACCGAGCGCGGCTTCGGCGTGCGCGGCGCCGTCGGCACCTCCGACCGCGGGCACACCGCCGCCAGCCAGCTGCGCCCCGGCGACGTCGACTGGGAGCACCTGTTCGGCACGCTCGGGGTCCGGTGGCTGCACACCGGCGGCATCTACGCCGCGCTGTCGGAGGTCGCCCCGGAGACCGTCGAGGCCGCGATGACCGCCGCGCGCCGGCACGGCACGATCGTGTCCTACGACCTCAACTACCGGCCCAGCCTCTGGAAGGCCGTCGGTGGGCAGGCCCGCGCCCAGGAGGTCAACCGCCGCCTCGCCGGCCTCGTCGACGTCATGATCGGCAACGAGGAGGACTTCACGGCGTGCCTCGGCTTCGCCGTGCCCGGCACGGACATCCACGCGGGCGCGCTCGACGCCGGCAACTTCAAGGCGATGATCAAGGCGGTCGTCGAGGAGTACCCGGGCTTCAAGGTCGTCGCCACCACGCTGCGCGCCGTGCACAGCGCCACCGTCAACGACTGGGGCGCGGTCGCGTGGGCCGGCGGCGACTTCGCCGAGGCGACCCACCGGCCCGGCCTGGAGATCCTGGACCGCGTCGGCGGCGGCGACAGCTTCGCCTCGGGGCTGATCTTCGCCCTGCTCGAACGCGACGGCGGGATCGCGACCGCGGTCGAGTACGGCGCCGCCCACGGTGCCCTGGCGATGACCACCCCCGGCGACACGTCGATGGCGAGCCTCGCCGAGGTCGAGTCCCTGGTCCGCGGCGGCAGCGCCCGCGTCCAGCGCTGAAGCCGGGCCCGGCCCCCGGCAGGTGTGCCTCGCACAGCCCACCTGCCAGGGCCGGGTGCCCGTGGTGCGCTTTCCACTGTCGCCGACGCTGCGGCCCCCGCGCTGTCCTCCCGCCGGTCGGGACCGGCCCGCGGCCGCCCGACACCGGCGCCGTCAGGTCGTGGCCGGGTCGTGGCGGGCGGCATGGCCGGTGGTGCGGGCGGTGGCGCGGGCGACGTCGGCATCGAAGGTGCGGCCGCCGCGCAGGATGATCCAGGCGCCGAGGCCGAGCGGCAGCAGCAGCACCACCCCGGCGATCGCGCCGGCGGTCGGGATCGCGCCGACCGCCTTGTCGCTGAGGCCGAACTCCTCCTGGAGCTGCGGCACGACCCCGGCCAGGAGGTTGTACTCGACCCGGTCGACGAACGCGACCAGCGCCACGCAGATCGCCGGCCACCAGCCCAGGGGCGCGGTCGCGCCGGGGCGCACCGGCACCGGCGGCCGTCCGGCGAAGGCGTCCACCAGCACGGTGCCGCCACGGTCGGTGCCTGCCACGGGCGCCCCCTCGGTAGGGAAACAGTGTTTCCCTCACGCGCCATAGGTGCCCGCCCGCCGCACCACAAGATCAGTCGTGCTCACTGGCGTAGTAGCGGTACAGCAGGTACGCCGACACGGCGCACAGCAGGTGCCACACGGCGTGGCCCTGCAGCAGCGAACGCGGGTCGCACAGCCAGGCCTGCCCGGCGTTCCACACGGCGAACGCGACCAGGAGCACCGCGACCGCGGCGTACACGAAGCCGGAACCCGCCGAGATCCGGTCGCGGCGGATGACGGCGACCTCCAGCGCCACGGCGGTGAGCAGCAGCAGGCCGAACGCGGCGTTGCCCGGGTGCAGCACCACCGGCACCCGCACGTCCCACGCGCCGGCGGCCTCGCAGGCGGCCACGGCGCCCGCGAACACCCCGGCGAGCACCGCGGTGCCGGCGCGCAGCCACCGCATCGTCGCGGAGGCGGCGGCGAACGCGGCGACCAGGTACATGCTCAGCAGGTCCAGGTGCCCGCCGAGCACGGACTGGGTGGCGTGCATCGCCGCGCTGCCCGGGCCGAGCAGCACCACGAGACAGGCGAAGGCGGCCGCCCGCCACCGCGGACCGGCGGCAGCGCCGGCAGGAGCGGCGCCGAGGTCTCGGCGCGCCCCGGCGTGCCAGGCGATGAGCAGCCCCGCCGCGACGAACCCGGCGTTGCTGAACGTGTTCGCCGGCTGCCGCACCACCCAGTCGCGCCCGGCCTCGCAGAACTCGGCGCCGCGCCCCGCGTCGGGGCCGAGCCAGGCCCACCGGACCGCGGCGGCGAGCACCCCGCAGGAGACGGCCGCGGTGACCGCGGCGACGGTGAGCGGCCTGAGATCACGGTCCATGCGGCCACGATAGGGCGCCCGACGGCACCCCGGATTTGTCCATTGTGGCCACTGCAACCCCCGGCGGTCCGTAACGTCGCCGGGGAAGCGGCGGTTGTGGATGCGACAGGCAGCCGCCCGTACCCGGAGAGGAACCGACAGATGAACCCGACGATCCGCAGTGTGGTCGTGCCCGTGTCCGACCTGGACGCCGCGAAGGCGGTCTACACCGCACTGTTCGGCGCACCGCACACCGACCAGCCCTACTACGTCGGCTTCAACGCCAACGGCTTCGAGGTCAGCCTGGCGCCGCAGGGCGACGTCGCCGGCGGGCCGGTGGCCTACGTCGACGTCGACGACCTCGACGCCGCCCACGCCGCGCTGCTCGCCGCGGGCGCCACCGAACGCAGCGCGCCGCGGGAGGTCGCTCCCGGCTCGCGGGTCTGCGTGCTGCAGGACACCGACGGCAACCCGGTCGGCCTGCGCGGCAAGTAACGACCGTCGATGGCGCCGGCCGGGCCAGCGGCCGGCGTTATTGCCGAAGACGGATGTTGTCTTGATGTTCCTCGGGTGCTCCTGGCGCAAGAACCGCCAGCCGAACAGCGGCAGCAGCAACGTCGGCACCGACCTCAACCGCAACTGGTCCTACAACTTCGGCTGCTGCGGCGGCTCGTCGGGCAGCACCAGCTCCGAGACGTACCGCGGGCCGTCGGCGTTCTCCGCGCCGGAGACCCAGCGGGTCCGCGACTTCGTGCTCAGCCGGCGCGTCGGCGGGGTGCAGCAGATCAAGACGCACATCGACTTCCACACCTACGGCAAGCTCGTGCTGTGGCCGTTCGGGTACACCACCGCGAACACCGCGCCCGGCCTGGACGCCGACCAGGAGGCGACGTTCCGCACGCTCGGCGTGCAGATGGCCGGCACCAACGGCTACACCCCCGAGCAGGCCAGCGACCTGTACATCACCGACGGGTCCATCGACGACTGGATGTGGGGCGACCAGCGCATCTGGTCCTACACGTTCGAGATGTACCCGGGCGGCTCCAGCGGCGGCGGCTTCTACCCGCCCGACGAGGTCATCGCGGCGCAGACCGCGCTGAACCGGGAGGCGAGCCTGCAGATCGCCGAGTACGCCGACTGCCCGTACCGGGTGATCGGCAAGGAGGCGCAGTACTGCGGCGCGAGCCCGGGCACCACGGTGTGGTCCGACGACTTCGAGACGAACCTCGGATGGACGGTCAACCCGTCCGGCACGGACACCGCGACCAGCGGCGCCTGGGAGCGCGGCGACCCCGAGGCCACCGACTCCAGCGGCCCGAAGCAGCTCGGCACCACGGTCAGCGGCAGCAACGACCTGGTGACCGCGCGCCTGGCCGGCTCCAGCGCCGGCGCGAACGACGTCGACGGCGGCACCACCAGCGTGCGCTCGCCGAGCATCACGCTGCCGTCGACCGGGACGCTGACGCTGAGCTGGTCGTGGTACCTCGGCCACGGCAGCAACGCCTCGTCCGCGGACTTCCTGCGGGTCAGCGTGGTCACCGCCAGCGGCACCACCGTGCTGTTCACGGCCGCGGGCGCCGCCACCGACCGGGACGCGTCGTGGGCGACCGGCAGCGCCAACCTCACCCCGTACGCGGGGCAGAGCGTCCGGATCCTCATCGAGGCCGCCGACGCGTCCACCGCCAGCCTCGTCGAGGCCGGCGTCGACAACGTCGCCGTCCGCCAGGCCTGACCCCCGTCACCAGAGGAGCCGCCCGTGCCGTATTCCACGGCACGGGCGGCTCGCGGCGTCTCCAGGGCGTGCGTTCGCCGGCCGGTCAGATGCTGCTCGCCGCGAGGTCCTGGCCGACGCCGGCCGGGGCGCTCCCGACGGCGGTGGTGGGGCTGCCCGGGGCGATCCGCAGGTGCACGGTCGCGCCGGTCTCCAGGCCGAGGGCGAGGAACTCGTTGCGGGTCACGGTCACGATGACCGGCTGGCCGGTCGTGGTGGTGACGTCGATGCGGATCTCGAAGCCGATCCGGGTGATGCGGGTGACCTGCCCGGCCACGTCGTCCGGGCCGGACGGGGTGGTGCCGATCTGCAGGTCGTGCGGGCGGACGAGGTGGTCGCCGAGCTGGGTGACCGGGCCGAGGAAGCGCATGACGAAGTCGTTGGCCGGGCGGTCGTACAGGTCGTCGGGGGAGCCGATCTGCTCGATGCGCCCGTCGTTGATGACGACGATCTCGTCGGCGACCTCGAGGGCCTCCTCCTGGTCGTGGGTGACGAAGACGGTGGTCACCTCGACCTCGTCGTGCAGGCGGCGCAGCCAGTCGCGCAGCTCCTTGCGGACCTTGGCGTCCAGCGCGCCGAACGGCTCGTCGAGCAGCAGGACCGTGGGCTTGACCGCGAGGGCCCGGGCCAGGGCCATGCGCTGGCGCTGGCCGCCGGACAGCTGGGCGGGCAGCCGGTCGGCGAACTGCTCCAGGTGCACCAGGTGCAGCAGCTCGTCGACGCGCGCGGCGATCTCCGCCTTCGGCCGCTTGCGGATCTGCAGGCCGAAGGCGACGTTGCGGCGCACCGACATGTGCTTGAACGCGGCGTAGTGCTGGAACACGAAGCCGACGTTGCGCTTCTGCGGCGGCAGGTCCGTCGCGTCGACGCCCTCGATCTCCACCCGGCCGGTGTCGGCGCGCTCCAGGCCGGCGATGATGCGCAGCAGCGTGGACTTGCCGCCGCCGGACGGGCCCAGCAGCGCCGTGAGCCGGCCCGACGGGATGCTCACCGATACGTTGTCGAGCGCGACGAAGTCTCCGAAGCGCTTGCCGACCCCTGCGATCTCGATGCTCAACGTTCTTCCTTCGGCCGGAGGACGGATACGACGATGATGCTGGCCACGGCCACGAGGGCGAGGAGGAAGGCGGTGGCGTAGGCGCCGCCCTTGTCGAAGTTGAGGTACTTCTCCTCGACCACGAGCGGCGCGGTGCGGGTCAGGCCCAGCACGTTGCCGGACACGATCTTCACGGCGCCGAACTCGCCGAGCGAGCGGGCGAGGCTCAGCACGACGCCGTAGATGATGCCCCACTTGATCGAGGGCAGGGTGATGCGGACGAAGGTCTGCAGGGCGTTGGCGCCGAGACTGCGGGCGGCCTGCTCCTGCTCGTCGCCGATCTCCTGCAGCACCGGCACGACCTCGCGGATGACCAGCGGCAGGGCGACGAACACGGTCGCCATGACCATGCCGGCCTCGGCGAAGATGATCTGCAGGCCCCAGCTCTCCAGGGTCGGGCCGAACCAGCCGTTGCGGCCGCCGTAGACGAGCACCAGCGACAGGCCCACGACCACCGGCGACACCGACAGCGGCAGGTCCAGCAGCGCGTTGAGCAGCCGCTTGCCGGGGAAGCGGTACCGCACCAGCAGGATCGAGATGAGGACGCCGAAGACGGTGTTGATGAGCACGGAGATGATCGCGATCTCCAGCGACAGGTGCAGCGCGTGCACGATGTCGGGGTCGGAGAGGATCGCCTGCAGGTCGTCGAAGCCCTCCTGGAAGGTGTTCTGGCCGACGAGGTACACCGGCCAGGCCACCAGGAAGAACAGGTACGTGACGACGACCAGCCGGACCAGGTAGGTGACCGGGCCGCGGCGGCGGGTCCAGGCCTTGCCGGTGCCCGCCCGCCGGACCGGCGCGGGCTTGTCCAGGATGTCAGCCACGGCGCACCGTCCTTCGCTGGATCACGTCGAGGAGCACGATGACGGCGAACGAGATCACCAGCAGGACGGTGGCGACGGCCGCCGCGTTCTCCAGGTTGTCGTTCTCGATGCTGCTGAAGATGCGCACGGAGGTCACCTCGGTGCGCATCGGCAGGTTGCCCGACAGCAGCACCAGCGAGCCGTACTCGCTGACGCCGCGGGCGAAGGACAGCGCGGCCCCGGCGGTGATCGCCGGGGTGAGGCTGGGCAGGATGACCCGCCGGAAGATGGTGAACCGGCTGGCGCCGAGCGAGGCCGCGGCCTCCTCGACGTCCTGGTCGATCTCGGCGAGCACCGGCTGCACGGTGCGCACGATGAACGGCAGCGTCACGAACAGGAACGCGACGAAGACCGCGACCCGGGTGTTGGCGATGTCGACGCCGATGGGGCTTTTCGGCCCGTACAGCGACAGCAGCACCAGACCGGCGACGATCGTCGGCAGCGCGAACGGGATGTCGACGAGTACCTCGAGGACGCGCTTGCCGAAGAACCGGTCGCGCACCAGCACCCACGCGATGAGCGTGCCCATCACCACGTTGACCAGCGTCACGCCGACCGAGGTGAAGATGGTGAGCTCGATCGACGCGAGGGTCTGCTCCGCGGTGATCGCGTCCCAGAAGCCGCTCCAGCCTCCGGAGCCGGCGACGGCCACGACCGCGGCGAGCGGGATGAGCACCAGCAGGCTGAACCACAGCATCGCGACCCCGAGCCCGAGGCCGGAGACGCGGGAGAGTGGGTGACCGGCCGGAGCCGACCGGCGGTTGCCCGCCGGCCGGCTCTGGTTGACGTCAGGCGTCAGGGTCGCGGAGGTCACTTGGCTTTGCCCGACGCGGCGATGATCTTCACGATGAGGCCCTCTTTCTCGTCGAAGTACTTCTTCGACAGCTTCGACCAGCTCTCGAAGTCCTTCTCGACGGTGAGCAGCTTCTTGGGCGCCGGGAACGGGTTGTTCGGGTCGATGGCCCCCTCGACGCCCTTGGCGTCGACGCCGGAGATGACCGGGCGGAAGCCCTTGAGCGCGAACTGGCGCTGGCCGGAGGAGCTCAGCACGAAGTCGAGCCACTCCTTGGCCTTCGGGTTGGCGTTGGTGAGGATCGCGCCCGGGTTCTCGATCAGCAGGGTGGTGTCCGGGTAGACCCAGTCGAGCTTCTCGCCGCTCTGGCGGGCCAGGATGGCCTCGTTCTCGTAGGCGAGCAGCACGTCGCCGGTGCCGCCGAGGAAGGCGGTGGTGGCGTCGCGGCCGCTGCCGGGCAGGGCGACGACGTTGGCGAAGAGCTTGGTGAGGAACTCGCCGGCCTGCGCGTCGGTGCCGCCGTTGGCGGTGATGTGACCCCACGCCGCCAGGGCGTTCCAGCGGGCCGCGCCGGAGGAGGCCGGGTTCGGGGTGACGATGCCGATGCCGGGCTTGATCAGGTCGTCCCAGCCCTTGATGTTCTTCGGGTTGCCCGGGCGCACCGCGAGGACCACGACCGAGGAGGACACGATGCCCTTGGTGGGCCCGGCGTTCCAGCTCGGGTCGACCAGCTTGGCGTCGACCAGACGGGTCACGTCGCTGGAGACCGAGAAGTGCACGTAGTCGGCCTTGAGGCCGGCCACCACCGCGCGGCTCTGGTCGCCGGAGGCGCCGTAGGAGGTCTGGAACTTGACGCCCTTGCCCGCCGGGGTCTTGTTCCACTCCGCGGCGATCGCCTTGTTCGCGGCCTCAGGCACCGCGAAGCCGACGATGTTGAGCGTGGTGGACTCGCCGGCGGCACCGGCGTCGTCCTTCTTGGTGGTCCCCGCGCACGCCGACAGCAGTAAGCCGGCGGCGAGCATGAGCGCTGCAGTCGCTCTGATGGGGTGCTTCATGGGGAACCTGTCCTCCTGGGTAGGGGGTGCTCATATGGGTCGTGCGGTGCTGTGCGTGTTACGCGGTGCGCTCCTCGGCGAGCAGGTCGGCCAGGGTGGCCCGGTCGACGATCGCGTTGACCGCGGTGTCGACCGACAGCCAGACCTTCTGCAGCCCGCGGCCGACCCCGTCATAGGTGGCCTGTCCGGTGGGCAGGCCACGCACCGTGGTCAGCGCCCCGTTCATGGCGCGCAGGATCTCGCCGACCGTGATGGCCGACGCCGGCCGGGCGAGGCCGTAGCCCCGTTCCGTGCCGCGGTGGCTGTGCACGAGCCCGACTCGGCGCAGTTCGAGCAGGACGGTCTGCAGCGAGCCGATGGACATCTGCTCGCGCTGAGCCAGTTGCGCCGCCGTGACGCGGCCCGGGTCCGCCACGGCGATGGCGAGCATGGCCCTGATCGCGTAGTCGGCCCGGACAGAGATGTGCACGTCACTGTGCTCCGATCAGCTCGCCTGCGGTCGGCGACAACAACTGCGCACGCTGCCTGTCTCCGTCCCGGCTCGAGATGCTTTTCCGAGCTTTCCTATCTTCTCTAGTTAGTAGGTAGGAATAGGATAGTTGCGGAACGGCGGCTGTCAAGGTTGCGGGGCGCAGTCGAACCGTGTGGGTTGCGTTACATCGGTCGATCGACGGCCGGGACCGGCGATGCGACCGAACCCGGAAGGGTCAGCCGCGCGCCGCGCGCTCGCGCACCGCGCGCAGCAGGATCGGGTCGATGACCAGGGGTTCGGCGCCAGCCAGCAGCCGCACCACGGCCGCCGCGGCGTCCCGGGCGACGACGACCGTCAGGCCGGTCGCGTCGAACTGCGCCGGCGCGAGCCGGATCCCGTCGCAGCGGGTGCCGTCGGTGGTGAGCACGACCACGCAGCCGGCGGCGGCACCGGCCGCGCCCCAGCCGACCCCGTCGACCCGGGTCGCGAGGTCCCGCAGCCGGGTGTCGACGGAGGTGTTCGGGCGGCCGTCGGCGAACACCCGGCAGGGGTGCCCGACGGCCGGGGCGAGGTCGTAGGCGCCGGGGCGGGCGCCGTCCAGCACCGTGACGAGCACCACGCTGCGGTCGCACACCACCGCGTGCCGCACCAGGCCGTCGCGCCACGGCATGGCCCGCGCGGCCGGCAGCGCGCCCAGCACGTCGTCCAGCCAGTCCGGCGGGCCGGCGCCGTCCAGCCAGTACCGGCGGCCGAACGACTCGAACACCTGCCGCCGCTCCTGGTTGGCCCGGGCGACCTCCGCCTGGGCGAGGTCCTGCCGCACGTACCGCTCGATCTCGTGGGTCGCGACGACCTGGCCGCCGAACGCGAGCAGCACCAGCGCCAGCATCCCGAGGTTGCCGAACAGGTGCTCGCCCAGCCCCGACGCGTACCCCAGGACCGGCACCGCGTAGCAGGCCAGGGCCGCCGCCGCGGCCGGCCCGGCCAGCCGCCGGGTGTGCAGCGCCGCCCGCAGGGCCACGGCCACGCCGAGCGGCACCGCGACCAGCAGCGCCCCGGCCCACCAGGGCCAGTCGATCAGCGTCAGCAGCCCCAGGCCGGCGAGCATCCCGGCCAGCCCCCCGCCGATGGTGCGGCCGAGGTCGGGGTCGGCGGCCGGGGGCTCCAGCAGCCGCGGGCGGACCTCCGCCGAGGTGGCGGGCTCCTCCGGCATGACCTTGGTGGCGGCCGGCGGTGAGGCGAACGCGCCGGTCTCCCGCGCCGCCGCGTGCAGCAGCTCCTCGCGCAGCCGCCGGGCCGACTCCGGCCGCTGGGCCGGGTCCGGCGACAGCGCCCCGCGCAGCACGGAGGCGAGCGGCTCCGGCACCGTGGGCAGCGCCCCGGCGGGTGCCACCGCGGACGGCGGCTCGCCGAGCAGCAGCGTGTGCAGGGTGGCGCCGAGCGAGTAGAGGTCCGACGCGACGCTGTCGCCGTGCCCGGCGTGCACCTCCGGCGCCATGTATCCCCGCGTGCCGATCCTGGCCGTGGCGGTGTAGGCGCCGTCGGTCCGGGAGATCGCGGAGATGCCGAAGTCGGTCAGCACCGCGGCGCCGTCGTCGGCGAGCAGGATGTTGCTGGGCTTGATGTCGCGGTGCAGGATGCGGGTCGCGGCCTCGTGCGCGTACATGAGCGCCTCGGCCACCTGCGCGCCGATGCGCAGCACGTCGGCGGCCGGCAGCGTCTCCCCGCCGGCGAGCCGGTCGGCGGCCGTGGCGGCGTACAGGTCCATGACCACGTATCCGGCGCCGTCGTCGGTGAGGTCCGCCTCCAGCAGCCGCACCACGTGCGGCCGTCCGCGCAACGCCTGCAACGCCTGGACCTCGCGCAGGAAGCGCCGCCGGTCGGCGTCGTCGAGGTCCTGCTTGTACACCTTGATCGCGACGGGGGAGCCGTCCATCGTCGCCTTGTGCGCCCGGTACACGTGCGCCTGGCCGCCCTTGGCGCTGATCAGGGCGAGGTCGCGGTAACCACGGATCTGCGGCGCAGTGACCATGGGGCCTCCAGGCTGGCGGGGCTGCGGCGATTGTAGCCACCGGCACCCGGCCCATCGGCCGATCCAGCGGCCGCACTCACCCGTTGCGCCACCCCGCGGGCCGTCCGCCGCGTCCCTCCGGCCGTTCGGTCACCGGACGCCACGCATCGTCGGACGGGGCGTGGCGGGCCGGTCGATCACGACGGACGGTCGTCCATATTCGTGATTGGGTGATCGCTGCGGGTGATCGAGGATCGCTAGGATCGCGCCGGAGGTGGCCCGGCATGACAACCGTCGCGCTCGTACGCGGTGCGAACACCACGATCGACGACCCGGCAGTACAGGTGGCGATCGCCTGGCGGGCGGGCTCGTCCGTCGACCCGTGCGCGCTGCTCGTCACCGCGCAGGAGAAGGTCCGCGGCGACGACGACTTCGTGTTCTACAACCAGCCCCGCGACGCCTCCGGCGCGGTCCAGCTGACCGTGCACGACACCGGCGGCGCGAGCCTGGCCGTGCAGCTGGGGCGGATCCCGGCCGGCATCGACAAGGTCGTCATCGCCGGCTCCATGGACGCCGGCACCTTCGACACCGTGCCCGGCCTGGAGGTCACGGTGAAGAGCCAGCAGGGGCAGGCCATCGCCAGGTTTCCGGTCGCGAACGTGGAGCGGGTCGCGGCGGTGGTGTTCGGCGAGCTGTACCGGCGGCAGGGGCAATGGAAGTTCCGGGCCATCGGCCAGGGCTGGGACTCCGGCCTGGCCGGCCTCGCGACCCACTACGGCGTGACCGTCGACGACGACGAACCGCAGCCGCCCGCGACCGCCACGCAGCACCGACCGGACTGGTATCCGCTGCCGGACGACCCGCGGATGCTGCGCTGGTGGACCGGCACCGAGTGGAGCGTGCAGACGGTCCAGCGATTCCAGGAAACGCAGAGCACCTGCGGGCGGTGCGGTGCGATGAAGTTCCAGCCGAGGGTCGGCCTGCCGCCGGCGTGCCCGCGGTGCGCGGCCGAGGTCACGAACCTGCTCAACGTGTGGCGCACGAAGGCGGCCCGGGTCCTCGCGGCGTCCGGCCCGCGCGGCCCGGAGTGGGACACCCTGTGGCATGAGCTGCGCTACCACCGCATCAGCGAGGCCGCCGGCCGGGAGGCGCTGCGCCCGGCGGCCCTGCAGCACCTGCAGCAGGTGGTGGCGTTCGCGTTCGCCGACGACCTCATCGAGCGGCACGAGATCGAGGGCTTCGACGACACGGTACGCCGCATCGGCATCGCCGATCCCGCGATCACCGACATGCGCCGCCGGCTGCAGCGCGGGTACGACCTCGGCCTGATCGCCGGCGGCGACGTACCGCGCATCACCGAGACGACGCTGAACCTCGAGGCGAGCGAGGTCCTGCACCTGGACACGCCGGCCACTCACATCAAGTTCCTCGCCAGCGGGCCGCGTCCGCAGCACGGCCGGCTGATCGCGACGAACACGAAGCTGCGCTTCTTCAGCGACGTCGGTGGGTCCGAGCTCAGCTGGGCGAAGGTCATGGAGGTCCGGCCCGAGAACGGCCGTGTCGTCGTGTCGACGACCAGTTCCAAGGGCGGCAACTACAAGGTGGACGACGCCGAGCACGCCGCCGCCGTCCTCACCGGCGTGCTGAGGATCGCCAGACGGATCGCCCAGGTCCCCGCCCAGCGCGACTCCCGCGCCATCCCGCCCGCCGTCCGGGCCGAGGTGTGGCGCCGCGACGGCGGGGCGTGCGTGGAGTGCCAGGCCACCGAGTACCTGGAGTTCGACCACGTCATCCCGTGGAGCCGCGGCGGCGCGACCAGCGCCGGCAACCTGCAACTGCTGTGCCGCCGCTGCAACCTCGCCAAGGGCGCCCGGATCTGAGCGCCCCAGGCGCCGGTCGGCTCACCCTCCGGCGCGGTTGAGCCGGGCGGGACGGTTCGGTGCCGCGCACGCGGGTACCTGCGGGCGCCGGACCGTGCCGCCCGACCCTGGAGGCTCACTGTGACGAGCACGCTGCCGAAGCCTGACGCCCGGTTCCACACCCTGTCCATCGCCGAGGTTCTGGCGGTCGAGCGGGTCGAGCGCGACGACGGGCTGTCCTCGGCCGAGGTCGCGGCGCGCCGCGCGGCGTACGGGCCCAACCGGTTCGCCGAGGCGCGCCGGGAGCCGCGGTGGCGCGCGTTCGCCCGGCAGTACGCCGACCCGATGCAGATCGTGCTGCTGTGCGCCGGGCTGGGCAGCCTGTACCCGCTCAGGCAGCTCGGCACCGGCCTGCTGCTGCTGGCGCTCACCCTGTTCAACGCGGTCCTCGGGCTGCGCCAGGAGGGCAAGGCGGCCGCGGCCGTCGCCGCGCTGCAGCAGATGATGGTGGTCAAGGCGCGGGTGCGCCGCGACGGCCGGCTCACCGAGGTGCCGGCCGAGGACCTCGTCCCCGGCGACGTGGTGCTGGTCGAGGCCGGTGACCTCGTCCCGGCCGACGGCCGGCTGGTGCGCGCGGCCCGCCTCGAGGTCGACGAGTCCGCCCTGACCGGCGAGAGCGTCCCCGTGGTGAAGGACGCGGCCACGGTACCGGTGGCGGAGGCCGCGCTCGGTGACCGCGTCGACATGGTGTACATGCACACCAACGTCACCCGCGGCACCGGCGAGGTCGTCGTCACCGCCACCGGGATGGCGACCGAGGTCGGCGCGATCTCCGGCATGCTGCAGCGCGACCGGGGCGCCGAGACGCCGCTGACCCGGCAGCTGGCCCGGCTGACCGACCAGATCCTCGTCGTGGCCGGCGCCGCGCTGCTGCTGTCGGTGCTGGTCAACCTGGCCCGCGGCAACACCTTCCAGGTGGTGTTCACCGCGGCGGTCGCGTTCGCCGTGTCCGCGATCCCGACCGGCCTGCCGGCCGTGGTGACGACGATGCTGTCGATGGGCACGCAGGCCCTCGCGCGGGCCAACGCGATCGTCAAACGGCTCCGCTCGACCGAGACCCTCGGCTCGACCTCGGCGATCAACTCCGACAAGACCGGCACGCTGACGCTCAACGAGATGACGGCCGTCGAGCTCACCCTGCCGGGGCGGCACTACACCGTGACCGGCAGCGGCTACCGCACCGACGGCGACATCCGGCACGCCGGCGGCGAGCCCGACGTGCCGCTGGAGCCGTACCTGCTGCCGCTCGCCCTCGCCTGCGACGCGGCCGTCGCCGACGGCGCGCTCGTCGGCGACCCGACCGAGGGCGCGCTCGTGGTCCTCGCCGAGAAGGGGCACCTGGACGTCGCGGCGACCCGGCAGCGGTACCCGCGGCTGGCGGAGGTGCCGTTCGACGCCGCGTACAAGCTGATGGCCACCTTCCACCGGTGCACCGACGACGCCGGGCGCGACGTGGTCCGCGCCTACGTCAAGGGCGCCCCCGACCAGCTGCTCGCCCGGTCCGCCGCGGTCGACGTGCCGGCCCGGCCCGGTCAGCCGCCGGCGGTCATCGACGAGCCGCTGCGCGACCGGTACCTGGCCGAGAACGCGCGCCTGGCCGGGCAGGGGCTGCGGGTGATGGCCACCGCCCGCCAGGACTTCGACCCGGCAGTGTTCGAGGCGGCGGCGTCCGCCCCGGACGCGGACCTGCTCGGCCTGCTCGACGGGCTGACCCTGCTCGCGCTCGTCGGCATCGTCGACCCGCCCCGGCCGCAGGCGAAGGCCGCCATCGCGACCGCGAAGGCCGCCGGGATCCAGGTCCGCATGATCACCGGCGACCACGCGGTCACCGCCGCGGCGATCGCCCGGCGGCTCGGCATCGACGGGCGGGCCATCACCGGGGCCGAGTTCGCCGCGATGAGCGACGAGCAGCTCGCCGCCGAGATCGACGGCATCGGCGTCATCGCCCGCGTCACCCCCGAGCACAAGGTGCGCCTCGTCGAGGCGCTGCGGGCGAAGGGGCACATCGTCGCCATGACCGGCGACGGCGTCAACGACGCGCCGGCGCTCAAGCGGGCCGACATCGGCATCGCGATGGGCATCACCGGCACGGAGGTGTCGAAGGAGGCGTCGGCGATGATTCTCACCGACGACGACTTCGCCACCATCGTCAAGGCCGTCGAGATCGGCCGCGGCCTGTACGACAACTTGCAGAAGTACGTGCTGTTCCAGATGGGCGCGCTGATCGGGTTCATCGGCACGTTCCTGGGAGCGAGCCTGCTCAACGTCGCCTCCGGCGTACCGCTGCTGCCGCTGCAGACCCTGTGGGTCAACTTCACCACGCAGGTCTTCCAGGCCGTCGGCATCGGCTCGGCCAAGCCCGATCCGGGGCTGATGCGCCGCCGCCCCCGCAGCGCCGACGCGCCGCTGCTGCCGGGCCGGACCCTGCTCGGCCTCACCGTGATCGGCCTGGTCATGGGCGCCAGCACCCTCGCGGTCATCTGGTGGGCGGACCGCGCCCACGGCGCCGGCGTGGCCCGCACCATGGGCCTCACCACGTTCTCGCTGCTCAACCTGGTGCTGTCCTTCTCGGTGCGCAGCGACCTGCGGTCCGTGTTCACCCTGGACACGTTCGACGACCGGCGGTTCGTGGCGACCACCGCGTGCTCGGTGCTCGCCATCGTGGTGGCCGCCCAGCTGGAGCTGGTCCAGCGCATCCTCGGCACCGTCGGGCTCGACCTGCGGCAGTGGCTGATCTGCCTGGCGGCGTGCGTGCCCCTGCTGGTCGTCACCGAACTGCGGGCGCTGGTGCTGCGGCACCGGGCACCGGCCACCGCCGGCGGCGGGGCGGGCGAGCCGCGGCGCGACACGGCGGAGGTGGCGACATGAGCGGGCCGCAGCGCAGCGGAGGGCTGCGAATCGTGGGCTCAGGGTGGAGTTCAGGCCGGCGCCGGGGCGCAGCGGAGGGGGCGGCATGAGCGGGCCGGAGCGCAGCGGAGGGCTGCGAATCAGCAGCTCAGGGTGGAGTTCAGGCCGGCGCCGGGGCGCAGCGGAGGGGACGGCATGAACGAGCGTGACGTCCAGGCCGAGCGGATCGCCAAACTCATCGCGCCGCTGCGGGTGCCGTCGGGCGCCAAGCTGCGGCTGGCCGGGCAGTACGACCCCGGCTACACCGGCGGGCTGCGCCGGCACGGCGGCGGCACCGAGGCGCTGCTGCAGCGCGGCGTCGCGCTGCTCGCCGACTACCAGGCCCGCCTCGCCGCGCAGGCCACCCACGGGGTGATCGTGGTGCTGCAGGCGCTGGACGCCGCCGGTAAGGACGGCACGATCCGGCACGTCATGAGCGGCGTCAACCCGCAGGGCGTCCACGTGCACAGCTTCAAGGTCCCGTCGCCGGAGGAGCTCGGGCACGACTTCCTGTGGCGGTACGCGCAGCGCCTGCCCAGCCGTGGCGAGATCGGCATCTTCAACCGCTCGCACTACGAGGAGGTGCTGGTCGTGCGGGTCCACCCGGAGCACCTGGACCGCCAGCGCCTGCCGGCCGAGGCCCGCCGCGGCGACCTGTGGCGGCGCCGGTTCCGCGCGATCAACGCCTGGGAGCGCCACCTCACCGGCAACGGCTTCCGCATCGTCAAGCTGTTCCTCAACGTGTCGAAGGAGGAGCAGCGCAAGCGGCTGCTGCAGCGCATCGACCGGCCCGACAAGAACTGGAAGTTCTCCGCCGCCGATGTCGCCGAGCGCCAGCACTGGGACGCCTACCAGGACGCGTACGCCGACATGCTGGCGCACACGAGCACCCGGTGGGCGCCCTGGTACATCATCCCCGCCGACCACAAGTGGTTCGCCCGCATCGCCGCGGCGGCGGTCATCGCCGACACCCTCATCGGCATCGACCCGCGGTACCCGGCGGTGGGCCGCGACGCGCGCGAGGAGCTGCAGCGGTTCAAGACGGCGCTGGCCGCGGAGCCGTCCCCGGGCCGTCACCCCGGCCGTCACCCCGGCAGGCGAGGTGACCCGGACGGGTGAGGGCGACCGTGGAGGGTGACACCCGCCACAGGAGGGACCCATCATGGAGCGCTACCCGGAGATCGGCGACCACGGGCTGATCGGTGACCTGCAGACCGCCGCGCTCGTCAGCGGCGACGGGACGGTGGACTGGTTCTGCAGCCCGCGCTTCGACTCGCCGAGCGTGTTCGCCTCGCTGCTCGACGCCGACCACGGCGGGTACTGCCGCGTCGCCCCCGTCGACGGGCACGTGGTGAGCCGGCAGCTGTACCTGCCGGAGACCGCGATGCTGATCACGAGGTTCATGACGGAGGGCGGCGTCGGCGAGGTCGCCGACTTCATGCCGGTCGCCGGTAAGGTGCCGACCGACCGGCACCGCCTGGTCCGGATGCTGCGCACGGTGCGCGGCACGATGCGCTTCACGCTGGAGGTGCGGCCCCGCTTCGACTACGGCCGGTCCCCGCACAAGCTGGAGCTGTTCGACGAGGGTGCCGTGTTCGCCGGCGACGGCACGGAGCTCACCGTCAGCCCGGTCGGCCCCGGGCACCGGGAGCCGGTGGTGCACCGCGACGGCGACGACCTGCTGGTCGAGTTGACGCTGCACGAGGGTGAGACGGCCGGCATGCTGCTGGAGTCGATGGGCGGCCGCCCGCACCGCATCCCCCTGGCGGAGCTGGAGCGGTTGGGGCAGGACACCGCCCGGTACTGGCGCGACTGGGTGAACGCCTCGACGTACCGGGGCCGCTGGCGGGAGATGGTGACCCGCTCGGCGATCGCGCTCAAGCTGATGACCTACGCGCCGACCGGGGCGCCGGTGGCCGCGCCGACCGCGGGCCTGCCGGAGCAGGTCGGCGGGGAGCGCAACTGGGACTACCGGTACACCTGGGTGCGCGACGGCTCGTTCTCCATCCACGCCCTGCTCGGCCTGGGCTACACCGAGGAGGCCGCCGCGTTCGGCCAGTGGCTGCGCGACCGCACCCTGGAGAGCGTCGGCTCCTCGTCCGGCCCGCTGAAGATCATGTACCGGGTGGACGGCTCCTCCGAGCTCTCCGAGGAGACCCTCGAGCACTTCGAGGGCTGGCGCGGCTCCCGCCCGGTGCGCATCGGCAACGACGCCGCCGACCAGCTGCAGCTGGACATCTACGGCGAGGCGCTCGACGCGCTGTACTCCGCCGAGCGCGGCGGGATCGGCATCGCCCACCGGGCCTGGCTCGGCCTCACCAACCTGGTCGACTGGCTGTGCGACAACTGGGACCAGCCGGACGAGGGCGTCTGGGAGACCCGCGGCGGCCGCCAGGACTTCACCTACGGCCGGTTCCAGTGCTGGGTGGCGCTGGACCGGGCGATCAGGCTGGCCACGGGGCACGGCCGGCCCGCCGACGTCACCCGGTGGACCGCCGAGCGCGACAACCTCTACCGCCAGATCATGAGCCGCGGCTGGAACCCGGGGAAGGGCACCTTCACCCAGCACTACGGCTCCGACGTGGTCGACGCCGCGCTGCTGCTGATGCCGCTGAGCGGGTTCGTCACCCCGAACGATCCGATGTGGACGTCCACCCTGGACGCGATCGAGCGGGAGCTGGTGTCCGACAGCCTGGTCTACCGGTACAACCCGAGCGCCTCGCCCGACGGGCTGCGCGGCGACGAGGGCACGTTCTCCATCTGCACGTTCTGGTACGTCGACGCCCTCGCCCGGGCCGGCCGGCTCACCGAGGCGCAGCTGGTCTTCCAGAAGATGCAGACCTACGCCAACCCGCTCGGGCTGTACTCCGAGGAGATCGGCCTCACCGGTGAGCAGCTCGGCAACTTCCCGCAGGCATTCAGTCATTTGTCGCTGATCAACGCCGCGGTGAGTCTCAACCAGCGGCTCGACGCACGGGTCGCCTGACGGGCGCGGCCACGCCGTCGTTCACAGCTGCACCGCCCGCGCGTTGAGGATCGCCAGCGGGGTCCGGGCCTGGACGTTGACGTAACGGCCGTGCGTCGAAGCGCACCGCGTCCCACTGCCCGAACGCCGGTGAGCCGACCCGGGTGTCGAGCACCACGTCGATGACGGCCCGGGCCTGGTGGCCGCGATGTTCCGCCGCGCCTTCGCCGGCGAGCCGCTGACCCTGTGGCACGACGTGCTGCGCGACCTGCTGTACGCCACCGCCGCCGCCACGGCCGTGCACCGTGCGCTGGACCTCGCTCCCCGCCGGCACCCGGCCCCGCGCCCGTGATCGGTCGCCGCCGGCCCGCTTGTGATCTTGCCCGGTTGATCGAAGTCGTGTCGTGGTCGTCCGGACGGCCGGGACGCGACTTCGATCCACCACGGTGGTCCGGCCGGCGGCTCCGGAGCGTCGCAGCGCTACAACCGCATCATCAGCAGCCTGCCCGTGGCTTCCAGGTGGGTGCGCATCGCGGACTCCGCGGCCGCGCCGTCCCTGGCCAGGACCGCCGTCACCACCGGCTCGTGCTCGGCGTGGATCTGGGTCAGCGTCCGGCCGCCGGCCGTCGTCGGGGGGCCGAGCAGGGCGGTCGTCGAGCGCAGCTGGGCGACGATCGCCGCGGCGCGGGTGTTGCCGGCGGTGTGCAGCAGCAGGTCGTGCAGCGACCGGTCGGCGGGCCAGAAGGCCGCCTCGTCGCCGCCGGCGGCGGCCCGGGCCATCGTGTCCAGGGCGGTCCGGATGGCGGCGTGCTGCTCGGCGGTGCCGGTGACCGCGGCCTTCCTGGCCGCCGGCGCCTCCAGGGCCAGGCGGATCTCGATGATCTCCTCGATGTCGCGGGCGCGGGGTGGCAGGACGCGGAAGCCGCGGTTGCGCTGGATCACGACCAGGCCGGCCTCGGCGAGGCGGAGCATGCCCTCGCGGACCGGGCTGCGGGAGACGCCGAGCAGCTCGGCGAGCTGGTAGACCGAGTACCTCCGCTCCGGCAGCAGCTCGCCGGCGGCGATGCCGTCGCGGACGGCCTGGGCGACGGCGTCGGCGAGGGACGGGGCCTCCTGCGGCAGGCGGAGCGACGGCATGAGTAACATGTTACTCATGACTGACGTGGTGGCGGCGCTGGAGCGGGCCGGGCTCGAGGTCCGGTCCGACGCCGGCACGCGCGGCATGTATGCCTCGGACGCATCGCTGTACCGCATCCCGCCCCTCGCGGTGGTGCGGCCCAGGCACGTGGACGAGGTCGCCGCCGCGCTCGCCGTGGCCCGGGAGACCGGGGTGCCGGTCACGTCCCGCGGCGCCGGCACGTCCGTGGCGGGCAACGCGGTCGGCCGGGGCATCGTGCTGGACTTCTCCCGGCACCTCAACCGGGTCCTCGCCGTCGACCCCGAGGCGCGCACCGCCGTCGTGGAGCCCGGGACCGTGCACGCCGTGCTGCAGAAGGCCGTCACCCCGCACGGCGTGCGGTTCGGACCCGACCCGTCCACGCACCCCCGCTGCACGATCGGCGGGATGATCGGCAACAACGCGTGCGGGTCGCGGTCGCTCGCGTACGGGCGTACCAGCGACAACGTGGCAGGACTGGAGCTGCTGACCGCCGCCGGCGAGACCCTCACCACCGGCTACGACGGCGGGGCGCCGTTCGCGCGCGGGGCCGCCGCGACCGTCGACGCGGCCCGCGCGGCCGTGGGCCGGCATCTGGCCACCGCCCGCACCGAGTTCGACCGGTTCGGCCGCCAGGTATCCGGGTACGCGGTGCAGCACCTCCTCCCCGAGCGCTTCGACCTCACCCAGGCCCTCGTCGGCTCGGAGGGCACCCTGGCCGTCATCACCAGGGCCACCGTGAAGCTCGTCGTCGACGCCCCCGCGCGGGTCGTGGTGGTGCTCGGCTTCCGCGACATCGTCGCCGCCGGCGAGGCCGCCCCCGCGGTCGTCGCGCACGGCCCGACGTCGTGCGAGGGCCTCGACTCGCGCCTCATCGACGTGCTGCTCGCCCGCCGCGGCCCGGCCGCCGTGCCGCCGCTGCCGCGGGGCGGGGCGTGGCTGTTCGTCGAGCTCGCCGGGGACGACGCCGGCGAGGTCGAGGCCCGGGCCCGCCGGCTCGCCGCCGACGGCATCGGCGACGACACGCTCGTGGTCACCGACCCCGCCACCCAGGCGCAGCTGTGGCGCATCCGCGAGGACGGCGCGGGCCTGGCCGGACGCGCCCCGTCGGACCGGCCCGCGTGGCCCGGCTGGGAGGACGCCGCCGTCCCGCCGCAGCGGCTGGGGGCGTACCTGGCCCGCTTCGACGAGCTCGTCGCGGCGTACAAGCTCACCTCCGCGCCGTTCGGGCACTTCGGCGACGGCTGCATGCACGTGCGCCTCGACTTCCCGCTCGACGAGCCGGGCGGCACGAAGATCCTGCGCGACTTCCTCACCGACGCCGCCAAGCTCGTCGGCGAGTTCGGCGGGTCGCTGTCCGGCGAGCACGGCGACGGCCGCGCCCGCTCGCAGCTGCTGCCGCACATGTACTCCGCCGACGCGATCGCCCTGTTCGCCGCCGTCAAGCACGCGTTCGACCCCGGCAACCTGCTCAACCCCGGCGTGCTCGTCGATCCCGACCCGGTCGACGCCGACGTCCGCCCGGCCGGCCGGTTCCCGCTCAAGGGCCTCGCCATGGCGTACCCGCACGACGGCGGCGACCTCGCCCAGGCCGTGCACCGCTGCACCGGGGTCGGCAAGTGCCGCGCCGACAACGCCGCGGCCGGCGGGGTGATGTGCCCGTCGTACCTGGCGACCCGGGAGGAGAAGGACTCCACCCGGGGCCGCGCCAGGGTGCTGCAGGAGGTCGTGCGCGGCGAGCTCGCCTGGTCCGACCCGTCGGTCCACGACGCGCTCGACCTGTGCCTGTCCTGCAAGGGCTGCGCGTCGGACTGCCCGACCGGCATCGACATGGCCACGTACAAGTCCGAGGTGCTGCACCAGACGTACCGTGGCCGCCTGCGCCCCCGCTCGCACTACACCCTCGGCAGGCTGCCCCGCTGGGCGCGCCTGGCCGGCTGGACCCCACGGCTGGCGAACCTCGGCATCCGCCTGCCCGGCCTCGGCCGCCTCCTGCTGTGGCTCGCGGGCGTCGACCGCCGCCGCAGCGTGCCCGCGTTCGCCCGCCGCCCGTTCCGGCGCACCTTCCGCCCCCAGCCGGGCGGCACGCCGGTCGTCCTGTTCGCCGACTCGTTCTCCGACGCGTTCTCCCCGGATGCGGCGGCGGCCACGGTACGGGTGCTGCGCGCCGCCGGCTACGAACCCCGCCTCCCGTCGGCCCCCGTGTGCTGCGGCCTGACCTGGATCACCACCGGCCAGCTCGACGGCGCCCGTAAGATCCTGTCCCGGACCGTCGCGGCCCTCGCCCCCGACGCCCGCGCCGGCGTGCCCATCGTCGGCATCGAACCCTCCTGCACCGCGGTCCTGCGCTCCGACATCCACGAGCTGCTCCCCGGCGACGAGGACGCGGCCGCCGTCGCCGGCTCCGTGCGCACCCTCGCCGAGCTGCTCAGCGCCACCCCCGGCTGGGCCCCGCCCGACCTGTCCGGCGTCGAGGTCGTCGCCCAGCCGCACTGCCACCACCACGCCGTCCTCGGCTGGAAGACCGACGCCGACCTGCTCGCCGCCACCGGCGCCAAGGTCCGGCGCCTGCCCGGCTGCTGCGGCCTGGCCGGCAACTTCGGCGTCGAGATCGGCCACTACGACGTCTCCGTCGCCGTGGCGGAGCAGCACCTGCTGCCGGCCCTGGACGCTGCCCCGGACGCGGTCGTGCTCGCCGACGGCTTCTCGTGCCGCACCCAGGTCGCCGACCTGCGCGACCGTCCCGCGGTACACCTGGCCCAGCTGCTGGACGTGCCCGCCACGGGGGAGTGAGCGGCCGCCGGCCCGGTCAGGGGCGGTGGGCGCCGGTGAGGGTTGCGGCGCGGTCGGGGGCCATGGGTTCCTCGACGACGCCGTGCCGGCCGGGGGAGGCGTGCAGGATCCGGGGCGGGGTGGTGCCGTCGGGCGGGGTGACCACGACGGCGACGTGGTGGACGCGGCGGCCGGGGCGGGCGAAGCAGTACAGGTCGCCGGGGCGTTCGGTGCCCGGGGCGACGCGGGGCGCCGCGGCGGCCTGGTCATGGGCGTCGCGGGGGAGGCGGACGCCGAGGCGGCGCCAGGTCAGGTGGACCAGGCCGGAGCAGTCGATGCCGAGGTTGGACAGGCCGCCCCACACGTAGACGGCGCCCAGCAGGCGGCGGGCCACGGCGAGGGCCTCGGCGCCGGTCGGCGGGGTCGACGGGACCGGGGCGAGGTCGGCGGTGCGGGCCCACAGCGGCTGGGGGCGGCCGGGGACCTGTACCGGCAGCCAGCCACCCCGGGCCCCGCCGGAAGCCCCGCCGGACGCCGGGCTGAGGGCCGGGCTGATGGCCGGGCCTGCCGGGGACAGCAGCGTGCCGAGGACCACGCCGGGCAGCACAGGGCGCCCGGCGGGGGCGTCCACGAGGGTGGTGGACAGCGCGTCGACCACCAGCGCGCCACCACCACCGTCGTCAAGAGCGGGCTCGGCCAGGTGGGACGTGCGCATCCAGCCCGGGTAGCCCCGCGGATCCAGCGTCGGCGCGGCCTGGGTGGGTGCGACCACCCTCGCCCAGCCGTCCGGGCGGACCTCGTCGACGGTGACCGGGTCGCCGAGCAGCAGCTGGGTGACCACGGCGCTGGAGGTCTGCTCGTCGGGGGTCATGGCAAGCATCCAGGCGGCCAGGTCCGGGTCGTCCCGCACGGCCGCCGCGTCGCTGGGGCGGACCAGGGACGGTGACGACCAGACGGTGGCCACCGGCACGCGTACCGCGGCCGGGGTCATGACGTCACCTCCGCTGCGCTCCGGCGTCGCCCTGACCTCAGGACTGCGCCCATGATGCCCAGCCCTCCGCTGCGCTCCGTGCTGGTCATACGACCTCCAGGGTGACGCCGAGGCCGGGGGCGTCGGGCAGGTGGACCTGGTCGCCGGCGTACCGGATGCCGCCGCGCACCGGGGAGGACGCGAGCCACCAGGCGGCGTCCAGGTCGGACACGGCGGTGGTGCCGTAGGCGGCGGCCAGGCTGGCGGCGGCCCCGACGCCGATCTCGGTCTCCATCATCGAGCCGACCAGGGTGCCCATGTCGTGCGCGGCGGCGAGGTCCAGCAGGGTACGGGCGGGGCCGAGGCCGCCGCACTTGGCGAGCTTCACGTTGACCAGGTCGGCGGCCCGGCGGCGGATCACCTCGACCAGGTCGCGGGCGCCGAACACGGCCTCGTC
Organism: Dactylosporangium sp. NPDC050688; assembly: GCF_040654515.1. Taxonomy (NCBI): domain Bacteria; kingdom Bacillati; phylum Actinomycetota; class Actinomycetes; order Micromonosporales; family Micromonosporaceae; genus Dactylosporangium; species Dactylosporangium sp. NPDC050688. The sequence continues at coordinate 278,683 of NZ_JBFAIC010000003.1, forward strand.
GGCGAGGATCGGCACGCCGACGCGGTCGCTGACCCAGGCGAGGCCGTCGAGGTCGTGGCGGGGGACGGGCTGCTCGACGAGCTCGACGTCGAGGCCGGCGTCCTCGATGCCGCGGATGACCCGGACCGCCTCCCGCGGGGTCCAGCCCTGGTTGGCGTCCAGGCGCAGCGCGACGGCGGGGCCGACCCGGGCGCGGATCTCGCGGACCCGGGCGAGGTCGGTGCCGGCGTCGCCGACCTTGACCTTCAGCACCCGGAAGCCTTCGCGGACCCGGTCGTGCGCGGCGGCGGCGAGGGTGTCGGGGGTGCCGGCGGGCAGGGTGACGTCGGTCGGCACGGTGGTGGCCACGCCGCCGAGGTAGCGCACGAGGGGCAGGCCGGCGCGGCGGGCGGCGAGGTCGTGCAGGGCGACGTCGACGGCGGCCTTCGCGCCCTCGTTGCGCTGGGCGGCGCGCTGCACGAGGCGGCCGGCGCCGGTCACGTCGTCGGCGTCGCGGCCGGTGAGCAGCGGCCCGAGCAGCTGGTGCACGCAGGCCTCGGCGCCGGCGACGCTGCCGCCGGTGACCTGCCACACCTGGGGTGCCTCGCCGTAGCCGCGGCGGCCGTCGGCGTCCTCGAGCTCCACGACGAGCGACTCGGCGGTGGTGGCGCGGCGCAGGGCGGTGACGAACGGGGTGTGGAACGGCGCCGACACCCGGTGCGTGCGGACCGCCCGGATCACAGCGACCCGCGCAGGGCGTAGGCGAGCCGGGACACCCGGGCGATCAGCCGGCAGGCGCCGCCGTCGTCGGGGCAGCCGGTGGTGCACACGGCGAGCACGTACGGCGGCGCGTCGCCGGGCAGCACCACGCCGGCGCTGTGCCGCACGCCGGTGATCCAGCCGTTCTTGTGCGCCACCGGCACCCCGGCGGGGACGCCGGCGGCGAGGTCGACCCGGTGCTCCTGGGCGGCCAGGACGTCGAGCATCTCGGCGCAGGAGCCGGCAGTGGCGACGGTCCCGGCGGCGATGCCGCCGAGGAGCCGGGCGAGGTCGGCGGCGGTGACGGTGTTGCGGATGCCGGCGGCCTCGGCGGCCAGGTCGCCGATGCCGCGGCCGGTGACGCTGCCGGTCGCCCCGGCCGCCCGCCACGCGGCGGCGACCGCGGGTAGCCCCAGCACGCCGAGGAGCAGGTTCGTGGCGAGGTTGCTGGACCCGGCGATCATCCGGCGGGCCAGCCAGCGGGCCGGGGCGGTGCCGCCGAGGCGGTCCCAGACGGCGTGCTCGTTGTCGTAGCCGGGGTCGGCGGTGTACCGGGAGCCGAGCGCCGAGGCGAAGTCGTTCACCACCGGCACCGGCGCGTCCAGGTCGGCGGTGCCGGCGTCCCCGGCCCGGTACAGCGCGACGAGCACGGACAGCTTCATCATGCTGGCCGCGGCGTGCGGCGCGTCCGGCAGCCGGGTGCGGGCCGGCGGGGCGCCCGGCCGGCCCAGGACCACGGAGATCCGGCCGGGCGCCTCCTCGAAGAACAACGGGGTCACGGGCGGACGTAGGCGTTGGTGACGGCGACGCTGCCCCAGATGGAGTCGATGAAGACGCCACCGACCTTCGAGCCGTGGATGGTGAACATGACGTCGACGTACAGCGGCACGACCGGCGCGTACTCCAGCATGATCTTCTCGTCGAGGCGGCCCCACTCGGCGAGCTGGTCGGCGACGGGCATGGCGAGGATCCGGTCGAACTCGGCGTTGAGCGCGGGCGCGTTGAGGTAGGACGCGCCGTTGTTGCTGCCGCCGTCCTTGATGGCCCGGCCGTCGTAGAGGACCGGCAGGATCGAGGCGCCGCTGGGCCAGTCCGCGCCCCAGGAGCCGATGTACAGGTCCCAGGGGTTGTTCTTCTTCTTGGTCTCGTCGAGGAACGTGTCCGCGGCGATCGGCTTCAGCGTGATGCGGAAGCCGGCCTTCTCCAGGTTGGCCTTGAGGGTGGTGCTGAGCTCCTGGTTGCGCGCGTCGTCGGGGAAGCCGAGGACCAGCTCCGGGGTCGCGCCGCCGAGCAGCTCGCGGGCCTTGCCGGGGTTGCCGGTGCGGCCGGCCGGGTACGCGTCGTAGTTCTTCCAGCCGATCGTGGCCGGCGGCATGAGGGTGGTGACGCCGCGGGCGACGGTGTCCCCGCCGAGGGTCTTGACCACGCCGTCGCGGTCGATGGCGTAGTTGAGGGCCTGGCGGACCTTCAGGTCGGTGACCCGGTTGTTGTTGATGGTGAGGGTGTACTCGCTGGGCGTGGGCTCCTGCAGGGTGCGCGCCTTCAGCGCCGGGTCACTGACCACTTTGGACACCAGCGAGGCGTCGACGCCGTTGAACGACACGGCGGACGCGTCGGCGCCGCTGTCGGCGATGATCCGGTTGGTCTGCGTGACGGGGTTGGCGCCGAACTCGTAGACGAACGCGTCGGGGTACTGGTGGCGCATCGGGTCGGTGGCCGGGTCCCAGTGCGGGTTGCGCTCGAACGTGAGCCGGGTGCCGGCCTCGTTCTTCGCGAGCCGGTACGGGCCGGAGGAGAACGGGGCCTTGTCGTAGTCGGTGCCGGTGTCCTTCGCCGGCGGCACGGGCGCGGTCGCCGGCAGTGACACCGCGAACGGCAGGTCGCAGTGCGGCCGGGCGAACGTGAAGCGCAGCGTGCGCGGGTCGGGGGTGCTCAGCCCGGGCGGCAGCGCGGTCTTGTCGGCGGTGAAGTTGAACTTCGTGTCGAACTGGGGCGTGTCGGCGAGCCACTCCTGCAGGTACGTGGGGCCGCCGGTGAGCGCGAGGTCGAACGAGCGGGCGATGCCGTAGGCGATCTCCTTGGACGTGACCGCGCTGCCGTCCTCGAACTTCACCCCCTCTTTGATCTTGAACTCCCAGGTCTTGCAGTCCTTCGTGACGTCGGTGCCGGGCGTCTCGGCCAGGTCGCCGACGAGGACCACCTTGCCCTTGCCGTCGTCCTTGTACGTGGTGAGCCGCCGCGCGTACAGCTGCGACGCGGTCAGCCCGACGAACGAGTACACCCGCTGCGGGTCGAGGTGGGAGACCTTGCTCTGGCGCAGCACGGTGACCGTGCCGCCCTTCGCCGCGCCGGGGACCTCGGCGGCGGGGCCGCGGGAGTCCTTCGGATCGGTCGCGATCGACCCGCTGGCCTGCCGGCCGGCGTCGGGTGCCGCCTCGTCGTCGGTGCGCTTGTTGTTGCTGCACGCGCCGAGGCCGGCGACGAGCGTCAGCAGCACCAGGGCTGTCACGGGCCGGTATCTCATGTGGTCCTCCCGGGGGTGGTGGGTCGTCATCGCAACCGGACGCGCGGGTCGATGAGGGTGTAGAGCACGTCGACGACGAGGTTGGCCGCGACGATGAACGCGGCCGCGAGCAGGACGGTGCCCATGATCGTGGGCAGGTCGCCGTCCTTGACCGCGTCGATCGCGGTCCGTCCGAGGCCGCGCAGCCCGAACGTGGTCTCGGTGATGACGGTGCCGCCGAGCGCGGCGCCGATGTCGATGCCGGCGGTCGTGACGAGCGGGGTCAGCGCGGCGCGCAGCGCGTGCCGGCGCACGACGGTGCGGTACCGCAGCCCCTTCGCCTGCGCCGTGCGCACGAAGTCCTCCGACAGCGTCTCGAGCATCTGCGCCCGCGACAGCCGGGCGTAGACGGCGCTGAACAGCACGGCGAGGGCGCACCACGGCAGGATCAGCGCCGTCGCCCAGTCCCACGGGTTGTCCAGGATCGAGGTGTACCGCGGGTACGGCAGGATCTTCAGCGTGTAGACGAAGACGAGCAGCAGGACCCCGCCGACGAAGTACAGCTGCAGCGACGCCCCGGTCAGCGACGCGCCGATCGCGAGGCGGTCGAAGACTGTGCCGAGCCGCAGCGCGGACAGCATGCCCAGGCCGATGCCGGCGGCGAGCCACAGGACCGAGGCGGGCACCACGATGCTCAGCGTCACCGGCACGACCCGGACGAAGGTCTCGGTGACCGGTTCGCCGTTGACGTAGGACCAGCCCAGGCAGGGCGCGTCGCAGTGCCCGCCCTGGGCGGCGCCGAGGTCCCGGCCGGCGAAGATGCCCCGCACGTAGTGCAGGTACTGCACGTGCTTCGGGTCGTTGAGGCCCAGCTCGTCGCGGACGCGTTCGAGGCGGGCCGCGTCGCAGTTCTTCGGGCACATCGCGGTCGCCGGGTCGCGGGGCAGCGCGAAGAACATCAGGAACGTCAGCACGCTCACCGCGAACAGGGTGAGCACGGCCAGGAGGATCCGCCGGATCAGGAAGGCGAGCACGGCGCGCTACCGGGCCGGCCGGGTCGCCGAGCGGGGGTCCAGCGCGTCGCGGACCGCGTCGCCGAACAGGTTGAACGCGAGGACCAGCACGAAGATCGTGACGCCGGGGAAGCACACGTACGCCGGGTCGGTCTGCAGGTAGTTGAGGCTGCGGAAGATCATGCGGCCGAAGTCGGGGGTCGGCTCCAGCATGCCGATGCCGAGGAAGCTCAGGGCCGCCTCGCTGGTGATGTACGCCGGGATCGACAGCGAGAACACCACGATGACCGGCGCCCACAGGTTCGGCAGCAGCTCCCGGAACAGGATCCGCGAGGTGCGGGCGCCGGTGGCGCGGGCCGCGTCGACGAACTCGCGCTCGCGCAGCGACAGCACCTGACCGCGGACCAGCCGGGCCGTGCCGGTCCAGCCGAACAGGGCGAACAGCCCGATGAGCACGACGACCCGGAACCAGCCGGGCACCGCCTCGCGGGGGCCGTAGAAGGCCAGTTCGAGGGGGCGGATCAGGGCGAGGGTGAAGATGAGGAACGGCAGCGCCAGGGCTACGTCGGTGATCCAGTTGATGACGGCGTCGGCCCAGCCGCCGAGGTAGCCGGAGACGATGCCGGCGAGCACGCCGAGGACCGTGGTGGTCAGCGCCGCGGCGAACGCGATGCCGAGCGAGGTGCGCATCCCGTAGACCATCTGGATGAACACGTCGCGGCCGAGGCCCGGCTCGATGCCGAACCAGTGCTGCGCCGAGACCCCGCCGGCCACCCCGTACGGCATGCCGTAGCGGTCCAGGTCGTCCTTGAACGTGTCCTGCGGGCCGATGCCGTAGGCCGCCTCGATGAGCGGTGCGGCGATCGCGACGACGACGAGCAGCGCCGACACGACACCGCTGACCAGCGCGGTGCGGTCACGGCGCAGGCGCAGCCGGACGGCCTGCCCCGGCGACCGGGCGGCGATCGGGCCGCCCGGCCCCCCGTCAGCGGCGGGCGTGTCGGTCTGACCCACCCGTCCCACATCCAGCGGCACGACACTCATCGGCGCCGACCTCCTTGATCGAAGGCAACGACTGTAGATAACCGCCGCAGGACGACGTTAGAGTGAAGGTAATCTACGAAACCCGCGCCGTCACCGGTCGGTGGTAACGACTCTGCAAAGCCTGCGAGCGTCCCCCGGTGCGGCTGCATCCTGCGCGAAGACCGGTAATTCCGGGCAAATCCGCGCGGTGGTACGTAGGTTCCCCACGAGTCAGGGCAACTTTTCGCAAGGGATTGACGTCAAAGATTGCTATGCGTCACGCTGTGCCGAGCCACCCGCAGTCAGGAGGTTCGATGCGCCGGCCTCGCCGCTCCCTCGCCACGACCGCCCCCCTCAGCGCCGCGACGGCTCTCACGCTCGCCGCCGCCACGATCACCGCCCTCGGCGGCGCCGCCCCGGCCGCCGCCGCCGGGCCCGACGCCCGCCAGGCCACCTACGCCGCGGCGGCGCAGACCTGGGGCGTGCCGCAGAGCGTCCTGCTCGGCGTGTCCTACCTGGAGTCCCGCTGGGACACCAACGGCGGCGCCCCCAGCACCGGCGCCGGCTACGGCCCGATGCACCTCACCGACGCCGCCACCCTGGCCGCCGCAGCGGCCGGGAGGCACGACGAGGCCGGCAGCGGCACCGGCGGGGACGCGCGCGGCGACGACGCCCGGGCCCCGAGGACCGTCCGGCCCGCCACGTCCGTCCCGGCCGGGCCGGCGCTGCAGACGCTCCAGCGCGCCGCCGAGCTCACCGGTACCGGCGCCGACACACTGCGCACCGATCCGGCCGCCAACATCCACGGCGGCGCCGCGCTGCTCGCCGCCTACCAGCGCGACGCCGGCGGCCCGTCCGGCGCCGGCAGCGACCCCGCCGCCTGGTACGGCGCGGTCGCGCGGTACAGCGGCGCCGGCACCACCGGCGCCGCGGCCGCCTTCGCCGACGAGGTGTACGCGACCCTGCGCGACGGCGCCGCCCGCACCACCGACGACGGGCACCCGCTGACCCTGCCCGCGCAGCCCCGCCTGCAACCGGTCACGAGCTGGCTGGACCGGCTCGGGCTGCGCCGCACCCCGCCGCGCCCCGACGGCCTGGAGTGCCCCGCCGACGTGTCCTGCGAGTGGGTCCCGGCGCCCTACGAGCAGACCGGCCCCGGCGCCGGCGACTACGGCAACCACGACCTCAGCGAGCGGCCGCAGCGCCAGCGCATCGAGTACATCGTCATCCACGACACCGAGGCGAGCTACGACACGACGCTGGACCTGGTGCGGGACCCGACGTACGTCAGCTGGCACTACACGCTGCGCTCCGCCGACGGCCACGTCGCCCAGCACGTGCGGACCAAGGACGTCGCCTGGCACGCCGGCAACTGGTACGTCAACGCCAAGTCCGTCGGCCTGGAGCACGAGGGGTACGCCGCGCAGCAGGGCGCCTGGTACACCGAGGCGATGTACCGCGCCTCCGCGAAACTGGTGCGGTACCTGGCGGTGCGGCTGGCGATCCCGCTGGACCGGCAGCACATCATCGGCCACGACAACGTCCCCGGCACCGTGCCGTCGACGGTGAGGGGCATGCACTGGGACCCGGGCCCGTACTGGGACTGGAGCCACTACTTCGACCTGCTGCACGCGCCGTTCGTCACCCTCGGCACCTCCCGGACCGGACTGGTCACCATCGATCCCGGCTACGACGGCAACCGGCTGCCGTTCACCGGCTGCACCGGCACGCCGGACACCCCGTGCCCGCCGCACGGCGCCTCGACGGTGCTGCTGCGCACCGCGCCGTCCGCCGACGCGCCGCTGCTCACCGACCCCGGCCTGCACCCGGGCGGGGAACCGGCCACGATGCAGATCGCCGACCACGGCGCCCGCGCCGCCGCCGGGCAGACCTACGCGGTCGCCGGCCGGCAGGGCGACTGGACCGCCGTCTGGTACCTCGGGCAGCGCGGCTGGTTCCACAACCCGCCCGCGCACCCGGCGGCGAAGTGGTCGACCGGGCTCGTCGTCACCCCGAAACCCGGCCGGACCAGCATCCCCGTCTACGGGCGGGCCTACCCCGAGGCGGCCGCGTACCCGGCGGGCGTGCCCGTCCAGGCGGTCACCCCGCTGCAGTACACGTTCGCGGCCGGGCAGCGGTACACCCTCGGCGGCATCGTGCCCGGCGAGTACTACCGGGCCACCACGTTCGCCGGCACCGGCCCCGGCGACTGGACCGTCATCCGCGGCCAGACCCGCTACGCGCAGGTCCAGTTCGGCCACCGGGTCATGTTCGTCAACCTCGACGACGTGCAGATCCTGCCGTCGTTCCTGCCCGCGCCACCGGAGGGGTCATGAGACGCGCCGCAACCATCGCCGCCACTGCCGCCGCCCTGGTCCTGGCACTGGTGATGCCGGCCCCCGCCGCCGCGGCGCACCCCGGGACGGTCCGCCACGACGAGCAGATCGCCTTCCACGCGTGGCGGTCCTACCCGCAGTGGCGCAGCGGCACCGGCGACGGCACCCGGGCCGTGCCGGGCCGCACGCCGTACCTGACGATCGGCCGGGCCGCCGGCACCACCGAGTACACCGACCCGCACACCGGCACCACCCGCACCTGGGAGTACGCCACCTGGACCTCGCCGGTGCACCACATCGGCTTCGGCGCCAGCGAGCTCGTCGCGTCGTGGAACGCCGACACCCCGGCCGGCACCTGGCTGCAGGTCGACCTCGAGGGCACGTACACCGACGGCCGGGCGACCCCGCGCTACGTCATGGGCCGCTGGGCCGCCGGCGACCAGGACATCCGGCGCGCCTCCGTCGACGGCCAGGGCGACGGCGTGTCGTCGATCTGGACCGACACGTTCGCCGTCGACGACGTCGCCGCCGGGGTGCTGCTGGCGTCGTACCGGCTGCGGGTCACCCTGTACCGCACGCCCGGCTCGGCCGCGGCGCCCCGCGTCCGGCAGGTCGGCGCGATGGCCTCCAACGTGCCGGACCGGTTCAGCGTGCCGGCCAGCGCCGGGCACATCGCCTGGGGCCGCGAGCTGGCCGTGCCGCGGTACTCGCAGAACATCCACGAGGGCGAGTACCCGCAGTACGACGGCGGCGGCGAGGCGTGGTGCTCGCCGACGTCGACGGAGATGGTCGTCGAGTACTGGGGCCACCGCCCGAGCGCCGAGGACCTCGCCTGGGTCGACCCGTCCTACGCCGACCCGCAGGTCGACCACGCCGCCCGCAGCACCTACGACGCCACGTACGAGGGCGCCGGCAACTGGCCGTTCAACACCGCGTACGCCGCGACCTACGGGCTCACCGGGATCGTGACCCGGCTGCACTCCCTCGACGAGGCCGAACGGTTCATCGCCGCCGGCATCCCGGTGATCACGTCGCAGTCGTTCCTCGCGACCGAGCTCACCGGGGCGAACTACTCGACGTCAGGGCACCTGTTCGTCATCGTCGGCTTCACCGCGACCGGCGACGTGATCGTCAACGACCCGGCGTCCTCGTCGAACGACGCGGTCCGCAACGTGTACCGCCGCGCCGAGTTCGAGCAGGTGTGGCTGCGCACGAAGCGGTACCGCGCGAACGGCACCGTCGCCTCCGGCAGCGGCGGCATCGCCTACCTGATCGCCCCCGAGGGCGCCCGCTGGCCGCGGGTGCCCGGCTCAGACAACTGGTGAATTCCGGCGAACCCGCCACCGGCCCGGCCGATCCCCGGGACACTGCTCACCGTCCACCGTCGCGGATGAAGGTGCACCATGTCAGTCCGACCCTTACTCGCCGCCTCGGCGGCCGCCATCATGCTGGCCCTCACGGTGCATCCCGGCCCGGCCGGGGCCACCACCACCGGCACGGCCCCGGCCACCTGCGTGACCGACCCGGCCACGCCGAAGCACCAGCTGCGCGCCATGTGGATCGCCAGCGTCGTCAACATCGACTGGCCCAGCGCCCCCGGCAAGAGCGAGGCCGAGGTCAAGGCCGAGTACGACGGCTGGCTCGCCCTCGCCCAGCGGCTCAACTACAACGCCGTCATCGTGCAGGTCCGCCCGCACGCCGACGCGTTCTGGCCCTCGCCGCTGGAGCCGTGGTCGCAGTACCTCACCGGGGTCGCCGGCCAGGACCCCGGCTGGGACCCCCTCGACTACCTGGTGCGCCGGGCCCACGAGGAGAACCTCGAGTTCCACGCCTGGTTCAACCCGTACCGGGCGAGCATGCCCGCGCCCGGCGGCGCCGGCACGGACGTGGCGAAGCTGCCGGCGAACAGCCCGCTGCGGGTGCACCCCGAGTGGGCGGTGCCCTACCCGGTGGGCAACGCCGCCGGCCGGCTCTACCTCAACCCCGGCATCCCGGCGGCCCGGGCCTGGGTCGAGGACGCCGTGATGGACGCCGTCACCCGGTACGACATCGACGGCGTCCACTTCGACGACTACTTCTACCCGTACCCGGCGGCCGGCCAGGACTTCGGCGACGACGCCACGTTCGCCGAGCACGGCGCCGGCTTCGCCACCAAGGCCGACTGGCGGCGCAACAACATCGACCTGCTCGTCCGCGAGCTGGACGGCCGTATCCATGCCGCCAAGCCGTGGGTGCGCTTCGGGGTCAGCCCCTTCGGCATCTGGCGCAACAAGGCCGCGGACCCGCTCGGCTCCGACACCAACGGCACCCAGTCCTACGACGCGAACTTCGCCGACACCCGCAAGTGGGTGAAGGAGGGCTGGATCGACTACATCGTGCCGCAGGTGTACTGGCACATCGGCTTCGCCGTCGCCGACTACGCCAAGCTCGTGCCGTGGTGGGCCGACGTCGTGGCCGGCACCGACGTCCAGCTCTACATCGGCCAGGCCGACTACAAGGTCGCCGCCGCCGGGCAGCCCGCGGACTGGTTCGACCCGCAGGAGCTGTCCGACCATCTCACGTTCAACCGGCAGTACCCGCAGGTCCTCGGCGACGTGCATTTCAGCGCGGTGCAGGTCCGCGCGGACCGCCTCGGCGCCGAGACGATCCTCACCGCCGAGCACCGCACCCGGCCCGCGTTCCCGCCCGCCTGGGGCCCGGCCCGCCCGCTGCTGTTCCCGGTGCTCACCGGCGCCCGGCGCACCGACGCCGGCGTGCAGCTGCGGTGGCACCCGACGGCCTCCGGCACCGGCCCGTTCGCCGAGGTCACCTCGTACGGCGTGTACCGCCTCGACGGCACCACCGTGCCGGGCGCCTGCGACCTCGCCGACGCCGCCCACCTCGTGGCGACGGTGCGCGGCACTATGTACACCGACCCGACCGCGGAACCCGGCCGGCACTACACGTACGTGGTCACCGCCCTGGACCGCCGCTGGCACGAGAGCCCGCCGAGCCCGCCCCGCTGGGTCTGAGTCCCGCCGCCGGTTCCCCGCCGCCCTGGACGGTGGCGGGGAACCGGCGGCCGGCCGTCAGCCGGGCCGGCCGTAGCCGTACAGCGAGTCGATGTCGATCGGGGCGACCTTCACCACGGTGCGGCTGTTCGGGGCGTGGATGATCTGGTTGTTGCCGATGTAGATGCCCACGTGCCCGAGGCCGTTGTAGAACACCAGGTCGCCCGGGGCGAGCTGGCTGCGGGAGATGTGGCGGACCTTCTGGTACTGCTGGGCGGCGTTGTGCGGCAGCGTCACCCCGGCGGCCTTCCAGGCCATCATCGTCAGCCCCGAGCAGTCGAAGGTGTTCGGGCCGGCGGTGCCCCACACGTACTTCTTGCCGAGCTGGGCCCACGCGTAGCTGACGGCCTTGCCCGCCGAGCCGGAGACCGCCGGCGGCTGGCCCGGGTTGGCCGGCGTGGTGGTCGTCTTCGGCTTCACCTTCGCCGCGGCGGCCGCCGCCTCGGCCTTGCGCTGCAGCTCGTCGAGCCGGGCGATGTCGCCCTCGATCTTCTTGCGGCGGGTCTCCAGCTCGATCTTCTGCTGGCTCTGCGTGGCGAGGACGCCGTTGAGCCGTTGCTGCTCGGCGTCGAAGGCGTCCTTCGCGGTGCCGTACGCGGCCAGGTCCCGCTGCTGGCTGCGGGAGATCTGCTGCAGGGTGCCGATCCGGTCGGTGAACGCGTCGGTGGAGCGCGCGCCGAGCATCAGCGACCAGGTGCCCAGGTTGCCGCCGGTCTTGTAGGCGTTGACCGCGACCGTGTCGGCGTCGTCCCGGGCGGCCTGCATGCTCGCCTGCAGCGGCACCAGGTCCGTCCGCAGCTTCGCGATCGCCGCCTGGGTGGCCTCGAGGTCGCCGTTGACCTTGTTGTACTGCTCGACGACCAGCTCGACCTCCCGGTTGCCCTTGTCGATCTGGGCCTGTAACTCCTCGGGTGTCGGGTCCGCGTGCGCGGCGCAGGCCGGGGCGATCATCGCCGCCACCGCCAGCGCGACGACCGCGGTGCGCAGCGTCATGCGTCCGTTGAACACGGCACAGTCCTTCTTCCGCGACCGCCTACCGGGTTAGCTGACGGATTCGGGCGAGAAGAAGGCGTGCCCTACCGCGCCGCGGCGCGGATTCACCCCATTGGGAAACCCCGGTTGGTTCCCCGGCTCCCCGGCCCACGCCCGGCGTGCGGGCGCCCGGCCGGCGACTCGGCGGTGGCTGCCCGGGCCACCCCGGCGGGGCGGCGACGTCCGGCAGGCCAGCACCAACGTAACCGCCGCGGACACCGTCGAGCCTCGATCTAAGCCACTCTTAACGAAGACTCAAGACGGATCTGGCCCGTCCGGCCGGGGCTGATCAGTCCCGGAAGCTCGGCACCAGCGTCGACAGCCGGGCGGCGACTCACCGCGAAGCGCTGCCCCCGGCGGGTGCGAACGCCGGCAGCAGCGTCGCGATGATGACCTTCGGCGCGCGCTCGGCGGTGAGCCGGCCGGCGTTGATCTCCTCGGCGGCGGCGCCGTCGCCGCCACCGCGACCGGCTGGTGACGGCCGCCTGGTGACGGCCTGGTGACAGCTCGGCGGTGCCGGGCGTGGCGAGCGGTGCGGGCGGCGGGTCGGTACCGTCATGGCATGGCCGCGCGATGCCCCACGGTGCGCCGGCGCCGGGCGGCGGGATGACGGCCGCGGGGCGCCGGGAGACGCGTGCGCTGCTGGCCAGGGCCGCCGAGGTGCAGGGCGACGCCGAGGCCGTCGCCGGGATCGTCGGCGCCGCCAGGGCCGAGGTCGTCGCGGCGTACGAGCGGGCGAGCGAACCCCAGGTGTGGGCCGCGCTCGGCACCATGTCGATCGAGACGCTGAAGGACACCGTGGACGGCCGGGCCCGGCTGGACGAGCTGCCCGCGCACGGCATCCGCTCGGTCGCCGACGTGCTGCGGGCCGGCCCGCAACGGCTCACGGCGGTGCCCGGCATCGGCGACGGCACGGCCCGCCGGACCATCCACGCCGCGGAGCAGCTCAAGCGGGCGGCGCGCGACGCGCTGCAGTTCCGCATCGAGTTCGACCCGAAGGACCCGGACATGACCCGCCTCGTGCGGGCCCTCGCCACGTGGGGCGCGGTGTGGCACGCCGCCGGGCCGCACGAGCCGGACGCGGCGCGGCTCGCCGGGGAGCTGTCCCGGCAGCGGCCGGTGGCCGGGCCGGCCGGCGCGGGGGTGCTGCGCCGGTGGTTCATGCGGGCCGCGGACCGGGCCACCGCCGACGAGGCGGCCCGGCGGGTCCGCGCGCTGGTCGGCACCGCGGAGTCGGCCGGGCTGCCCGCGGCCGCCCGGGCGGTGCGCGCCGTACGCCCGCCGGGCGCCAAGCCGGCCTGGCGCGACTACGAGCGGCGCTCCGCGGACTACTACGGCCTGCTCAGCCAGGTCGTCGGCCTCGGCGGCGACGTCGCGGCCAGCGAGGGGTTCCTGCCCGCCGACATCGTCGAACGCGTCGGCGCGCAGCAGCTGGACACGTCCCGGCTCAGCGACGGTCTGCGGTTGCGCGGGTACCAGTCCTTCGGCGCCCGGTTCGCGCTGGTGCAGCGGCGGGTCGTGCTCGGCGACGAGATGGGGCTGGGCAAGACGGTGCAGGCGATCGCCGCGATGGCGCACCTGGCCGCCCGCGGCGCCACCCACTTCCTGGTCGTCTGCCCGGCCAGCGTGCTGATCAACTGGTCGCGGGAGATCGCCCGGCACTCGACGGTCCCGGTCGTCACCCTGCACGGCAGCGGCCGCTCCCGGGCGGCGGCCCGGTGGCGGGCCCAGGGCGGCGCCGGCGTCGTCACGTTCGGCTCGCTCGGCGCCCTCGGCGAGCTGCCGCTGCGCCCCGCGATGCTGATCGTCGACGAGGCGCACTACGTGAAGAACCCCGACGCGAAGCGGTCCCAGGCGGTGAACCAGGCCGCGGCGCGGTCCGACCGGGTGCTGTTCCTCACCGGCACCCCCATGGAGAACCGCATCGACGAGTTCCGTGCCCTGATCGAGCACCTGCGCCCGGACGTCGCCGCCGGCATGGGCCCGGAGCACGCGGCGATCAGCGTCGAGGCGTTCCGGCGCGCGGCGGCCCCGGTGTACCTGCGCCGCAACCAGCCCGACGTGCTCACCGAGCTGCCGGAGCTGGTACAGGTCGACGAGTGGGAGCAGTTCAGCGCCGAGGACGGCCGCGCGTACCGCGACGCCGTGCGCGAGGGCAACTTCATGGCGATGCGCCGGGCCGCGTTCGCCGTGCGCCGCCCGCACGACTCGGCGAAGCTGACCCGCCTGCTCGAACTGGCCCGCGAGGCGCTCGCCAACGGCCGCAAGGTCGTGGTCTTCTCCTACTTCCGCGACGTCCTCGCCGTGGTCGGCGCCGCGCTCGGCCCCGACGCCCGCGGCCCGATCACCGGCGCCACCCCGGTCGCCGACCGCCAGCGCATCGTCGACGCGTTCACCGCCGCGCCGAAGCCCGCCGTCCTCGTCTGCCAGATCGAGGCCGCCGGCGTCGGCGTCAACATCCAGGCCGCCTCCGTCGTGATCCTGTGCGAGCCCCAGGTCAAGCCGTCGATCGAGGCCCAGGCGATCGCCCGGGCCCACCGCATGGGCCAGGTCCGCACCGTCCAGGTCCACCGCCTGCTCATCGCCGACTCCGTCGACGAGCGGATGATCGAGATCCTCGGCTCGAAGGCCCAGCTCTTCGACGCGTACGTGCGGCACAGCACCATCGCCCAGGCCTCCCCGGGCGCCGTGGACATCTCCGAGGTCCAGCTCGCCCGGATGATCGTCGCCGAGGAGCAGCAACGCCTGGCCGGCGCGCCGGAGCCACCCCGCCGCCTGACGAAGGTCACTCCGGGCTGAGGGACGGCCCGCGCAGGCGTGCCGGCTCCGGCCGCAGGTCCGCGCCCGGGCCGTCGAGCCAGCCGTGGTCCAGGCCGAGGTTGGAGTCGTCCACGACGTACTCCTGCTCGACCTCGGTGACCTCCAGCCCGGCGGTGCGCAGGGCCGCGACGAACGCGTCCAGGCGCACCGTCGCGGTCGCCAGGCCCACGCCGTGGCAGCGGGCGGTGAGGAAGCGCTCCTGGCGGCCCTCGCCGTCGCGGCGCCGCGCGTTGCGCGACAGCCGGGCGCCGTGCGCGGCGGCGACGTCGGCGGCGGCCCGCAGCGCGGCGGCCGGGTCTGCCGGCAGCAGCAGCTTGACGTGGTGCTCGAAGTACCGCCCGGGCGGCTCCGCGGCCGCGCCGGCGTCGTCCTGCGGCACGCCGTCGCACCAGGGCGCCGCCTCGATCTTCACCCGGGTCGCCGGGGTGCCCCGGGCGGCGAGCCGGTCCCCCCACCGCCGCGCGAGCGCCCGCGCCTCGTCGAGGGTGCCGCGGGCGGGCACCGTGAGCATCGGCTGCGACGGGTGCCGCCCCTGGTCCAGCACGATGTGCACGAACCGCACGCCGTGGCGGCCGGCGAAGCCGGCGAGGTCCGGCGCCCCGGGCCCGTCGACCGTCAGGTGGATCTCGAACGTCCCGGCGATCTCGGCCACCGCTGCAGCGTAGGGCACCGGACCACGCGGCGGCCGGCACCGCCCACCGGCGCTGTGCCAGCCGATCAGGGCAGCTTCAGGTCGCCGAGGCGCTGGTCGGGGTCGGTGAGCAGGGCGTTGAGCACGGTGGTGTAGCCCTCGAGGGTCTCCAGCATCGTGGCCCGCGGGTAGATCGTCGGGTTGTAGTTCATCGAGGCGCCGCGGCGGTCGTGGCGGACCACGAGGCCGGGCTCGCCGCGCCTGGCCCACAGCTGGGTGGCGCGGTCGTCGAGGACCACGCCGGCGGGCCTGCGGGCGCGGGAGCGGTGCTCGCGGCGGTCCGGGGGCGGGTCGGTGGTGGGCGCCGCGGACTGGAACCAGGAGTGGTACAGCAGCAGGAACGGCCACGGGCGCAGCGCGTCGAAGTCCGGGTTCACCGCGCGGGCGATCTCGGTGAACGACGCGGTGTGCCGCACGGCCTCGTACATGGCGGTGCGGACCGTGCCGATGCCGTCCAGCAGCGTGGCGTCCGGGCCGATGGTGGAGGCGACGTACACGTTGTGCGTGAACTGTCCGACGAGGTCCTCGGCGCCGGGCTCGTCGCGGCCCGCGGTGGCGGTGCCGAGGACCAGCCGCGGCCGGCCGGTGCGGGCGCCCAGCAGGATCCGGTACGCCGCCAGGTACAGCAGGAACGGCGTGATCCGCTGGGCGCGGGCGAACGCGTGCAGCCGGCCGATGAGGCCGGGCTCGATGGGCAGGCCGAGGGTCGCCTCGGCGGTCACGTCCGGCGTCTGCCCCTGCTGCGGGGCGCCTTCGAACGGCCACGCGTCGGGCAGCGGGGTGAGGGTGCGCCGCCAGAAGTCGTCGCGGCGGCGCCGGGCGGCCGGGTCCAGCTGCGGGTCGGCCGTCGCCGCCGCGTAGGACAGCCGCAGCGGGCGCGGTGCCGGGCCCTCGCCGGTCCGGGCGAGGTAGGCGGCGCGCAGGTCGCGCAGCAGCACGCCGGTGGACCAGCCGTCGGCGATGAGGTGGAACAGGGTGACGGCGACGACGTACCGGCGCGGCGCCGTGCGCAGCAGCACCACACTCCACAGTGGACCGTTGCGCAGGTCGAAGGCGCGGCCCCGCTCGACACCGAGGATGCTGCCGCGCAGCAGCTCCTGCCGCGACGCGGGTTCGGCGGTCAGGTCGGCGTACTGCACCGGCGGGTCGATGCCGTCCAGTATTCGCAGCCGCGGCTCGATATCGAGGGTGTCGAAAACGATGCGCAATGCGTCGTGGCGGGCGATGACGTCACCGACGGCACGCCGAAATACATTGACGTCGACCGAATCGTCCCACGTTGTTGTTTCGAAAACGTTGTAGCCC
Organism: Dactylosporangium sp. NPDC050688; assembly: GCF_040654515.1. Taxonomy (NCBI): domain Bacteria; kingdom Bacillati; phylum Actinomycetota; class Actinomycetes; order Micromonosporales; family Micromonosporaceae; genus Dactylosporangium; species Dactylosporangium sp. NPDC050688. The sequence continues at coordinate 295,194 of NZ_JBFAIC010000003.1, forward strand.
AGCACCCCCGGATCCGACGGTGCGAAGCAGGACACGAACTCCCACAGCGTCTCCTGGCTGCGCGCCAGGCGGGACGCCCCCGGACTCATGGTCACTGAGCTTCGCCGGGCCTCGGACGAATTGTCAATAGCGGGACGGGAGTCGATGTTTTCGAAAAAGTCGAGGTGCGACAACCCTCGACGGCCACCGATGGGTGAATTACCGTCGTCGGCGTGTCGATCGGGGGATGGCGCCTGCTGGGCGGCGCGAGCGGGACGCGGACCGTCGCCGCGGTCGACTTCACCCTGGCGAAGGTGCGGGCCCAGGCGAACTTCGCCGATCTGGCCCCGCACCTGCCGCCGGACTGCGCCGTGTGGGGCAGCGACGAGACGGGCTGGCCGGCCGCGCCCGGCGACGCCCGCGCGCACGTCGCCGAGTGGCGGCAGCGCAGCGCGGCACTGGGAAACGTGCACGCCGTGCTCGGGTTCTGCGCCGGCGCCGCGCTCGCCGGAGACCTCGCCGCGCGGCGCGCCAGGCTCGTGCTGTTCGACCCGGTGACCGTCGCCCCCGGCACGGTCGTGGAGCACTACGCCGCCGCCGTGCGCCGGATGGGTGCAGAGCCCGACGCCCCGCCGGACACCGGCGTGGAGGACCTCGCCGAGCAGTACGCCGTCGTGGCCCGCAAGGCCCTCGGCGAGCAGGGCGTGCCCGACTCGATCACCGCCGACCTGTGCGCGCGGGTCGCGGCCAACCTGCGGTATCTCGCCATGTGCGCGGCGGTCGGCCTCGACGGGCTGCGCCCCGACCTCGTCGTGCTGTCCCGCGACCACGGGCTGCCCGAGGCCCTGCGCGACAGCCCCCGGCTGCGCCTGGACGTGTCGCAGGAGCAGCTGCTCGCCGAGCCCGCCGCGGCCCGCGCCGCGGTGCCGCCGCCATGACGGCCGGGACCGGGCTGAGCCGCAAGGAGGAGGCGTTATGGCTGTTCCAGCGCCTCGCCCCGGGGGTGGCCGTGGACAACCAGCCGCTCGCGATCCGCACCAGCGCGGCCCTCGACCCGGCCGCGCTGGAGTCCGCCGCCGCTGACGTCCTGCGCCGGTACCCAGCCCTGCGCACCCGCTTCCCGCAACGCGACGGGGTGCCGGTCCGCCAGGTCGCCGGGCCGGGCGCGGCGACGGTGCCGGTCACGGTGCTCGGCGCCGCCGAGGCGAAGCTCGGCACGGTCCTCACCGAGCTGGCCCTGCGCCCGTTCGACCTCACCGTGGAGCTGCCGTTGCGCGTGTACGGCATCGCGCTGGACGAGGGCGGCAGCGTCCTGTGCCTGGTGTCGCACCACATCGTCTTCGACGGCGCGTCGGGCGGCGTGGTGATGCCCGACCTCGCCACCACCTACCACCGCATCGCCAGCGGCCAGCCCCTCGACCCGCCGCCGCCCGGACCCGTCCTGCACGAGCCGCCGCCGGATCCGGCCGGCCTCCGGTACTGGCTGGACCGGCTCGACGGTGTCGACCCGGCCCGGCAGCCGCTGCCGTCGGCGCGCCCCGAGCCCGCCCGGCCCGCGTTCGCCGGCGCCCGGTTCGAACGCGACCTCGCCCCCGAGCCCCTCGCGCGGCTGCGGACCCGGCTGCGGGTCACCGACAACATGGCGCTGCTCGCCGTCTACGCCACGCTGCTCGCCCGGCACGGCGCCGGCCCCGACCTCGTCGTCGGCGTCCCGGTGAACCTGCGCCGGCACGGCAGCCGCGACGCCGTCGGGTACCACGTCAACACGCTGCCGGTGCGGCTCACCGTCGACCTGCGGGCCGGCTTCGCCGACCTCGCGGCGCAGGTCCGCGACCGGATGGCCGAGGCCCTCGACCACGCCGGCGTCTCGTTCGAGCACCTGCTCGGCGAGCTGCCGGGCGTCTCCGGCAGCTGGCGGTCGCCGCTCTTCCGGCACATGTTCAACTTCCTGCCCCCGGCGCAGGTCGCCGCCCCCGGCGAGCTGCCCGGCGCCGCGTGGGTCACCGTCGACACCGGCACCAGCCGGCACGACCTGCAGTTCGTGGTCCTGCGCACGCCGGGCCGGGTGGCGCTGCAGGCCGTGTACAGCACCGAGGTCCACGACGAGGCCGCCGTGCGCACCCTCGCCGACCGGTTCGAGCTGCTGCTCGCCGCCGCCGCGGCCGACCCGCGGCGGCCCCTGGCGGAGCTTCCACTGTGGAGCGAGCAGGAGCGGCGAGTGGTGGCGCGGGTCAACGCGGGCGCCGCGGCGCCGGTGCCCGGGCCGACGGTCGCGGCCCGGATCGCCGGGCGGCACGCGCACGACCCGGACGCGCCGGCGCTGCTCGACCCGGACGGCACCGTCCACACGCGACGGTCCCTGGCCCGCCGGGCCGCCGCCGTCCGCGGCCGGCTCGCCGCGTGCGGCGTGGGCCGGGGCGACGTCGTCGCGGTGACCCTGCCGCGCGGCGCCGACCTCGCCGCCGCCGTCCTCGCGGTGTGGTCGCTCGGCGCCGCCTACCTGCCGGCCGACCCGAACCAGCCCCGGGCCCGCCTCGCCGACCAGATGACCCGCGCCGGCGCGACCACCACCGTCGACCCGGCGTTCATGCGCGAACCGGCGCCGGGCACGACCGGCCCGGACACCGCCGGGCTCGGCGCGGGGCCCGCCGCCGCGCCGGGCACCGCCGGGACCGGCGCCGGGCAGGACACCGCCGGGCTCGACGCGGGGCTCGCCGCGGTCGGGCCGGACGACCTGGCGTACGTCATCTTCACCTCCGGCTCCACCGGGCAGCCCAAGGGCGTCGAGATCCCGCACCGGGCCCTGGCCAACCTCGTGCGCCACTTCGCCGCCGGGCTCGCCGTCACCGGGGGCGACCGGGTGCTGTGGCTGACCACGTTCGGCTTCGACATCTCCGCCCTGGAGCTGTTCCTGCCCCTCGCCCACGGCGGCGGCGCGGTCGTCGCCCCCGACGATGCCCAGACCCGCCCCGCGCTCATGCTCGACCTCGTCGCCCGGCACGACGTCGCCGTGGTGCAGGCCACCCCGACCATCTGGCGGCTCGCCGCCGGCGCCGTCCGCGACGAGCTGCGCGGCCGGCACGTGCTGTGCGGCGGGGAGCCGCTCAACGCCGCGCTCGCCGGGCGGCTGCTGCGCACCGGCTGCCGGCTGCACAACGTGTACGGCCCGACCGAGACCACCATCTGGTCCTCCAGCGCCCCGGTCGCCGCCGGCGTCGCCGACCCCGTCGGTATCGGCGCGCCCATCGCCGAAACGTCCTTCCACATCATCGACGAGCACGGCCAGGACGCCCCGCCCGGCCTGGTCGGCGAGCTGTGCATCGGCGGCACCGGCCTGGCCCGCGGCTACACCGGCGACCCGGGCCTGACCGCGCGGCGCTTCGTGGCCGACCCGGTGCGCGGCCGCCTGTACCGCACCGGCGACCTCGCCACCTGGCGCGGCGACGGCACCGTCACCCTCCTCGGCCGCGCCGACCGGCAGGTGAAGCTGCGCGGCCGGCGCATCGAACCCGGCGAGGTCGAGGCCGCCCTGGAGCGCCACCCGGACGTGACCGCCGCGGCCGTGGTCCTCGCCGGCGACCCGCAGGGCGGCGGGCAGCTCGTCGGTTACGTCCAGCCGGCCGTCGTCGACGTCGCGGCGCTGCACCGGCACGCCCGCGAGCACCTGCCGTACTACCTCGTCCCGGCCGTCCTGGTGCCGCTGCCGGCGCTGCCCCGCAACGCCAACGGCAAGGTCGACCACCGGGCCCTGCCCGCCCCGCCGGCCGCGGACCACCCCGCCGCGACGGACTCCGCGGAAGGTGCCGCCGCGCCGTACGTCGCGCTGTTCAACCAGGTCCTCGGCCGCGACGACCTCGGCCCGGGCAGCAACTTCTTCACCAGCGGCGGCCACTCGCTGCTCGCCGCGATCCTGGCCGCCCGCATCGGCGACGCCCTCGGCCGCGACGTGTCGCTGCTCGACGTGTTCGACGCGCCGACCCCGGCCGAGCTGGCCGCCCGCCTGCACGCGGAGGAGGACGCATGAGGACCGTGCCCGACCTGCTGCGACAGGCGGCCCGGCTGGTGCCGGACCGGCCCGCCGTCGTCCTGGACGGCGGTGAACGCCTCACGTTCGCCGAGCTCGACGCCCGCTCCGACGCGTTCGCCCGCGGGCTGCGCGCGCACGGCGTCGGCCGCGGCGACCGGGTCGCCCTCGCCATCGGCGGCGCCGACTGGCCGCGGTACGCCGTCGCCTACTTCGGCACCCTCAAGGCCGGCGCCGTCGCCCTGCTCGCCGGCGCCCGCTTCGGCGACGACGAGCTGGCCCGCATCGCCGGCGGGTACCGGGTCGCGCGGGTCGTGCGGGCCGGCGACGACCTCGGCGCCGGGCACCCCACCGACCCGTTCGACGGCGGCGCCGACCCGGGCGACGCCGCCGAGGTCGTGTTCACCTCCGGCACCACCGACCGCCCCCGCGGCGTCGTGGCCACCCACGCCAACCTGCTGCGCGCCCAGGTCGCCTGGCCCACCGCGGCGCGCGCCAACCAGCCGTGCGCGCACGCCCTGCCCGTCGGGTCCGTCGCCGCCCAGGCGGTCCTGCTCAACTGCGTCGGCGGCCAGCACACGTTGCTGACCACGGGCGCGTTCACCGTCGCCGGGTTCACCGCGATGGCCGGGCGGGAGCGGGCCGTCACCGTGTGCCTGGTGCCGGCCATGGGGCACTGGCTGGTGCGCGCCGCGCCTGGCGAGGCGACCCCGATGCCGTCGGTGAAGGGCGTCAGCTTCTCCGGGGCGCCGCTGCCGGTGCCCATCATGGCCGACCTCGCCGCGGTGTTCCCGAACGCGGCGTTCCACAACTTCTACACCTCCACCGAGACGTACCCGGCCCGCGTCGCCACCCGCTTCGACCCCGCCCGGCCCGAGGCCGTCGGACGGCCCGTCGGCTCCAGCGCCGTGCGCGTCACCGGCCCGGACGGCGCGCCGCTGCCGCCCGGCGAGATCGGCGAGGTGTGGCTGCGGGCCGGCGGTGCCCCACCCCGCGAGCTGCTGGACGCCGGCCCCCTCGACGTCGCCGGCGGCTGGACCCGCACCGGCGACCTCGGCCACGTCGACGCCGGCGGCACGCTGTTCCTCACCGGCCGCACCGCCGACGTCGTCATCGTCGGCGGGTTCAACGTCGCCACCGGCCGCGTCGAGCAGGTCCTCACCCGGCACCCGGCGGTCGCCGAGGCCGCCGTGCGCGGCGCCGCGCACCCCGTCCTCGGCGAGATCGTCGCCGCGTACGTCGTGCTCAGACCCGGCCGGGCGGACACCACCGCCGCCGAGCTGCGCCAGCACGCGGTGCGGCACCTGACCCGCGCCGAGGTGCCCGCCGTCGTGCGCATCGTCGAGGACCTGCCCCGCAACGAGGCGGGGAAGGTCGTCAAGCGGGAGCTGCCCGAGCTCGACCCCGCCGAGCACGTCGCGCCGCGCACCGACCTGGAACGCGACCTCGCCGAGGTCTGGGCGCGGGTGCTGCAGACCGGCCCGGTCGGTGCCGCCGACAACTTCTTCGAGCTCGGCGGCGACTCGCTCGCCGCCACCCGCATCGCCGCCGCCACCCGGGAGCACCTCGGCGCCGACGTGGACACCATCGCCGTGCTGGAGGCGCCGACCGTGGCCGAGCTGGCCCAGTACATCGTGGAAAGGGAGCACCGATGAGCGCACCACTGTCCGAACTGGACACTGCGGTCAAGCTGCTGCGCGAGCACCCCGGCGTGACCGGCGCCGAGGCGCTGCGCGCCCCGGACGGGCGGCGCGTCCTGGCCGTCGTGCCCGGCCTCGCCACCGCCCCCGTCGACCTGCGCGACCACCTGTGGCAGGCCCTCGAACCGGCCGACCTTCCCGACGTGCTGGTCGCCGTCGACGCCCTGCCCGCCGGCGCCGCCGACCTTGACACGCAGGGGCCGGGCAGCCACACGTTCCGCGCGCCGGCCACCCCGACGCAGGAGGCGCTCGCCGGCATCTGGGCCGAGACCCTCGGCCGGGACCGGATCGCCGCCGACGACAACTTCCTCGACCTCGGCGGCGACTCGATGACCGCCGCGCTGCTGCTGGACCTCACCAACGAACGCCTCGGCACCGGCCTCTCCCTCGGCGAGCTGCTGTCCGCCCCGTCGCTGGCCGCGGTCGCCGACACCGTCGACCGCGCGCACGCCGGTTCATGACGACGTCCCAGGCGGTCTACGCCATCGTCGACGAGGTGCTGCAACGCCCGGTGCGGCCCGAGGACGACCTGTACGACCTCGGCTTCGACTCGCTGCTCATCGCCCGCACCGCCGCCCGGGTCCGGGAACGCCTCGGCGTCGAGGTGCCGCTCGCCGACTACTTCAACGCCGGCACCGTCGCCGAGCTCGCCGCGGCCGTGGAGTCGCACGCATGAGCAGGCCGCAGCGCAGCGGAAGTGATGGCATGAGAGCCCCCGTCACCCCGGCGCAGCAACGCCTGTGGTTCCTCGCCCAGGTCGACCCGGACGCTGTGGACTACCACATCCCGCTCGCGTACCGCCTGCGCGGCCCCCTCGACACCGCCGCCCTCGCCGGCGCGATCGGCGACGTCGTGGCCCACCACGGGGCGCTGCGGACCCGGTTCCCGCTCGACGGCGCCGGCCCCGTCCAGGAGGTCCTCGACGGCTGGCGGCCCGGCGTCGCCGTCCGCGACACCACCGCCGCGACCGCCCCGGCCGAGGTCGCCGCCCTCGCGAACACCCCGTTCGACCTGACCGCCGCCCCGCCGCTGCGCGCCGCGATCCTGCGCCTGCCCGCCACGTCAGACGGTCCCGCCATGTCAGACGGTCCGGGCGCCGAAGGCGGCGGCGGGCACATCCTGGTGCTCGTCCTGCACCACATCCTCGCCGACGCCTGGTCGCTGCGCATCCTGCGCGACGACCTCGCCAAGGCCTACACCGCCCGCCTCGCCGGGCTGCCGGGCGACCTGCCGCCGCTGCCGACCCAGTACGCCGAGCACGCCCGCGCCCCGCGCCCCGACGGCGCCGGCGCCCTCGCCTACTGGGCCGGCCGGCTCGCCGGCGCCCCCGTCCTGGACCTGCCGACCGACCGCCCCAGACCCGCCCGCCGCGGCACCGCCGGCGCCTTCGACGGCTTCGAGCTCGGCCCCGACCGGGCCGCCGACCTGCGCACCCTCGGCCGGGCCGGCCGCACCACACCGTTCATGACCCTGCTCGCCGGCTACCTCGCCCTGCTCGGCCTCGCCACCGGCCAGGACGACATCAGCGTCGGCACCCCGGTCAGCGGCCGCGACCGCACCGACGTCGAACCGCTCATCGGGTACTTCCTCGACACCGTCGTGCTGCGCGGTGACCTCGCCGGCGACCCCACCTTCCGGGAGCTGCTCGGCCGGGTGAAGGCGACCGCGGTCGAGGCGTACCAGCACCGCGACGTGCCGTTCGAGGACCTCATCGCCCGCCTCGACGTGCGCCGCGACCCGGCCCGCACCCCGCTGTTCGACACGATGCTCATCGTGCACGGCGGCGCCGAGGACCACGGCCTGGCGCTGCCGGGGATCACCGCCGAGTACGTCGACCCGGGCCACCGCGCGGTGAAGTTCGACCTGACCTTCGAGTGTTTCGCCGGCGGCGGCGGGCTGAAGGTCGTCGCGCACTCCCGCCGCGACCTGTTCGACCCGGCGAGCGTCGCCGCGCTGGTGCGCCGCTTCGGCGAGCTGCTCCGCCTCGCCGCCGAGGACCCCGACGCGCGGCTGTCCACCCTGTACACCCGCCTGACCGAGGCCGAGCAGGGCACCTGGCGGTGCGCCCCGCCGGTCCCGGACGCCACGGTGCCCGACCTGATCGACTTCACCTGCGCCGCACCCGCCGTCGTGCACGGCGACACCGTGCTGTCCTACGCCGACCTCGACGCCCGCGCCCGGCGGCTCGCCGCCGACCTGGACGGCCACGGCGGGCTCGTCGCGGTGCGGCTGCCGCCCGGCGCCGACCTCGTCGTGACGCTGCTCGCCGCGTGGCGGGCCGGCGCCGGCTACCTGCCCCTGGACCCCGACGCCCCGCCCGCCCGCACCGCCGCCCAGCTCGAGGACAGCGGCGCCGGCGTGGTCGTCACCCCGGCCGGCGTCACCCGCACCGGCGTGCAGACCACCGCCGGCCGCATCGCCTACGCGATGTACACCTCCGGGTCCACCGGCCGCCCCAAGGCCGTCGCCGTGCCCCACACCGCCCTCGCCGCCCGGGTGCGGTGGATGCGGCAGCGGTACCGCCTCGGCCCCGCCGACCGGGTCCTGCAGTTCGCGTCGCCGGCCTTCGACACGTTCGGCGAGGAGGTGTACCCGTGCCTCGCCGCCGGCGCCACCCTCGTCATCCCCACCGGCGCCCGCGCCGAGCTGCCCGACTTCCTCGCCACCGAGCAGGGGCAGTCCGTCACCGTGCTCGACCTGCCCACGTCGTACTGGCACGAGCTGTGCGCCGACCCCGCCGCCGTCGCGTGGCCGCCCGGGCTGCGGCTGCTGATCCTCGGCGGGGAGCAGGTCCGGCCCGACGCCCTGCGCCGCTGGTTCGCGCACGCCGGCGACCGCGTCGAGGTGCTCAACACGTACGGGCCGACCGAGGCGACCATCATCGCCACCGCCGCCGCGCTCACCCCCGCCGACACCGCCGGCCGCCCGCCGATCGGGCACCCCATCGGCGACACCTGCGTCCACGTCACCGGCCTCGGCGGCGCGCCCGTCCCCGACGGCGTCGCCGGCGAGCTCGTCATCGGCGGGCACGGCGTCGCCGCCGGCTACCTCGGCCACCCCGGCCTGACCGCCGAGCGGTTCGCCGACATCGGCGGGGTCCGGCACTACCGCACCGGCGACCGGGCCCGCCGCCGGCCCGACGGTGCGTGGGAGTTCCTCGGCCGCGCCGACGACCAGCTCAAGGTCCGCGGGTACCGGATCGAACCCGGCGAGGTCGAGGCCGCGCTGCTCACCCACCCCGCCGTCGGGCACGCGGTCGTCACCGCCGACGGCGACGGGCGGCTCGTCGCGCACCTGGTGCCCGCCCCGGGCGCCACGGTCCCCGCCCCGGCCGCGCTGCGGGCGCACCTGGACCGGCTGCTGCCGCCGTACCTGCACCCGCGCGCGTACGCGACCCTCGACCGGCTGCCGATGACCCGCAACGGCAAGGTCGACCGGGCCGCGCTGCCACCGGTCGCCGCCGCGGCGGGGGAGGGCCGCCCGCCCACCGGCGACGCCGAACAGCTCGTCGCCGAGGTCTGGCAGGAGGTGCTCGGCGTCGCCGGCATCCGCGCCGGCGACGACTTCTTCGACCTCGGCGGGCATTCGCTGCTGGCCACCCGGGTCACCGCGCGGCTGCGGGCCAGCGCCGGCGTCGAGGTGCCGCTGCGCACGATCTTCCGGCACACCACCGTCGCCGCGCTCGCCGTCGCGGTCGAGGAGCTGCTCCTCGCCGAGATCGGCGCGCTCGACGACGACGAGGTCCGCCGCCTCCTCGCCGAGGACAGCCGCGGCGCGCAGGCCGAGCAGACAGGGCACGCCGGGCACGCAGAGCACGCCGGGCACGCAGAGCACGCCGGGCACGCAGAGCACGCCGGGCGCGCAGAGCACGCCGGGCGCGTGCGGGAGGCCGGGCGATGATCGTCGGGCCCGGCGCGCGGCTCGTCGACGCGGTCACCGGCGAGCAGTACAGCGGCGACCGGCTCACCGCCGCGATCGCCGCCGCCGCCGACCGGCTGCCCCGCACCGGCGTCGTCGTCTGCCCGATGCGCGCCGGCGCGGCGCCGGTGCTGCACTACCTCGCCGCCCTCACCACCGGCCGGGCCGCGCTCGCCTGCGACCCGGCCGCCGCCGGCGACCTCACCGACAGGTTCGGCGCCACCGCCGACCTGCACCCCGACCTGGCGCTGCTGCTGGCCACGTCCGGCTCGACCGGCGCGCCGCGACTCGTGCGGCACTCCGGCACCGCGGTCGTCGCGGCCGCCACCGCCATCGTCAAGGCCCTGCGCATCGGCGCCGACGACGTCGCCGTCACCAGCCTGCCGCTGTTCCACACCCTCGGCCTCAGCGTCCTGCACAGCCACCTGCTCGCCGGGGCGACCGTCGTGCTGGAGCCCCGCGGCGTGCTGGACGCCGCGTTCTGGGCGAGCGTCCAGCGGCACCGGGTCACCGCGATCACCGGCGTGCCGCACACGTTCGAGCTGCTCGCCCGGCTGCCGTGGGAGCCGGCGCACACCCCGGCCGTGCGCAGCCTCGCCGTGTCCGGCGGCCGGCTGCGCGACCGGCTGACCGGCCACTTCGCCGCGGCGATGGCTGCGCACGGCGGAGGGCTGCACAGCATGTACGGCCAGACCGAGGCCGGCTCCCGCATCTGTGTCCTGCCGCCGGAGCACCTGCCGGCGAAGACCGGCTGCGTGGGGCCGCCCGTCGACGGGATGCGGCTGAGCATCGCCGACGGCGGCGAGGTCGTGTGCCACGGCCCGGCGGTGATGCTCGGCTACGCCGACACCGCGGGCGACCTGGCCCGCGGCGACGACCTGCGCGGCGTGCTGCACACCGGCGACCGGGGCCGGCTCGACGCCGACGGGCACCTGTGGCTGTCCGGGCGGCTCAACCGCATCGGCAAGGCGTACGGCGTCCGCGTCGACCTCGACGCCGTCGAGCACGCCGCCGCCGCGCTCGCACCCGCGGCCGCCCTCGCCGGCGACGACCGGATCCTCGTGTGGTGCGAGGGGCTCGCCGCCGCGCAGGCGAAGGACGTCGCCGCGCTCGTCGGCCGGCGGCTCGGCATCCACCGCACCGCGGTCCGGGTGACGGCGCTGGACCGGCTGCCCCGCCGCGCCAACGGGAAGGTGGACTACGATGCGCTCCCCGTATGAGGCGCTGACGCTCGCGTTCGGCGACGCCACGGTGCCGTACCTGTACGGCACCGACTGCGCGGCTGCGCTCGCCGGCGCGGTCCTGGACCGGCTCGGCGACCTCGACGCGATCCTGTTCGTCGCCGACGACCGGGTCCGCGGCCACGCCGACGCGGTCGCCGCGGAGCTGGCCCGGCGGGTGCGGGTCGAGCGGGTCCAGGTCGAGGCCGCCGAGCGGCACAAGACGCTGCCGACCGTGCAGCACCTGCTGGAGGCGGCGGTGGCGGGCCGGCTGACCCGCCGTTCGGCGGTCGCGGCGATGGGCGGCGGCACCGTCGGCAACATCGCCGGGCTCGCCGCGGCGCTGCTGTTCCGCGGCACCCGGCTGGTGCACCTGCCGACCACACCGGTCGCCGCGTTCGACGCCACCGTCTCGCTGAAGCAGGGCGTGAACCTCAGCGCCGGCAAGAACCTCGCCGGCACCTACTTCGTGCCCGCGCTCATCGCCTGCGACCTGGCGTGGCTGTCCACGGTGCCGCGCACCGACCTGCTCACCGGCCTCGCCGAGATGGTCAAGAACGTGCTCGTCGCCGCGCCCGGCCTCGAGCCGAAGCTCACCCGCGCCCTCGAAGGGCTGGACGCCGACCCGGACCGGCGGGCGGCGCTGCGTGCGCTGCTGGAGATCGGCGTGGAGGCGAAGGCGCCGTACGTCGCCGCCGACCCCCGCGAGCAGGGCGCGGCGCTCATCTTCGAGTACGGCCACACCGCCGGGCACGCCATCGAGTTCGTCAGCGGCGGCCGCATCGGCCATGGCGAGGCCGTCGCCTGGGGCATGCTCGTCGCCGCCGAGGTCGCCCGGCGCCGGCACGGCCTCGCCGCCGGTGACGTCGCCGCCCACCACCGGCTCGTGTCGCTGCTCGGCCTGCCCGACGCGGCCGTCCGCCTGCGCGACCTGGACCGCGACGCGATCCGCGCCGTGCTCGCCAAGGACAACAAGCGCGGCTACGGCCCGTGCGCGCCCGGCGAGGTGCTCATGGTCCTGCTCGACACCGCAGGGCGGGCCGTGCCCGGCCCGCCCGGCGGCCCGCCGCTCGTCCCCGTGCCGGTCCCGGTGGTCATGGACGCCTTCGAGACCGTCGCCCTGAACGCTTTGGAGTCGGTATGAGCGATGTGCACGGCAAGGGACTGTCCGTCGTCGTCCCGGTCAAGGGCCGGGTGCCGCAGCTGCGCCGGCTGCTGGAGAGCCTGCGCGAGGCGGCGACGGCGTGCCAGGAGCCCGTCGAGGTCCTGGTCGTCGACGACTCCGAGCCCGCCGACGCCCAGGCCCACCGGGACAACTGCGCCGAGCTGCGGGCCCGGTACCTGCGCGGGCCGCGGCACGTGGGTGCCAAACGCAACGAGGGCGTCCGGGCCGCCGCCCACGACCTCATCCTGTTCATCGACTCCGACTGCCTGGCCACCCCGCAGCTGCTGCAGCGGCACACCAAGACGCTGCGCGACGCCGGCGAGGGCGTCGGCGCCGTCGCCGGGCCCACGTTCGTGCAGGGCGTGCAGAACGCGGTGTTCCGGGTCATGGCCCGCTCGAAGCTGCTGAACTCGGCGTTCGAGTGGCCCGCGCAGGCGAGCCGGGTCGGCTGGGCCACCACGTCCAACCTGGCGGTGCGCCGCGACGCGTTCGAGGCCGTCGGCGGCTTCGCGCCGCGGCCGCTGACCGTCGTCGGCGGCGAGGACGTCGACCTGGGGCTGCGGCTCACCGCGGCCGGGCACGGCATCGTCTGCGACGCCGACGCCGTGGTCGTGCACGACAAGAGCAGCATCGAGCACCTCGGCACCGTGTGCCGGCGGCTCGTCACGTACGGCCGATCCGGCCAGTGGCTGCTCGACGTGCACCCGCACCGGGGCCGGCCGAAGCTCAACCGGGTCAGCACCCTCGCCGCGACCGCCGTCGCCGGGGGCGTGACCGCGCCCGTCAGCGGCGGCGCCGGGCTGCTGCTCCTGCCGGCCGTCGCCGCCGTGCTGCTCGCCGTCGACACGAAGGAGCGCCTCGGCGACGACGCCCCGACGGTGCGGGCCCTGGCCGAGTCGGTCGCCTGCGCCGGGCTGGACTGGTGCTTCGACCTCGGCGAGTTCATCGCCGCCTGGCAGCTGGGCCGCCCCGACCGGCTGTTCACCGGCTTCGGCTGGACCGACGACCCCGCGTTCGTCTGGGACCGCGAGCCCGCCAACCGGTACGGGGGCTGAACATGCGCGCCGAGGGACGGGTCGCCGAGCTGTCCGCCGACCGCGCCGAGCTGCTGCGCCGCCGCCTGCGGGCCCGCGGCGGGCAGGCCGCCGCGCCCGCCGTGCCGCGCCGCGCCGACGACGCCCACCCGCCGCTGTCGTTCGCGCAGGAGCGGCTGTGGTTCATGGACCAGCTCGTCCCCGACACCGCCGCCTACACCGTCCCGATCGCGGTGCGGCTGCGCGGCGCCCTGGACGAGGACCGGCTGCGGGTCGCGCTGGACGCGGTCGCGGCCCGCCACGAGACGCTGCGCACCCGGTTCCTGACCGACCCCGGCGGCCGGCCCGTGGCGGTCGTCGACGAGCACGTCCGCGTGCCCCTCGAACGGTGCACCGAGCCGGACGAGGCGGCGGTACGCGGGATCGTCGCCGGGTTCGGCGCCCGGCCGTTCGACCTCACCACCGGGCCGCTGGTGCGGGCCGTGCTGATCCGCGTCGCCGACCGCGACCACGTGCTCGCCGTGGTGCTGCACCACATCGGCGCCGACGGCTGGTCCATCGACGTGTTCCTCACCGACCTGCTGCACGCCTACGACGGCCGCCCCCTGCCGCCGCTGCCGGTCCGCTACGGCGACTACGCCGCCTGGCAGCGCGCCCGGTACGCCGGCGACCGCCTCGACCGCGAACTGGAGCACTGGCAGGCGCAGCTGGCCGGGGTGCCGCCGCTGGACCTGCCCACCGACCGCCCGCGCCCGCCCGAGCAGCGCTTCCACGGCGCCGGGCACGTGTTCCGCTACGACGAGGACCTGGCCGCGGCCGTCGCCGGGCTCGGCCGCCGGTTCGGCGCCACCCCGTACATGGTCCTGCTCGCCGCGTACGAGACGCTGCTGTCGCGGTACGCCGGCCAGGACGACTTCGCGGTCGGCTCCACCGTCGCCGGGCGCACCCTGCCCGAGCTGGAGGGCGTCGTCGGGCTGTTCGCCAACGTCCTGGCCGTGCGGGCCGACCTGACCGGCGAGCCGACGTTCGCCGAGCTGGTCGGGCGGGTCCGGGAGCGGGCCCTGGACGCGTTCGACCACCAGGAGACGCCGTTCGACCGGCTCGTCACCCGGCTGCGCGTGCCGCGCGACGTGTCCCGCTCGCCGGTGTTCCAGGCGACGTTCACCATGCTCAACTACGGCCGCGGCGGCCTGCCCGGCACCGGCCCGGCGGTCGAGCCGTTCCCGATCGACGCCCGGCAGACCCGGTTCGACCTGGAGCTGTACGTGTTCGACCCGGCCGGCGACGGGCTGACCGGGTTCTTCACCTACAGCACCGACCTGTTCGAGCCGGACACGGTCGCGCGGATGGCCGGGCACCTGGAGCGCATCCTGCGCGCCGTCGCCGCCGACCCGGACCAGCCGGTGAGCCGCGTGCCGATGCTCGCCGCCGACGAGCGGGCCCACGTCCTGCACGACGTCAACGCCACCACCGTGGACATCGGCCCGGCCCGGACCCTGCACGGGCTCGTCGAGGAGCAGGCGCGGCGCACCCCGGACGCGCCCGCCGTCGTCTTCGACGGCCGTGCCATGACCTACCGGGACCTCGACGCCCGCGCCACCGACCTCGCCGCGCGGCTGCGCGCGGACGGCGCCGGCCCCGGCCGGATCGTCGCCGTGCACGCCGAACGCGGCCCCGGGCTCGTCGTCGCCCTGCTCGCCGCGCTGAAGTCCGGCGCCGCGTACCTGCCGCTGGACCCCGACAACCCGCCGGACCGCACCGCGTACATGATCGCCGACGCCGGCCCGGTCGCCGTACTGTCCACTGTGGACGTCACCGGCCCGGTGCCGCAGCCGCCGCCGCTGGCCCCGCTCGGCGGCCCCGACGACGTCGCCTACGTCATCTACACCTCCGGCTCCACCGGCCGGCCCAAGGGCGTGCCGAACACGCACCGGGCCATCCACAACCGGCTCGACTGGATGCAGCGCACCTTCGCCCTCGACGCCGGCGACGCGGTGCTGCAGAAGACCCCGATCGGCTTCGACGTGTCCGTGTGGGAGCTGTTCTGGCCGCTGCTCACCGGCGCCCGGCTGGTGCTCGCCCGGCCCGGCGGCCACCGCGACGCCGCGTACCTGCGCGACCTCATCGTCGCCGAACGGGTCACCACCGTGCACTTCGTGCCGTCGATGCTCGCCGTGTTCCTCGCCGAGGACGGCGTCGAGGCGTGCACCGGCCTGCGCCGGGTCGTGGCCAGCGGCGAGGCGCTCCCCGTCGACCTGGCCCGCACCGCGCTGCGGCGGCTCGGCTGCGGCGTGTTCAACCTGTACGGGCCGACCGAGGCCGCCGTCGACGTCAGCTGGTGGGAGTGCACCCCGGACGCCCTCGCCGGGCGGGCCCGGGTGCCGATCGGCCGGCCGATCCAGAACCTGCGCCTGTACGTGCTGGACCCGGCGGGCCGGCCGGTGCCCGTCGGGGTACCCGGCGAGCTGCACATCGCCGGCGTCGGCGTCGCCGCCGGGTACCTCAACCGCCCGGAGCTCACCGCCGAACGGTTCCGCGACGACCCGTTCGGCCCGCCGGGGGACCGGATGTACGCGACCGGCGACCTGGCCCGCCGCAACCCCGACGGCACCCTGGACTACCTCGGCCGCCTCGACGACCAGGTGAAGCTGCGCGGCATGCGGATCGAGCCGGGCGAGATCGCGACCGTCCTGCGCGGCCTGCCCGGCGTGCGCGACGCGGCCGTCGTCGTGCGCGAGGACCGCCCTGGCGACCAGCGCCTCGTCGCGTACGTCGTCGGCGACGGCCACGGCGAACTGCGGGCCGCGCTGAAACAGGTGCTGCCCGACGCGATGGTGCCGGCCGCGTACGTGCCGCTGCCCGCGCTGCCGGTCACCGCCAACGGCAAGCTCGACCGCCGGGCCCTGCCGCCACCGCCGGTCGTGGCCGCCTCCGGCGCCGAGCCGCGGACCCCGACCGAGACCGCCATCGCGCAGGTGTGGGCGGCCGTGCTCGGCCTGCCCCGGGTCGGTGCCGACGACGACTTCTTCGACCTCGGCGGCCACTCGCTGCTCGCCACCCAGGTCGTGGCCCGGCTGCGCGCCGTGCTGCCGGCCCCGGTCAGCGTCATGGAGCTGTTCAAGCACCCGACCGTGCGCCGCCTCGCCGAGCTCGTCGACACCCCCGCCGACCGGCGCGGCCCCCGCCGGCTGCTGCACGAGCTGACGAAGCCGATCCCGGCGGCGCAGCGGGTCATGACGCTGGTGTGCCTGCCGTACGGCGGCGGCAGCGCCATCGTCTACCAGCCGCTCGCCGACGCCCTGCCGCCCGGGCACGCCCTGTACGCCCTCGCCATCCCCGGCAACGACGTCGGCCTGGAGGAACAGGGCGCCGCCTTCGACGACCTCGTCGCGGACACCACCGCGGAGATCCTCGAACGCGTCGAGGGCCCGGTCACCGTGTACGGCCACTGCGGCGTCGGCGGCGCCCTCGCCGTCGCCGTCGCGTGCGCCCTCGAGGCGGCCGGCCGTGAGGTGCAGACCCTGTTCATCGGCGCGATCTTCCCGTTCGCCCGGCCCCGCGGCCGGTTCGCGAAGCTGCTGAGCCGGTTCGAGCGGCTGCGCAGCGACCGCGCCTACACCAACTGGCTCACCTCCGTCGGGCTGGACCTCAGCGACGTCGCCGAGGACCAGGTCCGGGCCATGGTGCGGGGCATGCGCCGCGACAGCGAGGCCGCCGAGGAGTTCTTCACCCAGCTGTACCGGCGCGGCACCACCCGGCTGCGGGCGCCGATCGTGTCGATCGTCGGCGAACGCGACGACGAAACCATGTACCACCAGGAACGGTTCAAGGAGTGGCACTTCCTCACCGGCACCACCGCCCTGTACGTGCTGGACGAGGCGGGTCACTACTTCCTGAAGTGGCGCGCCGCGGAGCTGGCCACGATCCTCACCGCCCGCCGCACGTTCAGCGGCGACGAACCCGGTCACGGCACCGACACGTGGCGCCTCGCCGGCGTCTCCACCGGCGACCGCCCGCCGTCGGGGGACGGGCCGGCGCCGAGCATGCCGCGCTTCCTCGCCGTCGCGGCGAGCCAGCTGGTGTCGATGACGGGCAGCGCCATGACCGAGTTCGCGGTCCCGGTGTGGATCTTCCTGCACACCCACTCGCTGTTCAAGCTCGCCCTGTTCTCCACCATCGCGCTGGTGCCGGGGATGCTCGTGCTGCCGTTCGCCGGTGCCCTGGTCGACCGGCACAGCCGCCGCGCGGTCATGCTCGCCAGCGACGGCGCGGCCCTCGCGATCCAGGGCGCGTTCCTGGCCCTGCTCCTCACCGACAGCCTGCGGATCTGGCACATCTACGTGCTGCTCGCCGGGCTGTCGGTTGCGCTGACGTTCCAGCGGCTGGCGTACTTCTCGGCCGTGCCGCAGCTGGTGCCGAAGCGGTACCTCGGCCACGCCAACGGCATGGTCCAGGCCGGCGCGGGCGTCGCGCAGTTCCTCGTGCCCGTCGCCGCCGTCGGGGTCATGGCCGCCATCGGCCTGGACGGCATCCTCGCCCTGGACGTGCTCAGCTACACCGTCGCCGTGGTCGTCCTGGCCGTGGTGCGGTTCCCGGCGCTGATGGGCTACCGCCGCCGCGAGCCGATGGGCGCGGAGATCCGCAGCGGGTTCCGGTACGCGATGGGCACCCCCGGCTTCCGCGCCATGCTGCTGTTCTTCGCGGTCAGCAACCTGTTCCTCGGCCCGGTCATCATCCTCGTGCAGCCGCTGGTGCTGAGCTTCGCCGACCTGCGCGCCGTCACCCACGTCGCGGTCGCCGGCGGCGCCGGGGTCGTGGCCGGCGGCCTGCTCATGGCCGTGTGGGGCGGCCCGGCCCGGCGCAAGATGCTCGGCGTGCTGTGCTCGGCGCTGACCCTCGCCGCGTTCGCCGCGCTCGCCGGCGCGCACCGGTCGGTGTGGCTGGTCGCCGCCGGCGTCTTCGGCATGTACGCCGCGCTGACCGTCATGAACGCGATCTACACCACGATCATCCAGGTGAAGGTGCCGCCGCGGGCGCACGGGCGGGTGTTCGCCGTCAACACCGTCTTCGCCTTCGGCACGCTGCCGGTCGCGTTCATCGTGGTCGGCCCGGCGGTGTCCGCCGCGATCGGGCTCGGCCCGACGTACCTGCTGTTCGGCGCCGCGATCGCGGTCATCGCCCTGGCCGCGATGCGGTACCGCCCCCTGGCCCGCTTCGACACCGACGTGCCGGACACCGAACCGGAGGATCTCATCGGCCTCACCGAGATCCGCCGCCGAGCCGCCGCCCAGGAGCCCTGATGCCGCCGTTCGCCGGCGTCGAGGTGTACACGACCGCGCCCGCCTCCGTGCAGGTCGACGGCCCGGGGTTCCGGCGGCGCCTCACCGACGTCACCCGGTGGACCGACGAGGCCGGCTGCGCCGGGCTGCTGGTCTACTCCGACAACACCCTCGTCGACCCGTGGCTCGTCGCGCAGCTCGTCCTCGACACGGCCGAACGGGCCGTGCCCCTGGTCGCGGTGCAGCCGGTGTACCTGCCGCCGTACACGGCCGCGCGGATGGCGGCCACGCTCACGTTCCTGCACGGCCGCGAGGTCCACCTGAACCTCGTCACCGGCGGCTCCCGCCAGCACCTGGAGGCGCTCGGCGACGGCGCCGGCCACGACGAGCGGTACGAGCGGCTCGCCGAGTACGCGACGATCGTCCGGCAGCTGCTCGGCTCGCCCCGCCCCGTCACCGTCGTGGGCCGGCACTACCAGGTGCGGGCCGCGACGCTGCCGCACCGGCCCCCGGCGGCGCTGGCGCCCCGGCTGGTGCTGTCCGGCTCCAGCGACAGCAGCGTCCGATGCGCCGCCGACCTGGGAATCCTGCGGTTCGCGTACCCGCGGCCCGTCGAGGACCACCCGCCCGGCGGGACGCTGCTGCGGGGCACCGGGATCCGGCTCGGCGTCATCGCCCGGCCCGACCGGGCCGCCGCGTGGCGGGCCGCGCACGAGCGGTTCCCCGGCGACCCCCTCGGCGAGCGCCGCCACCGCATCGTGAGCCGGCTGTCGGACTCGCACTGGCACGCCGAACTGTCCGCCCAGCCGGTTGTCGACGCCGCGGCCGGCGTCTACTGGTTGCACCCGTTCCGGACGTACCGCACGTTCTGCCCGTACCTCGTCGGCGACTACGACGAGGTCGGCACCTACCTGGCCGGGTACCTGGCGCGCGGCGTCGAGTCCGTCATCCTGGACATCCCCGCCGAGGAGGACGACCTGCACCACGCCCGGCTCGCCTTCGCCCGGGCCGTCGCCCCGACCGTCACACCCTGACCGTCACTCCCTGACCAATCACGTCTCGACCGCTGCCTGCCGGGCGACGCGCGAGCACCCGGCCGGCGACTGCAACCCGGGACGGGCATCGGGCGTAACCATTGCAACGGCCCGAACGAAGGTCTGGGGAGCGACGGGGAATGCGGGATGCAGAGGGTTTCGACGAGTTCTACCGCGCCACGTCGGCGCGGCTCATGAGATTCGGATACGCCGTCTGCGGCGATCTGACGGAGGCGCAGGACCTGGTACAGGAGGCGTACACCCGGGCCTGGCAGCACTGGCGGGCGGTCACCGACCACCCGAACCCGGAGGGGTGGCTGCGGCTGGTGGTCACCCGCCTGGCCACCGACCGGCAGCGACGGATCGGCCGGTGGCGGGCCGCGCTGCTCCGCGTCGGCCCGCCGGGGACGGCCCGGCCACCCAGCGAGGACACGGTGGTCCTGGTCGCCGCGCTCCGCCGGCTGCCGGTCGCCCACCGGCAGGCACTCGCGCTGCACTACCTGTTCGACCTTCCGATCAGCGAGATCGCCGCCGAGACGGGCGTGGCCGAGGGCACTGTCAAGTCTTGGCTGTCACGCGGCCGGATGGGACTCGCCGCGGCGCTGGGGGACGCGCCGTCGCACGACTTGGCGAAGGAGAGCGAGCGATGACCGACTTCCACGAGATGTACGCGGCGCTGGCCCAGGAGGCGGACAGCGCCCGGCTGGACACCCCCGACGTGCCCCGCCGCCGTGCCGACCGCCGGCGCCGCACCCGGGTCACGCTTGCCGTCGCCGCCGCCGCGGTGCTGGTGGGCGGGATCACCGCCGGCGGCCAGGTGCTGTTGCGGGCGGACGGGTCCCCGCTGCCCCCGGGCGTCAGCGGCCCCCCGGCTACCCGGCCGGCCTCGCCGACCCCGCCGTCCTCGTCACCGTCGCTGCCGTCGTCGTCGCCGTCGTCGGCCGCGCCGGGCACGACCGGGCCGGGCATCACCGTGGCGGCGGGCCCCATCCCGGACCGGGCGTTCCTGCAACGGGCCGACACCAACCGCGCGGACGCCCCGTACCAGGTCAGCAGCGACGGCGCACTCCCGGCGCTGTGCGGAGCGAAGGACGCCAGCGACGCGCTGATCAAGGAGCGCCGGACGTTCCACGTCATCTACTCGAAGACGCCGACGAGCTCGGACTTCTCGCCGGACGGGACGTTCGACGAGACCATCACGACGTATCAGTCGGACGGCGCCGAGCGGTTCATGCAGCAGTTGCGGGCGGCGGTGACCGCCTGCCCGAGCCAGACCCGCGACGGCGTCACCTCCACGCATCGCCTGCTCACCCCGACGAAGAACGGCGACGAGGCGATCCTGTTCGAGATCAGGTACCCGGCCCGCGACGGCGAGGGCAAGCCGACCGGCAGCGAGCACGTGAAGCTGGTCTCGGCCGTGCGCGTCGGCAACGTCGCCATGGTGCTGGTCGAGAACCCCTGGGAAGGGGGCCGCCCGGCCGACCGCGGCGTCGTGGACCAGTTCACCCGGGCCGCGCTCACCCGGCTGCGTTCCTGGCTGGGCTGACCGTGCCCCGCTGACCGTGCCGCCGGCCCGCACCGACGCCCGTTGAGCAGTGCTCCTGCCGCTCAACGGGCGTACCGCGTGGCCGGGCGGCGGTGACGCCGGTGGGGCCCTGCGTGCGACGTCGACGAGGGTCATGCCCGCCTGCCGCCACCCTCGTCATGGCCCTCGTCGTTCGGGTCCGATCCGGGCCGGGCGGCGGCCCGCCGGCGGGCGGCGCCGGCCCGGTCGTGGCCGCCGCGTCACTGGTGGCGGAAGGGGTCTGCCGCGGGCGTGCCCCGGGCGTCGGCCTCCCGACGATGACCATGGATGCGGTTTCGTTACACAGATAGATGCGGCATGATTCCTCTGAGCAATGTCGTGCGCATCGGTGCCACGGACGGGGAGGATTGCGCGTGTCTCATCGTGTCCATGTCGCGTTCGAGGAGCAGGCACGACGCACCCCGGACCGGGTGGCGGTGATCGCGGGGACGGTCCGCACCTCATACGCGCGACTCGATGCCTGGGCGGACCGGATCGCGCGGCGGCTGCGGCTTGCGGGTGCGGGGCCCGGCGATCTCGTCGGGGTGTGCCTGGGCCGCGACGAGCACCTGGTCCCGGCGCTGCTGGGCGTGCTGAAGACCGGCGCGGCGTACGTGCCGATGGACCCGGCGTACCCGGCGGAGCGCCTCGCCTACATCGCCGCCGACGCGGCCACGAAGCTGACCGCCGTCACCGCCCGCACCGCGCACACGGTCACCGGGCCCGTGGTCCGGATCGACGAGCCAGGCGAGGACGGCGCCCCGTTGCACACCCCCGGTGGCGGGCAGGACGCCGCCTACGTCATCTACACCTCGGGCTCCACCGGCCGGCCGAAGGGCGTCGTCGTCGAGCACCGCAACACGATGAACCTGCTGCGCTGGGAGGCGGCCGCGTACACCGCCGAAGAGCTCGGCGGCATGCTCGCCACCGCGTCGATCAGCTTCGACCCGTCGATCAGCCAGATCTTCCTGCCGCTGGTCACCGGCGGCACCGTGATCCTGGCCGAGAACCTCCTGGCCCTGCCCACGCTGCCGGCCCGCGACGAGGTCCGCACCGTGTACGGCGTGCCGTCCGCCCTCGCCGCGCTGCTGCGCGACCCGCTGCCGCCCGGCGTACGGGCCGTGTTCGCCGGCGGCGAGCCGCTGACCAGGGCGCTCGTCGACCGGATCTACGCGAACCCGGGGGTGCGGCGGGTCCTCAACCTGTACGGCCCGACCGAGTGCACCACCACCTGCGCGGTCGCCGAGGTCGGCCGTGACGGCACCGGCGAGCCGCCGATCGGGCGCCCCGCCGCCGGCGCGGTCATGACCGTGCGGGACGCCGCCGGCGCCCCGGTCGCCGACGGCGAGCTCGGCGAGCTGTGGATCGGCGGGCCGGTCGTCGCCCGCGGCTACCTCGGCCAGGCGTCGGGCGCGTTCACCACCGACGAGGCCGGCGGCCGGGTCTACCGCTCCGGCGACCTGGTCCGCCGCCGCGGCGGGGTGCTGCACTTCGCGGGCCGCGGCGACGACCAGGTGAAGATCCGCGGCTACCGGGTGGAGCCCGGTGAGGTCGAGGCGGTCCTGGCCGGGCACCCGGACGTCCGGCGGGCCTGCGTCCTGGCCGCCCGTGACCCCGACGGGGTGGCGTACCTGGCCGGGTACGTGGAGGCGAGCGGCCCCGACGAGCGCGCGCTGCGCGGGTGGCTGCGCCGCCGGGTGCCGGAGCACCTGGTGCCGACCCGGCTCGCGGTGGTGCAGCGGCTGCCGCTGAGCCCCAACGGCAAGGTCGACCGGGCCGCGCTGCCCGAGCTGCCGGCGCGGCGGGAGACCGCGACCGGGTACGTCGCGCCGCGCACGCCGGTGGAGGTGGCCCTCGCCGGGATCGTCGGTGCCGTGCTCGGCATCGCCGACGTCGGCGTGCACGACCGCTTCCCGGACCTCGGCGGGCACTCCCTGGCCGCGGCCCGGGTCTGCGCCCTCGCCGGCCGCGGGCACGGCACCACCGTCGCCCTCGCCGACTTCCTGGCCGAGCCGACCGTGGCCGCCCTCGCCCGCCTGGTGGAGCGGGGCGGCGCGGCCCCGGTGGAACAGAGCGGCATCCCGGCCCGGCACGAGGGGGTCACCGAGTACCCGCTGACCCCGACCCAGCGGGAGCTGTGGACGCTGCGGCAGGTCAGCCCCGTGCCGGCGGTGACCACGGTGGCGTTCCGGGTGCGGCTCACCGGCCGCGCCGGGGCCGGTGACCTGCGCCGGGCCCTGGCGGCGGTGGTGGCCCGGCACGAGGTGCTGCGCAGCCGGATCGTGGAGCGCGACGGCGAGCCGGTCGCGGTCGTCGGCGCCGGCACCGACGTCCCGGTGACCGGGCACGACCTGCGCGACCTGCCCGCCGCCGAGCGCGAGGAGCGGGCCGGCGCGATCGCCGCCGCCGCGGCCCGGCACGCGTTCGACCTGGCGGAGGCCGTACCGCTGCTGCGGGCCGACGTCGTGCGGCTCACCGACGACGTGTCGGACCTGGTGCTCGTCGCCGACCACGTCGCGTTCGACGGCTGGTCCACCGGGTCACTGCTCACCGAGCTGGCGGCGGAGCTGGCCGAGCCCGGCAGCGTGGCCCCGCCGCCGCTGCAGGTCGGCGACCTCGCGCTCGCCCCCGCCCGCCCGGCCGGGCACGCGTGGCGCGAGGAGCTGGACGGCGCGTCGCCGCCGGACGAGCTGTTCACCGGCACCGGCGGGTTCCGCGGCGAGCGGCTCACCCGCCCGGTGCCGCCGGCGCTGGTCACCGGCCTGGCAGCGGTGTGCGCGGCGAGCGGCACCGCACCGTTCGCCGGCTGGCTGACCGCGCTCGGGCTGGCGCTGGCCGGGTACACCACCCGCCGCGACGTCCTCGTCGGCGCCGTCGTCGCCCGCCGCGCCGGACCCGAGCTGGACCGGGTGATCGGGCCCCTCGTCGACGTGCTGCCGGTCCGGCTGCGCCTGGCGGCCGCCGCCACGGTCCGCGACACGATCGCCGCCGCCGCGGCCACCACCGCGCGGGCCCTGGACCGGCCGCGCCCGTCCACCGCGGACCTGTTCGACGCGGTCGGTGGGCAGCCGCGCGGCGCCATGCTCACCCCGGTGGTGCTGTCCGCGCAGCCGCCGGACCTGCCGGTGACGGTGCGCCGCGGCGGGCTGCGCCTCGACCTGCTCGGCGAGCTGAGCTGCGGCGGGGCGCAGAACCCGCTCACCGTCTTCGTCAACGAGACCGCCGCCGGCACCGAGCTGCAGCTGGAGTACGACCTCGACCTGACCGGCCGGGCGTGGGTGGAGACGTTCGCCGACCGGCTGCTGCACGTCCTCGCCGGGATCGCCGCCGGCCCGGACCGGCCGCTGTCGCGGGTGCCGCTGGTCACCGCGGCCGAGGAGGCGCAGCTGCTGCGCCTCGCCGCCGGCCCGCCGCTGCCGGCCGGCGCCCCCGCCACCGTCGTGGACGCCGTCGAACGGCACGTGCGGCAGCGCCCCGGCGACATCGCCGTCGCCGGGGCCGGCGCGCACCTGACCTACCGGCAGCTGTGGGACGCCTCCGCCGGGGTCGCCGCGGTCCTGCTGGCGCGCGGCACGCGCCGGGGCGAGGTCGTCGGTGTGTGCCTGCCCCGCGACCACCGGCTGCCCGCGACGCTGCTCGGTGTGTGGCGGGCCGGCGCCGCGTACCTGCCCCTCGAACCGGAGCTGCCGGCGGAGCGGCTCGGGTGGCTCGCCGCCGACGGCGGGGTCCGCACCGTGCTGTGCCGCACCGGCACGGCGGCCGCCGCGGCGGGCGTCGCCGGGACCCGCGCCGTCGACCTCGACCTCGAACGAGACCTCGAACGAGACCTCGAACGAGACCTCGAACGAGACCTCGAACGAGACCTCGAACGAGACCTCGAACGAGACCTCGAACGAGACCTCGAACGA
>NZ_JBFAIC010000003.1:320117-330139 GCF_040654515.1 Dactylosporangium sp. NPDC050688
AGACCCGGCGCTGCCGCCCGTCGGGCCGGGGGACCTCGCGTACCTGCTGTACACGTCCGGGTCGACCGGCACCCCGAAGGGCGTCGCGGTCGCGCAGGCCGGCCTCGCCGCCCTCACCGAGGCGCTGCGCCTGGAGCCCGGCCTCGGGCCCGGGGACAGGATGCTCGCCGTCGCGACCCTCAGCTTCGACACCTCGTGCGCGGAGATCTGGACGTCGCTCGGCGCAGGCGCCTGCTGCGTGGTGGTCGGCCGGGACAGCGCCGTGGACGGGTTCCGGCTCGCCGACCGCATCGCCGAGCACCGGATCACCGCGATGAACGTGCCGCCGACGATGCTGCGGACCCTGCTCGCGTCCGGCTGGACCGGCACCCCCGACCTGCGGGTGTGGCCCGGCGGTGAGGCCCTCGACGCGGCCCTCGCCCGCGACCTGCTGCCCCGGGTCCAGCAGCTGTGGAACGTGTACGGCCCCACCGAGGCGACCGTTCTGTCCTCGGCGTACCGGGTGACCGCCGCCGACGACGTGGACGGCACTGACGGCACCGTGCCGATCGGGCACCCGCTGCCGGGGGAGCGGCTCTACGTCATGGACCCGCTCGGCCGGCTCGCACCGCCGGGCGTCACCGGCGAGCTGTGGATCGGCGGCGCCGGCCCCGCCCTCGGCTACCACCGGCGGCCGGAGCTGACCGCAGCGGCGTTCGTGCCGGACCCGGCGGTGCCCGGCGGGCGCTGCTACCGCACCGGCGACCTGGTCCGCCGCCGCCCCGACGGGGAGCTCGTGTTCCGCGGCCGCCGCGACCACCAGCTGAAGATCCGCGGGTACCGGGTCGAGCTCGGCGAGATCGAGGCGGCGCTGCGCGGTCACCCCGATGTCGCGCACGCCGTCGTCACCGCCCGCGGGCACGGCGCCGAGGCGCACCTCGTGGGCTACGTCGCCGGTACCGTTCCCGGCGCGGTCACCGGCGCACAGGCCGCCGAGCACCTGCGCCGCCGGCTGCCCGAGTACCTGGTCCCGCACCGCTGGGTGGTGCTCGACGCGCTGCCGACCCTGCCCAGCGGCAAGGTCGACCTGGCCGCGCTGCCCGAACCGGACCAGGCCGGCGGGCCGGCCACGGCGGGCCGGCCGGTGGCGTCGGTGATGGAGGAACTGGTCGCCGACGTGTGGGCGCAGATCCTCGCCACGGACCGCATCGACGCCGGCGACAGCTTCTTCGGCCTCGGCGGGCACTCCCTCGCCGCGACCCGGGTCGCAGGGCGGCTGCGCGACACGCTCGGCTGCGCGGTGCCGGTGCGGCTGC
Source organism: Dactylosporangium sp. NPDC050688 (assembly GCF_040654515.1). Lineage (NCBI taxonomy): Bacteria > Bacillati > Actinomycetota > Actinomycetes > Micromonosporales > Micromonosporaceae > Dactylosporangium > Dactylosporangium sp. NPDC050688. The sequence continues at coordinate 321,413 of NZ_JBFAIC010000003.1, forward strand.
TCTTCGACCACCCGGTGCTCGCCGACTTCGCCGAGCGCCTGGAGCGCCTTGTCATGGACGACATCGTGGCCACACCCGGCCACAACCATCCGGGGAAATGACTATGACCTTGTCTGACCAGCACACCCACGAGGACACCGCACCGTCCCGCGACACCCTGCGGGAGCTCATGCAGCGGCGGGTCGCGGCGGCCCGGGCCGCCGTCGCCGACGACGGCGCGGAGATCCCGCGCCGCGCCGATCCGGACGCGCCGCAGCCGCTGTCGCCGGCGCAGCGCCGGCTGTGGTTCAACGCCCAGTTCGAGGCGAACACGTCGATCTACCACGTGCCCGCCGTGCTGCGCCTGACCGGCCCGCTCGACGCCGGCGCGCTGCTCGCGGCGCTGCGCGACGTCGCCGCCCGGCACGAGGTGCTGCGCAGCGTCATCGTCACGCCCGCCCCGGGACACGGCTTACCGGACGGGCCCGTCGCGGTCGCCGGGCCCGCCGACCGGATCGAACTGTCCCTTGTGGACGCGGACGAGGCGGGCCTCGCCGCCGCGCTGCGCGCCGAGGTGAGCCGCCCGTTCCGGCTGGACCGCGAGCCGCCGATGCGGGCCACGCTGTTCCGCCTCGGCGCCGAGCACCACGTGCTGGCGCTGACCGTGCACCACATCGCCACCGACGCGTGGTCCCAGGACCTGATGCTCGACGAGGTCGGCGCCCTCTACGCCGCCCGCCTCGGCCGTACCGCCCCGCCCGCGCCGCCGCGCCTGCAGTACGCCGACGTCACCGAGTGGCAGGCGACCCGCGCGGCCGGCGCCACCGGCGAGCACGTCGCGTACTGGGTCGACCGGCTCGCCGGGCTCGCCCCGGCCCTCGCCCTGCCCACCGACCGCCCGTACCCGGCCGTCGCCGACTGGACCGGCGGCTACGAGCCCGTCCAGCTGCCGCCGGCGCTCGCCGCCCGGATCCGGCAGGCCGCCCGCGCCGGCGGCGCCACCCCGTTCATGGTGCTGCTCGCCGCCTGGCAGGCGCTGCTCGGCCGGCTGTGCGGCAGCGACGACGTCGCCGTCGGCGTCCCCGAGTCCGGCCGGCACCACCGCGCCACCGAACAGGTCGTCGGCTGCTGCATCAACACCCTGGTGATGCGCACCGACCTGTCCGGCGACCCGACCGGCCGGCAGCTGCTCGACCGGGTCCGGGAGACGACCCTCGAGGCGTTCGGGCACGCCGCCGCGCCGTTCGAGCAGGTCGTGGAGGCCGTCGCGCCGCAACGTTCCACCGCCACCACGCCGATCTTCCAGTCGATGCTGTTCCTGCTCGAGACCCCGCAGCGCGACCCGGTCCTGCCCGGCGTGCGCGCCGAACGCCTCGAGTCGCCGCTGGACTCCAACAAGTTCGACGTGAGCCTGTCGCTCACCGGCCGGGACGGCGGGTACGACGGCTTCATCAGCTACCGCCGGGACCTGTTCGACCGCGAGACCGTGCAGCGGTGGGCCCGGTGGCTGCTCGCCCTGCTCGACGGGATGCTCGCCGACCCGGACCGGCCGCTGTCCCGGCTCGACCTGCTCGGCGACGCCGGACGCGCGGCGCTGCTCACCCTCGGCACCGGCCCGGCGCTGCCCGCCGGCGCCCCCGCCACGGTGCTCGACGCCGTCCTCGCGCAGGCCGCCGCGCGCCCCGGCGCGGTCGCCGTCGACGCCCGCGACGGCACCCTCACCTACCAGGAGCTGACCGGGGCCGCGGCACGCGTCGCCGCCGCCGTCCGCGCGCACGGCGCCGGACCCGGCACCCCCGTCGGGATCTGCCTGCCCCGCGACCGGCACCTGCCCGCCGCCCTCGTCGGCGTGTGGCAGGCCGGGTCCGCGTACGTGCCGCTCGAACCCGACCACCCCGTCGAACGGCTGCGCTACCAGCTCGGCGACTCCGGCGCCGGGGTCGTCCTCGCCACCGCGGAGACCCTCGACCTGGCGCGGCAGCTCACCGAGGGCACCGGCACCGCCGTCGTGGACCTCGCCGCGGCCCTCACCGGAGGCCCGCCCGGCGCGCTGCCGTCCGTCAAGCCGGCCGATCTGGCGTACATCCTCTACACCAGCGGCTCGACCGGCCGCCCCAAGGGCGTCGAGCTCAGCCACGGCAGCCTCGCCGCGTTCGTCGCCGGGCAGTGCGCGCTGATGCCGGTGACCCCCGGCGACGTGATGCTCGGCCTCACCGCGCTCTCCTTCGACGTGGCCGGCCTCGAGCTGTGGGTCGCCCTCGGCCACGGGCTGCGGCTGGTCCTGCTCGACCGGGCCGTCGCCGTCGACGGGCACCTCGTCGCGCAGCGGATCACCGAGGCGGGCGTGACCGTGATGACCGCGACCCCGACCACGTTCCGGATGCTCGTCGCCGCCGGCTGGCGGGCGCCGGCGGTGCGGGCCGTCGCGATCGGCGAGGCCGTCGACCCCGCCCTCGCCCGGGAGCTGACCGCCCGGCTCGGCGAGTTCTGGAACGGCTACGGCCCGACCGAGACCGCCGTCACCTCCACGATGTACCGGGTCACCGCGCCCGTCGGCGACACCGTGCCGATCGGCACGCCGATGCCCGGAGAGTGGGTGTACGTGATGGACCCCCATGACCCGGATGCCGGCCGGCTCGCCCTGCCCGGCACCGCCGGCGAGCTGTGGATCGGCGGCGCCGGCGTGGCCCGCGGCTACCATGCCCGGCCCGAGCTGACCGAGGCCGCGTTCGTCGCCGATCCGCACCGGCCCGGCGCGCGCTGCTACCGCACCGGCGACCTGGTGCGCTGGCGCACCGACGGGCTCCTGGACTTCCTGGGCCGCCGCGACCAGCAGGTGAAGGTCCGCGGGCACCGCATCGAGCTCGGCGAGATCGAGTCGCAGCTGCGGGCCGCGCCCGGCGTCGCCGAGGCCGTCGTCGCGGTCGCCGGCGGCGGCTCCGGTGACGCGCACCTCGTCGGGTACGTGGTGCCGCGGCCCGGCGCGACCCCCGACCCGGCGCGGCTGGAGACGTTGCTGCGCACCGCGCTGCCGGACCACATGGTGCCGCGGCGGTGGATGACGCTGCCGGCGCTGCCGGTCAACGGCTCCGGCAAGGTCGACCGCACCGCCCTGCCCGACTCCGGCGAGCAGACCCGGGCCCGGGTCGCGCCCGGCACCGAGGCCGAGCAACTGGTCGCCGAGGTGTGGGGTGCCGTGCTGCGCCGCGACGACCTGTCGGTGCACGACAACTTCTTCGCCCTCGGCGGGCACTCGCTGTCGGCGACCCTCGTCGTCGGCAGGCTCCGCGACGCGCTGGACTTCCCGGTGCCGGTGCGGCTGCTGTTCGAGCAGCCGGTCCTCGCCGGGTTCGCCGCGGCCCTCGAGTCGCTGCTGCTGGCCGAGGTGACGCAGGCGTGACGGTCACCGACAGCCAGCGCTCACTGCTGCAGCAGCGGCTGGCCGGGGCGCGCCGCGCTGCCCGTACCGCCGCCGCCACCGCCACCACGATCCCCGCCGGCGACCCTGCCATGCCGGCACCGCTGTCCCCGGCGCAGGCCCGGCTGTGGTTCATGCACCAGCTGGAGCCGGACAGCGCCGCCTACCACGTGACCGCCACGGTCCGGCTCACCGGCCCGCTCGACGTGGCCGCGCTGACCGGCGCGGTCCGTGACCTCGCCGAACGGCACCACGTGCTGCGTACCCGGTTCGTGGACCGCGACGGCGTACCGACCGCGGTGCTGGGCAGCGCGGACGACGTGCCCGTCGAGACCGACGGGGAACTGGACGGCTTCCGGCGGCGGGTGTTCCGGCTCGCCGAGGAGCCGCCGCTGCGCGCGCTCATCGGCCGGTCGGGGGCGGACGAGCACGTGCTGCTGCTCGTCGTGCACCACATCGCGTTCGACGCGTGGTCGGTGGACCTGGCCCTGACCGAGATCGGGCAGCTGTACGCCGCCCGCGTCACGGGCGTGCCGGCGCCGGCCGCGCCCACGGTCCAGTACGCCGACTACGCCCGCTGGCAGGCCCACCGCGAGACGTCCACAGTGGACCTCGACTGGTGGGTGCGGCGGCTGTCGGGCCTGGCGCCGGTGCTGGACCTGCCCACCGACCGGCCCCGCCCCGCCGTCGCGGGGGCCGCCGCCGGGCAGGTGCCGGTGACCGTCCCCGCCGGCCTCGCCGCGCGGGCCGGCGAGCTCGCCGCCGCGTGCGGGGCCACCCCGTTCATGGTGCTGCTCACCGCCTGGCAGGCGCTGCTGGCCCGGGTGTGCGGCACGGACGACGTCGCCGTCGGTGTCCCCGCCGCCGGCCGGCACCACCCCGACGTCGAGCGGATGATCGGCTGCTTCATCGGTACCCTCGTGCTGCGCACCGACTGCTCCGGCGACCCGACCGGCCGGCAGCTGCTGGCCCGGGCCCGGGAGACCGCGATCGACGCCCTCGCCCACGCCGAGACCCCGTTCGAGCAGATCGTGGAGCGCCTGCAGCCCGAGCGGAACCTCGCCACCACACCGATCTTCCAGGTACTGCTCAACGTCCTGGAGCAGCCGGCCGCGCCGCTGCGGTTGCCGGACGTCGACGCGCGCATCGCCGACCTGCCGGTACGCACCACCAAGTACGACCTGAACCTCGGGCTGTCCCGGGCCGGCGGCGGGTACGAGGGCAGCCTGGTCTACCGCACCGACCTGTTCGACGACGCCACCGCCGGGCGCCTCGCCGGCTGGTTCGTGACGCTGCTGGCGGGGCTCGTCGCCGCGCCGGACCGCCCGGTCGGCGAGCTGCCCCTGGAGCCCGCCGCGCCGGGCGGGCCGGACGGCCCGCCGGCCCGGTTCGACCTGAACCTGCCGCTGCACGAGCTGATCTCGCGGCACGCGGCGGCGACCCCGGACGCGACCGCGGTCGTCGCCGCCGACGGCCGGCTCACCTACGCCGAGCTCGACCGGCGCGCCGCCGCCGTCGCCGGGCGGCTGCTGGCCGCCGGGGTCCGGCCGCAGGAGCCGGTCGCGGTGCTCACCGAGCGCGGCACCGCCCTGCCCGTGGCGCTGCTCGGCGCGCTGCGGGCCGGCGCCGCGTACCTGCCCGTCGACCCCGGCTACCCCGACGGGCGGGTCACGGAGATCCTCGACGCCGCCGCGGTCCGGTGGGTGCTCACCGAGGCGGCGTTCGCGCACCGGGTGCCCGGCCGTGAGGCGATCGTCGTCGCCGATGTCACTGCCGATGTCACCGGCGGGCCCGCGCCGGCGGTGCCGGTGCCGCCGGACCACCTCGCGTACGTGATCTTCACGTCCGGCTCGACCGGCAAGCCCAAGGGCGTCGCCGTCGAGCACCGGCAGATCACCCACTACCTGCAGGCCGTCGCCGGGCGCATCGGGCGGCACGGCTCGTACGCGCTGGTGTCCACGCACGCCGCCGACCTCGGCATGACCAACCTGTTCGGCGCCCTGACCACCGGCGGCGTCGCGCACCTGGTGGACCGGGAGACCGCCACCGACCCGGCCGCGTTCGCCGCGTACCTCGCCGCGCACCCGGTCGACGCGATGAAGCTCGTCCCCAGCCACCTGCAGCTGCTGGCCGCGCACGGCGACCTCGCCGCGCTGCTGCCCCGCCGGCTGCTCGTCCTGGCCGGCGAACCCTGCCCGTGGCAGCTCGTCGAACGCATCGAGCAGGCCCGGCCCGACCTGGACGTCCAGGTCCACTACGGCCCGACCGAGACCACCGTGTCCGTCCTCGGCTGCGACGTGCGCGAGGTCCCCGCCGCGCGCCGGCACGGCACGGTCCCGATCGGCCGGCCCTTCGCCAACGTCACCTGCCAGGTCACCGACCGGGCCGGGCGGCCCGTGCCGGCCGGGGTGCCGGGGGAGCTGCGCATCGGCGGCCCCAGCGTCGCCCGCGGCTACCTGCACGGCCCCGACCCCCGGTTCACCGGCGGCCGGTACCGCTCCGGCGACCGGGTCCGCGTCGACGCCCACGGCCTCGTGCACATCCTCGGCCGGGTCGACGACCAGGTGAAGATCCGCGGGTTCCGGGTCGAGCTCGACGAGGTCGCCGCCGCGGTCCGCGCCGCAGGCGGCGTGCGGGAGGCCGTGGTCCTGCCCGTCGGGGAGGCGCACACGCGCCGGCTCGCGGCCTGGGTCACGCCGGCGACCGCCGACCCGGCCCGGATCCGGGCCGCGCTGCGCGACCGGCTGCCCGACTACATGGTGCCGTCGGCGTTCGTCGCCCTGGACCGGCTGCCGCTCACCGCCAACGGCAAGGTCGACCGGGCCGCACTGCCCGCACCCGAGCCGCCCGCCGCGGCCACCCGGGTCGCGCCGCGCACCCCGACCGAGGTGCTGGTCGCGGCGGCCTGGTCGCAGGTCCTCGACGGCGTGGACGTCGGCGCCGACGACGACTTCTTCGCCCTCGGCGGCGACTCGTTCAAGGCGGTGCGCGCGGTGCGCGCCATCGACCCGCAGCTGCGCGTCATCGACCTGTTCACCCACCCGACCGTCCGCGAGCTCGCCGCCCACCTCGACGGCGGCAGCGGCGCCACCGCCCTGCTGCACCGCCTCGCCGGCCCGGCCGCCGGCGCCACCCTCAACGTCGTGTGCGTCCCGTACGGCGGGGGCTCGGCCGCCGCGTACGGCCCGCTCGCCACCGAGCTGGCGCGGCGCCTGCCGGGCGCGGCGGTGCTCGCGGTCGAGCTGCCCGGGCACGACCCGGCCCGCCCCGACGAGCCGACCCTGCCGATGGCGCAGCTGGTCGAGCGGGTGATGGCGGACCTGCCACCCGGCCCGGTCCTCGTGTACGGCCACTGCGTCGGCTCCGCCGCCGCCACCGAGCTCGCGCTGCGCCTGGAGGCCGGCGGCCGCGACGTCGCCGGGCTCGTCGTCGGCGGCAGCTTCCCCGCCGCCCGGCTCCCCGGCCGGGTCACCGCCTGGCTGCACCGGCGGATCCCGGCCACCTGGTGGACGTCGGACCGGGCGTACCGGGACTTCCTGCGGACCCTCGGCGGCCTCGACGACGACGCCGGGCTCGACACCGACGTGATCCTGCGCGGGCTGCGCCACGACGTCGACGAGGCGCAGACGTGGTTCAGCCGCGAGCTGACCGGCACCGACCGGCGGCGGCTGCGGGCCCCGGTGCTGTGCCTCATCGGCGCCCGCGACCGCTCCACGCAGCTGTACGAGGAGCGGTACGCCGAGTGGGGCGCGTTCGCCGACCGGGTCGCCCTCGCCGTGCTGCCCCGCGCCGGGCACTACTTCCTCAAGCACCAGGCGGCCGCGGCCGCGGAGCAGATCGCCGGCGCGGTCACCGACTGGCGGGCCGGGCGGCCGCCGGCGCCGGTGCACACCGCGGTCACCGGCGGCCGGGCCCGCCGCGACCTGCGCGAGTTCTACCTCATGGCGGCCGGGCAGACCGCGTCGCTGATCGGCGCCGCCCTCAGCTCCTTCGCGCTCGGCGTGTGGGCGTACCAGCAGCACGGCCGGGTCGCCGACTACGCCCTGGTCACCATGCTCGCCCTGCTGCCCGCCATCGTGCTGCTGCCGCTCGGCGGCGCGGTCGCGGACCGGTTCGACCGGCGCCGGATCATGCTGGCCTGCAACGGCGCCGGCGCCGCCGTCATGTCCGTGGTGGTCGGGCTGCTGGCCGCGGGCCGCCTGGAGATCTGGAGCGTCGGGCTGCTGGCCGGGCTGCTGTCCGCGGTCACCGCGTTCCACCGGCCCGCGTACCTGGCCGCGGTCGCCCAGCTGGTGCCGAAGCCGTACCTGGGACAGGCCAACGCCCTGGCGAACCTCGGCCCTGGCATCGGCATGCTGATCGCGCCCCTCGCAGGCGGGGCGCTCATCACCGCGCTCGGCATGCCGTGGGTCGTCGCCGTGGACGTCGCGTCGCTGCTCGTCGGCGTCGGCACCCTGCTCGTGGTGCGCCTTCCCGACCGGTTGTTCCGCCGCCAGGAGGAGACGTTCGCCCGCGCCATCGCCGGCGGGTGGCGGTTCCTCACCCGCCGCCGCCCGCTCATGATCATGATCGGGTTCTTCGTGGTGGAGAACTACCTGGCCATGCTCGCCCTCGCGGTCACCGTGCCCACCGTGTACGCGTTCGGCGGCACCACCGCGGTCAGCGTCGTCACGACCTGCAGCGGCGTCGGCGCGGGCCTCGGCGCCCTCGTCATGGTCCTGTGGGGCGGCGCCGACCGCCGCGCCACCGGCATGGTCGGCTTCGTCATCGGCGTCGGCCTCGGCGCGGTCCTCGTCGGCCTGCGCCCGTCGACCGCGGTCGCCGCCGCCGGCAGCCTCATCTGGTACGCGTCGCTGACCATCCTCAACGCGCACTGGCTCGCCATCATCCAGGTCAAGGTCGGCCTGGACCTGCAGGGCCGGGTCCTGGCCACCAACCAGATGCTGGCGGTCGCCATGACCCCGGCCGCGTTCCTGACCGCGCCGCTGCTCACCGGCGCCGCGGCGCCGCTGCTGGCCCCCGGCGGCGCGCTCGCCGGCACGCTCGGCCGGGTGGTCGGCACCGGCGCCGACCGGGGCACCGCCCTGATCCTGCTCGCGTGCGGCGTGCTCCTCGCCGGGTGGGGCGCGCTCGGCCTGGCGTACCGGCCGCTGCACCATATGGAGGACGACCTGCCCGACATGGCCGCGGGCGCGGAGATCCCCGACACCCTCGACGAGCTGCAGGACTTCCTCGACCGCACCGCAGACCGCACCGCAGACCGCACCGCAGACCGCACCGCAGACCGCACCGCAGACCGCACCGCAGACCGCACCGCAGACCGCACCGCA
>NZ_JBFAIC010000003.1:330237-332483 GCF_040654515.1 Dactylosporangium sp. NPDC050688
CGACCGCACCGCAGACCGCACCGCAGACCGCACCGCAGACCGCACCGCAGACCGCACCGCAGACCGCACCGCAGACCGCACCGCAGACCGCACCGCTGGGCGTGCCGCTGGGCCACAATGAGGCGTGCAGATCTATCAGGGTGTGGCGGCGTACCACCTGACGACGCTCGGCGACGCGGTCGACGCGGTCGACCGCGCGCTGCTGGAGGCCGGCATGACCTTCACCAGGACCCCCGTGACGGTCGTGTGGCCGGGCGGGCGCGGCGAGGGCGTCGAGTTCGTGTTCGTGCTGGCGCCCCGCGACCAGCGCGCCGGGCTGGACCTCGTCGCGCGGCTGCGGGCCACGGGCATGTGGCTGCAGGTGCGCAAGCTCGACGCGACCGCCCCCTCGTAGCCGCGCACCGGCGGCGCGGCCAGTGCGCGGCCGGCGGCGCTCACAGCAGCAGCGGGACGCCGGGGCCGCAGGCCGGCTGGGCGCAGGCATGGATCAGCGCCAGGATGCGCAGGGCGGTGCCGTCGCCCTGGGCGGCCTCGGCGGTGTTCTCGCCGCAGTGCCCGGCCCGGCACAGGCCACGGGCGGCCCACCAGGTGACGGGCAGGCTGGTGCCGCCGATCCAGGCGGCCAGCACGGTCGCGGTGAGCGAGCCGGCGTCGGCGGGCGGGGTACCGCCGGGCGCAGCCGACACCAGGTGCAGACCGCCGTCGAGGCGCAGCGCCGCGACGGTGGCCACGGCCGACGCGTGCCGCGGCGCGTCACCGCCGAGCAGCCGGGACGCGAGCTCCTCGGCGGCCGCGGAGAACATCGACCGCTGCCCGGACACCGGGATGCGCGCCGCTACGGCCCGGCGCTCGCCGTCGCCGGTCAGCAGCGCGGCGTCGGTGACGGCGAGCAGCCGCTGCAGGTCGTCGTCGAGGTCGGGTGACCAGCCGGCCACGGCGAGCTCGACGCGGGCCCGGTCGCCCGGTGCGACCTGCGCGGCGAGGACCCGCAGCCGCGACGCGGCCAGGGCCCGTCCGGCGCCGCCCTGGCCGGGGCCGGTGAGCGCGGGCAGCCAGACGTCGAGCAGGCTCGCCCGCAGCCGGTCGGGCAGCGCCGGGTCGGGCGCGCCCAGGAGCCCGGCCAGCCGCAGGCCGGCGAGGCTGGCGGGCAACGCCCGGGCCAGCTCGTCCGCGGCCGGCCACCCGGCGCGCGAGCGCGGCGGCGCCGGCGGCACGACGGCCCGCGCGCAGCCCACGGCCCGCGCGTAGAAGGTGAGCTGCGGGTCGGCCGCGGCCTGGCCGGGCACGGCGACCGTGCCGTCGGGGCGCAGCAGCCGGTCGCAGGTGTGCAGCGGGAACGCGGTCGTGGCGATGCCGAGCCGGGCGGCGTCCTGGCGCAGCTGCGCCTGCGCGCCCAGCCACACCACGTCGGGCAGCTCGCCGAGGGCGTCCAGCGCCTGCTGTACCCGCCGGGCGAGCAGCTGCGGGGGCAGGCCGGCGCCGGACAGCACGGCCGCCGCCTGCAGCTGGGGCACGAGCGCCTCCACGGCCGTGGCAGCGGTCCACGGCGGCCCCTCCTCGCGCAGCGCCGAGCGCAGGGTCTCGGTCACGGCGTCCGGGACGGGCAACCGGGCGGTGGTGAGCGCCTCGACGGCGAGCGCGGTGCTGCCCCAGTTCGGTGCCGATCCGCCGCTGGTGCGGTAGCGCCCGCCGGAACGCAGCGCCTCGATCGCGGGTCCGGCGCCGGTGGCCGGCGCGCCGACTGCGGCGGCGATGCGCACCGCGTAGCCGATCTGGCCCATGGCGGGCAGCGGGCTGGTGCCCTGCCGGCCCTGCAGCGCGCCCGGCAGCCAGCGGGCCACGGCGTCGCGATCCAGGGTCGTGGCGGCGGCCGGCTCCAGCCGCAGCCGCCAGTACGTGTCGTAGAGGGAGAACGGCGAGCGCGCCGCGCTCCACGCGCCGTCCACGAAGTAGCCGCGCCGGCCGTCGCTCACCCACGAGTCCGCCAGCAGCGCGCGCACCTGGGCCGCGTCGGGCGCGCCGCCCGCCGGGCCCGCGGCCTGGCTCCCTGCCGGCGGTGCGGCTCCTTCGTGGACGGGCCGGTCGGCCTGGCAGGCGGCCAGGGCCGCGGCGGCCGTCAGGGCCGCGACCGCCCGCCGGACGTGCTCGCGCATGACGCTCCTTCGTGGACGGGCCGGTCCCCGTGCGCCGCGGCGCACGGGGGCCCGCCGGTGAAAACGCGACGGCGCCCGCCCCCCACGAGGCCG